>JAFGWI010000327.1 GCA_016937215.1 Spirochaetales bacterium | reverse complement strand
CGACAGCGAAGTGGCGGAAAGCCCGGCCTGCTGGAATGGAATGGAAGCAGGCAACGCCCAAAATTCATTAGCTGAACATATACTAATAGTTTATATTTGGAATTGTAACTGCACCGAATTGAAATTAAGTCATTATTTGACCTATTTTTGGTAAATGATTATCTTTTTAATAAGGTTTTGAAGGGAATATTATGGAAAGCATTTCAAAAGTCACCTTAAACATTAGCGGAATGACTTGTGCTGCCTGTTCAAATCGGATTGAGAAAAAATTGAAGCGCCTTGAGGGTGTGGATATGGCCAATGTGAATTTGGCCACAAATAAGGCCACGCTTTCTTTTGATGAACAAGTTCTTGATTTGAGCCGGATTATTTCAACTGTGATCGATTTAGGGTATGGGGCTGAAGCAGAGCAGGAAGTACAGGCTGATAAGGAAAAGGAACTTAGGAAGAAGGAAATTTTTGATTTGAAATGGCGCTTCATTCTGGCTGCCATACTTTCAGCTCCAATGTTGGTAGGAATGATTACCATGATATTCGGACTGCGAATTGGTATACTCCATAATCCGGTATTTCAATTGATTTTAGCAACGCCTGTTCAGTTTATTATTGGATTTCGCTTTTATAAACATGCTTTTAAGGCCTTGAAGGCCGCAAGTCCAAATATGGATGTACTTGTTGTACTGGGAACAAGCGCGGCCTATGGTTTCAGCCTTTATTCCGGATTTTTTGCTCCAACCATGGCTGGCACTATGCATTCCTTGTATTTCGAAGCCTCGGCCGTGTTGATTACACTTATATTATTGGGAAAATTACTTGAAGCTGTGGCCAAAGGCAAAACCTCGGAAGCTATCAAAAAACTGATGGGCCTTAAGCCAAAAACAGCTTTGGTGATAAGGGAGGGTGTTGAAAAAGAAATCCCCCTGGAGCAAGTATTGATAGGTGATATGATCATGGTCAAGCCGGGTGAAAAAATTCCAGTTGATGGCGAGATTGTTCAGGGAAATTCAGCGATAGATGAATCCATGCTAACAGGAGAAAGCTTGCCTGTTGAGAAACAAGCTGGAGACAAGGTTTTTGCCGCGAGCATAAACCGTTTTGGAAAGCTTGTGTTCAGGGCTGAGAAAATTGGAAAAAATACGGTTTTAGCACAGATTATTCATATGGTTGAAGAGGCCCAGGGTTCCAAAGCGCCTATTCAAAAGATAGCAGACAAGGTTTCAGGTATATTTGTACCTATTGTTTTGGCCATAGCCTTAATAAGCTTTATTGTCTGGTTTGTGCTTACCGCATCTTTACAATCTGCCCTTGTTAGTGCTGTTTCGGTTTTGGTTATAGCCTGTCCCTGTGCTTTGGGCCTGGCAACTCCAACAGCGATAATGGTTGGTACAGGTAAGGGCGCTGAGCTGGGTATTTTGATAAAAAGCGGTGAGCACCTTGAACAAGCCTGCAAAATCAATGCTCTTATACTGGATAAAACAGGAACCCTTACCAAAGGTTCTCCCATGGTAAGCGATCTCATTCCATTGAATGATGTTAAGGAAGGTGAGCTTCTGCGTCTTGGAGCTGCTTGCGAAAAGGCTTCAGAACATCCTCTGGGTGAAGCCATTTATCATATGGGAAAGGAACGATTTTCCGATTTACCCGATGTTTCCAGTTTTAAGGCTGTTTCAGGAAAAGGGATTGAAGCTCATCTGAATGGTAGAATTTACAGGATTGGAACACAGAATTTTATAAGTCAAAGTGGTTTTATCGTGGATGATCTTAAAAATAAAATCCATGCTCTCGAAACCCAGGGTAAAACAACTGTTATCATGACAGAGGATGATAAAATAATGGGGCTTTTTGCCATGGCTGATCCGATCAAGGAAACATCCAGAGAAGCGGTTGAACTGCTTCGCCAAATGAATATAGATCTTTACATGGTTACCGGAGATAATGCGAGAACAGCCAAGTATATTGCCTCTGTTCTTGGTATAGATAATGTTCTTGCGGAAGTATTACCTGAAAACAAGGAAATGGAGGTTCAAAAGCTAAAGGAAGCTGGAAAAATTGTGGGAATGGTTGGTGATGGAATTAATGATGCCCCTGCTTTGGCTGCCAGTGACATAGGTATGGCCATTGGAACAGGAACAGATGTTGCTATGGAAACTGCTGACATCACATTAATGCGCGGTGATTTGCGAATGATTCCTGAAGCAATCCGCTTATCGCAAAAAACCATGGCAAAAATAAAGCAGAATTTGTTCTGGGCCTTTATCTATAATATTATCGGTATACCCGTTGCTGCTCTTGGGTTTTTGAACCCCATGATAGCCGGAGGAGCCATGGCTTTCAGTTCTGTGTCGGTGTTAACCAATTCCCTTCGTTTAAAGGCATATAAAGCCTTGATAAAATAGAAAAGTATTTTTTTTGTGACTAGCATAACAATTTAGTGTGAAGGAGAATCTATGATAAATTCTGAAATAAAAGTTGAAGGAATGTCCTGTCAGCATTGTGTGATGGCAGTCAATAAGGCTGTTAAAGCTTTGGCAGGTGTTGAATCGGTTGAAGTCAGTCTTGAGAATAAACTGGTAGCTGTTCAATACGATGAGAATCTATCAAGCCTGGAAAGCATATATGAGGCAATTGAAGATCAGGGTTATGATATAGTGAACTAGACCTTATGATAGAAAAATCAATTCTTGTTGTTGATGATGAAGCAAAAATCCTTGAGATAGTGAGTTCTTATTTTGAGAAAGAAGGATTTAAGATTTATCAGGCGGTCAATGGAACCCTGGCCATGGACATTGTAAAAACGCGGCCAATTCATTGCGTGGTGCTGGATCTTATGCTGCCTGATATTCCTGGAGAAAAGGTTTGCCGTCAGATTCGAGGGTTCTCCCGTATACCAATTATTATGCTGACAGCCAAGGTTGAAGAAAAAGATTTGCTTCGAGGTTTTTGTGAAGGTGCTGATGATTATTTGACAAAACCTTTTAGTCCGCGGGAATTGGTTACGCGCGTGAAAGCTCTAATTCGAAGAAGCCAAGGACAAGCGATGCGTGAAATTTTCATGCTGAATCAGGGAAAAGTAACCATCAATACTAAAACTATGGAAGTGAGACGGGATAATGCTGTTTTAAAACTCACACCAAATGAAAGCAGAATTCTGGAAACACTGACAGCTAATCCTGGCCGAATTTTTTCCAGGGAGGATTTAATTCATTTTGCTTTGGGCGAATCCTATTCAGGCGCGGACAGAACTATGGATACTTATATCAAGAATTTAAGAAAGAAAATGGAGATCAATTACCATGAACCGCGTTATTTATTAACCGTGCATGGTTTGGGTTATAAATTCCAGTGGGATGAGTAAAATGAATATGTCACTTCGCCTCAAGCTTTTTTTGATTTTCCTGACAGTGGCAATGGTGGGGGTGATAACAGTGAATGTCTTTGTGAATTTTTTTCTGGAAAGTTTGTTTCAGGAATATGCCATTCGCAAGCAGGAAGACAAGAATGCAGGTGTGCGTGAATTAATTGAAAATCAATACCTTGATGGAAGATGGAACACTCAGGTGATTCAGGATATCGGGGTTAGCGTTCTCGAAGAAGGCATGATTCTCCATGTGAAGGATTTGAAAAAGAAAGATGTCTGGAATGCCGTGGATTATAATTCCGGCATTTGTCAGGACATGATTCAACAAATGACCTTTCGTATGACCTCGCGTTATCCTTCCGTGAAAGGAGGTCTCACTCATCAGGAATATCCACTTCTTGTTCATGACAAAGCTGTAGGGACCATGGTGATAGGCTATTATGGGCCATTTTATTATACAGAAGCTGATTTGTTTTTTATTGATACCATCAACAATTTATTGTTTTATTTAACCATAATTCTTTTTATAACTTCATTTATACTGGCCTATTTTTTTTCCAGGGCCATTAGTTATCCTATACAAAAAGTTAGTCTGGCTGCCATTGATATTGCAAAAGGAAGCTATGATCATAGGGTTGAAGTTGTAACAAGTACTCGGGAAATCAATGAATTGATTCAAAGCATAAACAACCTTTCAGAGCATTTGTATATACAGGAAAAATTGCGAAAACGTTTAACCCAGGATATTGCCCATGAACTTAGGACGCCCTTAACAACCCTTCAAGGACAGATTGAAGCTTATCTGGATGGTGTGTGGGAGCTGGATGTAGATCGCTTAAAAAGTACTCATGAGGAAATCCTTCGTTTGTCAGCTTTGGTAAAGGACCTTGAGCTTCTTTCTCATTATGACGCGGAAACCATGAAACTCGAGTTAACCAGAGAAAATTTGAATGATCTTATGCTTCATGTGTTACAAAGCTTTGAACCTGCATTGGCAGAAAAAGAAATTTATTTGGAATACACAGAACATGATCTGGAAATTATGACCGACAAACATAAATTATGTCAAGTTTTCAGCAATCTGCTTTCAAACAGTCTTAAGTATACTCCCCAAGGGGGAAAAATAATTATTCAAATAATCAGGGAAAAAAAATATTGTAAAATTCTTTTCAGGGACACTGGTATTGGTATTTCCGAAAAACATTTGGCCCATGTATTCGAGCGTTTTTACAGGGTGGATCCGTCACGGACACGAGTAACCGGAGGATCCGGAATCGGTTTAGCCATTTGCAAGGAAATTGTCAAAGCGCTGAAAGGTGAAATATCGATTTCCAGTGAAGAGGGAAAAGGGACTCTGGTTAGAATGATTTTTCCTATTAACCTGGAATAATCCAATCGTATAGGGAATTCAGGGATTTTCATAAGGGCATCTCTAAAAACTATCTTTTTCACCAAAGAAAATGGCACCTTCTATGCAGCTTGTGGTTTACTTGTATATGAGCATTTTAAGGATAATTTTTCTTAAACAAAGGTACCCTTGCCGAGGCATTCAAGTTCAATTCCGACTGTCGTCCCTTTTTCAGATGATGATAGGAAAGCCCGGCTATCATGGCTCCATTATCGGTACAGAGTTTCAAAGAGGGAAATATGGCCTGAATATCCTTTTGGTCAGCCATTTTCCTGCGTAAATAACTGTTGGCCGATACACCGCCTCCAGCAACTATTTTCTTCACGCCCTTGTCCCGGGCTGCTTTAATCGCCTTGTTGGCAATAATATCAATAGCCGCGCGCTGAAAAGAGGCGGCAATATTGGCCCTGGATTTTTCTGCTTCACCGTTCCAGAAAAGATCCAGCTGATTAACGGCCGCTGTTTTCAGACCGGAATAGGAAACATCATATTGATGATCACCCTTGTGAAGTGAGGGCTTGGGAAAATTAAAGGCTCTGTCATCGCCTTCTTTGGAAAGCCTGTCAATAGCCACTCCGCCGGGGTAGCCAATGTCATAAAATTTGGCCACCTTGTCAAAGGCTTCTCCGCAGGCATCGTCGATGGTTGTGCCCAGAACATCGTAGTCGTCAAAATCGCGCACATAGGTGATCAATGAATGGCCTCCTGAAACCAGAAGTCCGATGTAGGGGTAGCTGATATCCTGTTCCAGGTGGGGCGCGTAAAGATGGGCCTCAATATGATCAATGCCAATAAAGGGAATTCCCTTTGAAAAGGCAAAGGCTTTTCCAAAGCACATTCCGACCAGAAGAGAACCGATAAGCCCTGGTCTTGAAGTCACGGCAACAGCATCAATGGTGTTTTCTTCAATACCAGCTTGCTCTATGGCTTCTTTTACCACCGGAATGATCCATTCGGTGTGCATGCGCGAGGCGATTTCCGGAACAACGCCATAAAAGGGGCGGTGAGCTTCAATTTGGGTGGCGATTATATTGCTCAGTATGGTGCGCCCATTGTCAACAACAGCTGCTGAACATTCATCACAGGATGTTTCAATACCTAGAATTCTCATCGATTGTCTCCTAATAAATCACTTAAATAAACCAGATCAAGATAGCGGCTGGCTTTTTGATAATTTTCCTTTAACACTTCGGCTATTTTTGCCGCGTTGTGTGCATGGCCTATCAGTATTGCCTGGCCCTGGTTTTTGCTGAGCTCCACGGCTTTTTCCCATTGCTCTTTTAAATAGGCTTTATTGGTCTCGTTATCCCAAAACACCGAACGCTGTAAAAAGGGCACCTGAAAACGCCTGGCCGAATCCTTGGCAAGGGTTTCGGATGTTGTGCGGCTGTCCAGAAAAAAGAGATGGCGCGATTCAAGCACTTCCATCACCGCGTCCATCACGATCACATCAGCTGTTGCCCTGGAACCCATATGATTGTTGATACCTCTTTCATATTCAATGGAATCAAGGTTGTCCGTGAGAACAGCCTGCATCTTCCAGACAGCCATAGTAGTATCAATACCGCCGGGGCCCATGTTTTCTCCGCCCAGGCTTTCCATGGGCTGATGAAGAATCACTTCCTTGCCAGCTTTATGTGCTTTAATAGAAGCAGATCGGCTATTGGCCAAGCCTGGCAGAACCGCGAAGGTCATAGGGTAGGGGAGGTCCAATAGCAGCTTTAAATCTGCCAAAGAATTACCAGTGTCATCAAAAACAATCGCCAATCGGTTTTTTTCCTTTTGGGGTAATGGATCATCAAGAGGTTTTGACTTATCATTTGCCGGTGTTTGTCTTGGTTCTATTGTTTCCTCTGGTACATCAATATAGGGGATTGGGGTCGCGGTTGCGGAAGGATTGATGGCCAGTTTTTCCTCTTTGTCGCGGGGAAGCACCAGGAGAATAGTTACCAGTACTAAGGCGATAATCACTGAATAGAGGATAATTCTTAAGCCTTTGGGCTTGTTTTTTTTTCGTTTTCGAGGTCGCGCAGTCATTTCCCGCTAAATATAACCAAAAACAAAGCTTTTGTCTGCCCCTGTCTCTCTTTCTATTGGCGCTCCAAATGGACTTTTTGTACAGGAGAAGAGCTGCCATGGTTGTGAACCCATGTGACGAGAGTACTGACCCATTCCCTCTGCCCTTTAACAACGTGAAACTTCTTTTGGCTATTATTTCAGGTTAAAGTTTTATCTCAGATTGTTTTTGACTTTCACCATTAGCACCCCGGGTTAAGCTGGAGATAATCCCGTTCACCACCTTCAAGGGACTTTGCTTTCGGCTGAGCACCTGATAAACCCCTTGAGTAATAGGCATTTTAAGATGGTGCTTTTCAATAAGCTCATGGGCCAGGTCAGCGGCAAATAAGCCCTCGGGTAGATAGCCGATCTGGTTAAGATGAGCCTTAATTTCATCGATATTTTTATAGGGTTCGATCAGTTTTTTTAAAATAATCTCACGACCAAAACGGCGGTTTCGCCCATAAATCGAACGGCAAGTTACATCCAGATCTCCCACACCAGCGATGGACGTAAAGGTCTCGGGGTGAGAGGCCCCCATGGCTTTTCCCAGGATCTGCAATTCATTCAAGCCGGCAGCCAGTAAAAGCGATTCAGTGTTGTCGCCGAATTTTTCAGACAGTTCCTTTAACGCGTCGAACATACCAAAAGCAATGGCTATCACATTTTTCATAGCCGCGCAGATCTGAACCCCTACCACGTCAAAGGATGAAAAAACCATGAGGTTTTCCCCTGACAGAAGCTCCCTGATTTTAATGGCATTAATGCCGCTCAGTGACGCGCTGATAAGCCCCGTGACTTTGCCCTGGGCAACCTCTTCGGCGTGAGAAGGGCCGGACACATAAATCAAGCTGTTTTTATAAAAACCTGGTAAATAGTCCTCGCAGGTTTCCACCAGCAAACGTATCCCCTTGTCGGTTTCCACAAAGCCTTTGGACAGAAGGGCGATCAGGCTTTTTCCTTCACGAATATTTTCCACGCTCAAAAGGCGTTTGATATTTTCCAGAACATAAAGCGAAGGTATGGCAATGATGATGACATCACGATTTTCAGCTGCTTTCAGCAAATCTCCTTCAGCTACAAGGCTTTCGGGTAGTTTCACATCTTTCAAGTAACGGCTGTTTTGGTGTTTGCGGTTAATTTCTCCCACAACATCCTTTTCTAAGGCCCAGAGGCAAACATCATGGCCTTTTTTAGCCAAAACCATGGCCATGGCTGTTCCCCAGGCTCCGGCTCCCAAAACAGTGATGCTTTTATGGTTTTTATTTTTTATCATGGCTAAACTATAGTCAAAGCTTATAAACAAGGCAAGGTAATTTTTTTTGATATTCAGGGCGTCTCCCGGGGGAATGACAGATCCCAGAATATAGGTTAAGTCTTGATTTTTCAGAGTCAATTACCTCATGTACAGGCTGTCATTCCCCCGGGCCGGGCTTTGCGCGGTTTCAAAGGCGAGGGCACGGAATTACCGTGCCCCCGCTCTTCAGCCGGCCTTTTTTGAAAAAAAGGCCGGCTGCCGCTCCAATCCCTGACGCTTATGCTGCCCCGGTTGCCACTTGTAAAAGCCCCGATGCCTTTTTTCTAAAAATATCACCAGGCTGATTCAACAAAAAACATGAAAAAAAATCAGCTGAAAAGCAACAAAACTGCCTTTATCAAAAGGATCAATTCATCCTGGAAACTTTGGTTCCCTTATCTTTTTTAGGATAGGGATTAACTGGAAAATTGATGTGGATATGGGTCCCCTTATTGTTTTCATATTCCACCTGGCCGTTTAGCTGTTCTTTTACGATATGATTGATCAGGGTGAGCCCCATGGATTTCGCGTTTTCCGTATCCAGTTCCGGCGGAATACCAATGCCATTGTCGCTGATCTTCAGGTAATAGGAATCCTCCTTTATTGTAATAGAAATTCGCATTATCCCCTTTTTCTGATGAGGAAAGGCATGCTTTAGGGCATTGGTCATGATTTCATTGAGAACCAGGCCGCAGGGAACAGCAATATTGATGTCCATATTTATCTTGATAAGGTCTAACTCAATTGAGATAATACCGCTTTTCTGATAAGAATAGAGAAGCTGATGTGAAATAGTTTTTATAAACTGGTTAAAGTCGATATTGGCAATATCATCGGATTCATAAAGCTGTTTGTGTATTTCCGCCATGGAACCGACCCGGTTGATGCTTTCTTTGAGAATGTCGATGGTGAGATCATCCTTGACATTATATAACTGGAGCTCCAGAAGTGATGAAACCGTTTGAAGATTGTTTTTAACGCGATGGTGAATTTCCTTAAGGAGTATTTCTTTTTCGGTCAGTGCCCGTTCCAGATTTTTCTGGGTATTTATCTGATCGGTTATATCCACAAGAGAAACAATATTCTCATTAGCGATGTTCACAGAACTAAGCTGGACAATTTTCTGTGTTTTATCCTTGCAGAGCATTTCAATATGAAAAGGCGGCAATTGCTGAGACTTTTTAGAAGCTTTTTCCGATTCCTTTTTCCAGCGGATAAGCGAAAGTGTTTTTTTTCTGGCCTCAGGATAGGTGTTTTTGAACCAGCTGAGGGTGTCAGGAATATCATCCATGGAGTATCCAAAGGTTTGGATAAAACGCTGATTGAGCTGGGTGATATTCCATTTACTGTCAGTTACAATCATGGGTATGGTGTTGTTATCAAGGATTTTCTTAAAGCGCAGATGGCTTTTTTCCAGCTGATTCTGGGCCTTTAGGCGATCACTTATATTACGGCCGATGGAGATGAGGTACACGGTGTTCTGGTCGCTAAAACGAAAAGGCGAAATGGCATACTCAAAGGGTACTTCGGTTTTGTCTTTGCAAAGCAAATTCAGCGTAATGGTGTTATTGTCGCCTTTGAGTGAATGCTGAATAAAATCATGTACCCTCTGGAGATCATCTTTGCTGTAATAGGGCGCGAGGGATTCCATGTTTTTTATTTCTTCAGGAGAGTAACCGCTTATTTTTTCAAAGGCTTTGTTCCAGATTACAGGGAGATTGGTTTTTGGGTCAAACACAAAAAAAGTATCATTCTGGGCGTTGATGGCGTGTTCAAAAAACTCCTTCTGATTTTTTAATTCCTGGCTGACTCGTTTTCTTTCCGAAATATCGGAAAATATGGTAACAAAATGGTCTTTTTTGGGGGTAAAAACGGAAATGGCAAAATGTTTGTTCATGGGTGGAAAATAAACTTCAAAATAGTTTGGTTCACCGCTATCCGCGACTTTGGCATAGTATTCCAGAAAAGGCGGCTCGCCTGTTCCGTAGAGTTTTGATGCCGGAATATTGATAACCTCTTCTTTTTTAAGACCCAGAATAGTCTCATAGGCTGAATTGACATCAAGGATTTCATAATCAACGATTTCATGATTTTCATTATAATGGACTTTATGAATAGCCATTCCCTCATTCATGGATTCGTAAAGTGAATGATATTTTTTTTCACTTTCGATGAGTTTGACTTCCGATTGTTTTCTTTCGGTGATATTTGAGACAATTCCTTCGATGGCAGTCGGGTTCCCGTAATCATCCCGAATGAGCACATTTTTTTGGTGGATCCAGCGTGTTTCACCGTTTTTTGTAATGATCTGATATTCATAATAGGGCGGCATTTTACCGCTGAGTAATTTTTCCCATTCCGCGCGAATATAATTCTGCCAGTCAGGATGAATGGCTTTCTGGATTAATAGGGGGCTTTCATAAAAATCTTCCTGGGAATAGCCAGAAATATCCAGGGCAGCGGGGCTTACATATTCATATTTCCCCTCAGGAAGGCTCATGCGGTAAATCATGTCAGTGGCATTTTCGGTGATTCGTCTAAAACGTCCTTCGCTTTCCCTGAAGGCGTTTTCTGCCAGTTTTCTATTGGTAATATCAATAAAAGTCAGAATAATGCCTTCGATTTTATTGGTTTGGGTTTTAAAGGGCAGGATACGCCTGATGTACCATCGGTCCTGACTAGTGTGGATTTCCTTGCTGATTGGAGTAAGATTTTCCATCACTTCCTTTGCCTGTATCATGAGTTCGGTGTCACTGAAATGCTGGGTGAAATTTTGCAAAGGACGGCCAATATCGTTCTGAACCAGGTTAAAAAATGTGGTAATGCTGGGAGTGAAGCGGCGGATGCAGAAATCCTTATCAAGAAAGATGGTAGCCATTTCGGTGCTGTTTATGAAATTGATGATGTCATTATTGGTTTTCTCCAGGTCCAGAATTTTTTCCTGTAATTCCTTGTTAACAGCATTCAGTTCCTCGTTAAGGGATTTCATCTCTTCCTTGGAAGCCTCGATTTCCTCGTTGGTGGACTGAAGCTCTTCATTAACCGCGGTAATCTCTTCGTTTGAAGCCAGGAGCTCTTCGTTTTTTCGCTCCATTTCTTCCATGCTGAATTGGAGTTCTTCCTTGACGCTTAATAGTTCAAGTTCCAGCTGGGCAATATAGGCTTGATTATTTTCCTTGGGATCTGAAGCAGGGGCTTCAATAGAGGGATGATAAAGGCTTTGATCGTTAAAGGATATGAGAAAAAGCAATTCCCTTTCTACAGGGTGGTGAAAAGGAATAATTGAAAATTCAATGGGTACATAATTATCGCCCCGCTTCAGCTGAACATCCTTTTCTTTAATGCTTGTTTTCTGAGAAATAGCTTCGTTCAAGGCGTTTTTTAATTTAAAACGTAAGCCAGATTTAGCGATATTATATAGATTAAGCTGAGGTGCTCCATTGGGAAGGTTCAAGTATTTTTCAGTGGGGCCGTAAAAATAAAGAATTTCCTGTTTGTTGTTAACCACCACTGATGCAGGAGCATAGGCTTTTAACAGAGTCTGCTGGGCAATTTTTGAAATCTGGCTATGGAATGAAGGGGACATTGTTTTCTCCTTACTTGGCTTTTGTTTTTTTAATAGATTTGAAACTGAAAAATCAAAATCGTAATAACAGAGTTGAGGCGTTTTTTGATAGACGCGGTAATTCTGATTGATTATCTTGTAAAGAGGGTTTTCCTGACCTATGGTTTCGGAATTTCCCAGAATCAGAAAGCCCATGGGTTTTAGGGAAAAATGAAAATGCTTTAATATATGTTTCTGAATATTGACCTTAAGATAAATAAACAGGTTCCGGCAGGAAATAATATCAATATTGGAAAAGGGAACATTCTCGATAAAATTATGCTCAATAAAATGTATGCGTCGTTGAATTGATTGTTTTAACTGACACTGCTCTGAATACTCGGTAAAATAAAGCCTTCTGTAATGATCCGGCACATGTTTCATTTTTGAAATTGGAAAGATTCCTGATTTTCCAATACTCAAGGCGTTTTTATCGATGTCTGTGGCAAAAATGATATAATCCATTTCTAAGCCAAGCTTCATGATGATATGGTCCATAACCATGGCAATGGTAATCGCTTCCTCGCCGCTGGAGCAACCGGGCACCCAGATGCGAAAGTTATAGCCCGGGTTTATATTCCTCAGAAAGCGGGGAACAAGCTGTTTTTCAACATAATTCCATAAATCGGGTTCTCTGAAAAACTGGGTTACCCCTATCATGATATCTTTGTATAAAATTTCAAGCTGATCAGGATTTGCCTTAAGAAAGTCCTCGCATTCCTTTAAATTGTCAATGTGCCAGAGGCCCATGCGTCTTTGGATTCGTCTGAAAAGGGTGGTAGGCTTGTAGCAAGCCATGTTGGATTCGGTATGCTTGTTCAGTAATTGAAGAATGGGGGCTATGCCTTGAATGATTTCAAAATCGTTGTTTTCCGAGTCCTTGAATTTGGATGAAGATGTTTTATTTGTCAAAAGCAATTATCCTATTTTGTCATGAAAACCGATGGCGATTCAATATCGCTGAATCTTTTCATCATTCTTTTTCCACTTATTAAATTTGATGTTTGCATCATGGAAAGAAAATTGTTCGCGCATATTTGATGAAATGCAAACTCTTAATAATATTTCAAATTCTATTATATTGAATATAAAAATTATTACAAGACTGCAATTTCCGGTAACAAGTTTATCGATTTACAAAGTAGGCGATAATGATTTTTGGTTTTTGAAAAAAAAAGCAAAAGCTTACTGGGAATCGTAAGCGTCTGTTCTGTTGATAGTTTCAGTTCACAGTATGATAACAGTATGATAAGGGAAGAAAATGTTGCGTAACCATAATTATGGGCATTTCAAATGGCCTATGGTACTTAAAGAATTTTGGCAATATATTCATCAACAACAATTTTGAATTTTGAGGTTATGCAACAACCTCGGCAACAAGTAGAAAAGACCAGGTACTTTCTTTTGACATTTTTCATGATTTAATTTAGAGTTTGTTTGGAAGGGTACTCTGAGAAGCCCATTTTTTGTTTTGTAGGGTTTGTTGCGCAAAGTAAGGATTAATATTATTGACACCCTATATGGGAGTGTCAACTATTGAAACAGACTAAATAGGTCTCAACACTCTTGTGTTTTGAGCTTGCGCGACAAATTTCTTACCAGGAAGTAAAATAGCCGGATAGCTCAGAGAATGATTAGGATAGGTCAGTGGAAAAACAGGTTGTTACACTATTAAAACAAATGATTCAAAATGCCTGCGTGAATGACGGAACGCTTGAATCTGGTCAGGAAATCCGGAATGCTCTGCTTTTAAAGGAGTATTTTGAGAAAAACGGCATTAAGGGTGAAATTCTTGAGAAGGAGAAAAACCGCTCCAATTTTCTTGCCAGAATTCCCGGTAAAAGCCGGACTGCTCCTTCTTTGATGTTCATGTGCCATCTTGATGTGGTGCCAGCTAATGAGGATGACTGGAGTTGTAATCCCTTTGGCGCCGAGGAAAGGGGCGGCTATATTTGGGGTCGGGGAGCTCAGGATATGCTGGGTATTGCCGCGGCTTCGGCTGTTGCCTTTGTGGAAATTGTGAAAGAGCAAAAACAGCTTGCCGGTGATTTTATTTTTCTGGCCACTGCTGACGAGGAGTCTTCCGGCCGCCACGGGGCGC
The DNA here is from genome assembly GCA_016937215.1 of Spirochaetales bacterium. GTDB lineage: Bacteria > Spirochaetota > Spirochaetia > SZUA-6 > JAFGRV01 > JAFGWI01. The sequence continues at coordinate 21,422 of JAFGWI010000327.1, read as the reverse complement.
GTTGGCTGGTAGAAAAGCATTGGGAAAAAATAAAATGCGATTACATGGTCACAGAAGCTGGTGGCTTTTTCATCAAGCATAAGGGTAAACGCGCGCTTAACATGACAGTGGGAGAAAAAGGTCTGGCCTGGACGCGCATTTCTGCCAAAGGCACTGCCGGCCATGGTAGTTTGCCCTATTTTAGCGATAACGCGGCTGTAAAACTCAGCAGGGCCCTGGCAAAATTAGCCAAGGCCGGAAACCGCCTTGAGCTTTCCGGGCTTTTTAAAAGCACAATAAAATCCTTGCCCTATTCCTGGTTGACAAAATTAATGCTGAAAACCCCGCTTTTATTTAAACTTGGTTTGAAACGCATTCAGCGGATCTCGCCAGGGTTGGCACGTTATCTTCACGCGATTTCCCACACCACCCTAAGTCCCAACATTATTAAGGTGGGGCAAAAAATCAATATTATACCTGACCAGGGGATTATAGAGCTGGATATCCGCATTCTTCCTGGACAAACCATTGAATCGGTTGTGGCCTGGCTTGAGAAAGAGCTGAAAATCATTGATGGACAGTTCTCTGTTGAAGTGCTGGATTATTTTCCCGCCAATGTCAGTGAAACGGACACCCCCCTTTATGAAGCCTCAATCGATGTAATGCAGTCGATTTATCCTGACTGCCGCGATGTGCCTATGCTTTTTTCAGGAGTCACCGACGCGCGTTTTTTTCGCATGAGGGGCACCAGGGTTTATGGTTTTTCCCTTTACGACCAGAACATGACACTGGAACGCTATGTGGAGATGCTCCATGGCCGGGATGAACGCATCAGCATTGACAGCCTGGCCATGGCTGTGAATTATTTCTACCGTGTGCCTTCTGTTTTTTATCAGAAAATTACCTGGTAAATTCCCGGGAGCAGAAACTCTCGTGCGGCTGACACCCCAATTGCCGCGACTCAGTATATTGGGGTGCAAGGTGTTGTGACACAGCGTTTTTAGACAACAGCTTTGTTTTCCAAGCTTGTGTAAAAAGCTTATCAGTGAGGCGCGATGATTTTAACACGGCCGATTTCACCGCTTTTTAATTTGACCTTAATGCCATGGGGATGGGTCTCGCTTTTTGTAAGAATACTTTCCACTTCGCCGCTGGTGAGTTCTCCGCTTTTCTGATTAGCCTTTGTGACAATGGCGACATTGGTCCCTGTAGTGATGTTTGAGCGTCTTGTTCCGTCCATAATAAACCTCTTTGTGAAAAATATATTGTTCGATGTTCTTGTAAAACAGAGGTTTTGCAAGAATCATGAGAATCGCCGATAAATTATCTTATTACCGAATAATAAGTGGTTAATTTACTGTTGCTTGCTAAATGCAAATATGAGAATTTTAGCAATGAGCCCTTTCAATAAAAATAACAGGAAAAGAATGGGGTATTTTTGTTGATAATGGAATATAGCCTGTTTCAGGCTTTTAAGCAATGGGGAAAAGCTCTAGGGTGCATCAAAAATGAGAATATTTGTTTTGAATCAAAAAGGCTTGCACTGAGAGTTCTTGGTTTTGATTTATTTTAACCGCCTGTTTTCGCGTTAGGGATTGGAGCGTTACCCCGCAGCCTGCCTGGCTTGAAAAGAGGGGTGATACAATTTGATGTTTGAGTTTTTTGTTCTTTTAAATGGCCGGGGCAGGCGAGGAGTTTAAGCGGAAAGCCCGACCCCCTGGCAGGCCTGTTATGATCAGTAGCTGTATTTAAAAATGCTTGCCAGGGGGAAACGCCCAGGTAAAAAAAAAGCCGCCATTCCTGATGAATAGCGGCTTTTGTGTTTTATCCTTTGGGCTTGAATCTTAAAAATCAAAACCCATTTTTGTGCCCAGGTCTACAACACTGTCGATAATGGCTTTGTCCAGGCTGGATTCATTGCTGTTTTCTTTTTCAAGTTTGGCAATATACTGGTCCCGTTTGCTTGAAAGATCGGCGATTTCCTCCTGGATTTTTTTTCGTTGGGCACTCATTTCCTGAATATAGGCTTTTTGCTCTGATGTGGTCATCTCTGCCATTTCAGCTGGCAGGGCTTCTTTATCCAGATTTTCCAGATCAATGGCGCCGGTGGTGATGCCGTCAAGGATGTCCCATTGTGAGTTGGAATATTTTCCAGTGGATTTGGCAGCGGCCCGTTCAGATAGGACGCTTTTGTCTATGGACATGGCATTGGCGTCCTGAGCTTCCTGCCTTTCCTTGAATTTTTTTCCTTCATGGCCATAGGGGATGTAGGTGTTGTTGAGTTTGAGGTTGAGTTCAAGAATGCGGTCGTCGTAGGGGGTATCGTAATGGCGGATTTCCATGTCCTGATTGATGTTCATGTATTTTCCGCCGCCAATAAGGGCGCCTTCTTTCCACAAGCCCGAGATGCCTCCGTTATAGTCGCCGCAGTAAATGGTGTTGATTTTGATGCTTTTTTTATCAGCCCATTGGCAGACATCACGGAAATTCATGGGGCCCTGGTTAAAGCCTTCGTTTCCGGCAATATAAATAACTTTCATGTCCCGCTGGTGATTGCTCCAGGGAAGTTCGGCCATGGCCTGCTGAATAACCATGCCGCAGTATTCTTCGCCTCCATTGGTTTCCAGGCGAAAGAGTTCTTCGGAAAGCCCGTCGAGGTCTTCGGTAAAGGTCAAGACCTTTCGTATGTAGCCGCTTTTTGCTGACAGCCAGTCGTTGCCGTATTCATAAAGAGCCACTTCGAGTCGGGCTGCCTGGCCTTCTCGTTTGGCTGCCGCGAATTTGTTGATGATTTTCCACAGATTGCTTTTGGCCTGATTGATGAGGCCGTCCATGGAATTGGAAGTGTCCAGCAGAATGGCTAGCTGGATGGTGGAGCGGTTTTGGCTGAAAAGTGCGGTGGCGCTTAAAAGCAGGGTCATTAGTATCAAAATGGTTTTAATGGTTTTCATTGTTTTCCTCCTGATAATTTGGTGCTTACAATGAAAACATAGCTTAATTTTATTTTGTCGTTGTCATGGTGAGGTAAAAAGTTGTAAAAAAAATGTAAAATCAGTGGAAAGTTGTTTTTTTAAAAATCCTGAGGGAAGATGTGTTTTTCGGGTTTTTCAAGGTCCTTTTAGTGATTCACAGGACGAATTTCATTTTGCCTCGTTATCTAGCCGGATTAAATACCTGACTGGCTTTCTGGAAGCAAGTGGTCATAGAGTGTATGATCAATAAAAGGGCCTTGATCTCCGGTTTATTCCTGGTTGATTTTTTCCATTACTTTTTGGGCCAATACTTTGGGCCCCTGGGGCATGGAATCTGCCGGCGCTTCTTCGTATTTAGCCAAGAGGGCTTGAAAGAGTTCCAGACTTTTACTGTTGTCGCCTTTTTTATGATAGATAAAAGCAATTTCATAGTCTGCCCAGGTGTTTCCGTCTATATCCTCAGGAAACTTCTCCTTAAAGGCTTGGTAATAAGAAATGGCTAAATCGTAATTATTATTATCAAGAGCTTCATAGGAAAGTTGAAAGTATTCAACTTTTTCCAGGTCCGGACTGTGGGGATCAACAGTGCTTGCGCATGACCACAACATAAAAAGTAACAAAAACAAATAAAAAATAATTCGAATGGCTTTAATAGGTGTACTCCTCATCTCTGATTGGCAGGGTTTTCTTCAAATCCTTTAAAAATTCCCGCTCCGAGCCCATGGATACATAGGACTCACAGAGATCAATACTGCGGCGGGCCACTGTAAAGTATTTGTGAAGTTTTTCTTCCCCCAACTTTTTTCTCCATTTACCGGCATCGCATTTGACTCGCAATTGATATTTTCCCTGGGTTTCAGTTGCAATACGGACAAGTTTGCAATGCATGCAGTTGGCGCAGAATACTTTTCTTTGTAGTCCCTCTGGTTTCTCCGCTATCTGGTTTTCAGCAAGTTCAACCATAGGTACCTCCTTTTCTTTTTCAATTTACTATATAATTAGATCAATTTCCTGTCAACATCTTTGTTTTGAAGTACATCATTGACTGAGCAACCTGATTTTATTTGTTTAAAACCCTATGCTTTGTCTTTTCTGCTTTCTTCAACATGATTGTTGTTTAACGATTGACCCGATTTCCCGATGTTAATCTGTTAAATTAATCATCGGTTGTTTCTTGATCAGAGTTGAGTGTCATCTGATTCAATCTTGCTGAAAATGTCTGTGAATTTGTGGTTTTTTAGTAAGTGTAAAAATCCGGATCTTTTGGGGCTTGTTATCAATGCTTGTTATACTTATTTATCCTCTGCTGGCGAGCTTGTCGAGGGAGTTATTTTCATGTTGCCTGCTTTGTAACAAAAAGGCAAAGATCTTTAAGAAGCGGGTTTATGAAAAAAGGCTTTGTCCTGATTCCAATCCTCAAGGTTTTTGGAAGGGTGATGGCTTTGGCTAAAAGAAAAGGAGACCCTGTGAAGTGGGTCTCCCTGGGATTAACAAGATCTATGGGTTTTTGACCCATTTTATCATTCCGGGAATAAAAAAATGAATTAGATCGGCATGTTCAGGCAGAACCCGTACACTGAATCCGTTTCGGCCGGTGCGGTTACATTGGATTTCCGCCTGATATTCCCAGGCGTCAGTTTCTAGTTTTTTAAGGGTTACCATATCAATTGTTTGAGCATCATTGATTTCTCCCTGCGAGTTAAGGGTTCCATAATAGAGTTGCACCACAACATCATCGGGTTTAAGGGTGTCGAGGTTAACCTGGGCTTTTACAGTCAGGGTGTCTCCTGCTGTGAGAAGGGTGTCCTTATCAGCCCATATCTGAAGGACCCTGATGTTTTTCCATGTGCTCTTTAGTCGGTGTAAGTAGCTTGTCAGGTTTCGCGCTTTTTCATAGTTGTTTGCCTTAAGGTTCGCGAAATTTTCCAGGGCCGGCAAATAGTATTTGTTGGAATATTCCAGGAGCATGCGATTGGATGAAAATTGTTCCCCGTTCCGTTTAATGCAGTTTTTCATCATGTGTATCCAGCCCCGTGGCAAATTATCTCTGCCCCGGTTATAAAACAGGGGAATGACCTCACGTTCCAAAAGGTCGTAGAGTGCCTTGCTTTCAATTTCATCCTGAAGGCGGTGGTCATCATATTCCTCGCCGCGCCCAATGGCCCAGCCTGAGTCTGAAGAATAGGCTTCGTCCCACCATCCGTCGAGTATCGACAGATTCATAACGCCGTTCATGGCGGCTTTCATGCCGCTGGTGCCTGAGGCTTCAAGGGGGCGTCGCGGATTGTTCAGCCAGATGTCGCTGCCCGAGGTCAGATATTTGGCCAATGTCATGTCGTAGTCTTCTATAAAAAGGATTTTTCCCTTAACCCGCGGGTCCTGGGAAAAATGATAGATTTCCTTGATGATATCCTTACCCGGACCGTCAAGCGGATGGGCTTTTCCCGCAAAAATAATCTGAATCGGCCTTTCCTTGTCGGAAAGTAATCTGATAAGCCGTTCCGGATCGCGCATTAGCAGATTGGCCCGTTTGTAAGTGGCAAAGCGCCTGGCAAAGCTGATGGTCAATTTATAGGGCGACAGCATTTCATCGGCATTTGCTCTGGCTAAGTCCTCACGCTCGGCGCGCATGAGCTGCTTTTTGATTCTCTCCCGTGTGTAGGCAACCAGTTCTTCCCGCCGCCTTTCATGATTGCGCCATAATTCTTCATCACTGATACGGTCGATGCGTTGCCAGAGTTCCAGATTGGATGGCTCCTCGGTAAAGCGCGGGCCAAAGTACTTGTCAAACAAATCAGCCATGCTGGGGGACAGCCATGTTTTGGGGTGAACCCCATTGGTGATGTGTGAAATAGGAATTTCCGGTTCGGGCAATTTATACCAGATGTTCTGCCACATTTTGCGGGAAATGACTCCATGGAGCTTGCTTACTCCATTGTTATAGGCCGATGATTTGAGAGCAAAGGTTGTGAGGCAGAAGGGGTCCTGAGCGTGTTTGGGATTGTCCCTGCCTAAAGCCATGAAATCGGTCCAGGATATGCCCAGGTCGTGAATAAAATTTCTCAGGTATTTTTCAACCAGCTCGATTGCAAAACTTTCGTTCCCTGCCGGAACAGGAGTATGGGTCGTAAAAATATTAGTGGCCCAGCAAACCTGAAATGCCTCGTCAAAGCTCAGTTTTTCTTCTTCCATGAGCTGCCGGATGCGCTCAAGGGCCAGAAAAGCCGAATGGCCTTCGTTCATATGGGTAACTGCCGGATAGATGCCGAGTTTTCGAAGAGCCCTGATGCCGCCTATTCCCAAAAGGATTTCCTGGCGAATTCGTGTGTCTCTGTCGCCGGCATAGAGTGATGAGGTGAGTTTGCGGTCAATGTCGTTATTTTCCCGAACATTTGTGTCAAGAAGATAGATGGATACTTTACCCACCTTGACTTCCCATATTTGGGCAAATACCAGTGAGTCTCCCATTTGCACAGAGATTTTCCGGGGGTCATTTTTTTTATCAAGGCAGAGCTTAACAGGCATGTTGTACCAATCGTATTCAGGATAATATTCCTGTTGATAACCGTCCTGATTCAGATACTGACGGAAATAGCCCTGGCGATAGAGTAGGCCTACTCCGACTACAGGCAGGCACAGGTCTGAGGCTGTTTTCATATGATCACCTGAAAGTACTCCCAGGCCGCCTGAATAAATAGGCAGACTCACATCAAGACCATATTCCATGGAAAAATAGGCTACCAGGTTATCATAGGACCCCTGGTACCAGCGATCATCAGCCAGGTATTTTTGAAAATTATGATAGACTCTGTCCAAAGCTGCCAAATAGGAATCGTCATTGGCCATTTTTTCCAGCCTGCTCTGAGACACCTGGGCCAGGAGCTTCACAGGATTTTGTTCCGATTTTATCCAGGAATCGTAATCGAGCCGTATAAACAGGTTTTGGGCCTCATAATTCCAGCTTGTCCAGAGATTGTAGGCCATTTCCTGTAAGGGAAGCAGCTTTTCAGGGATTTTGGGTTTTACGGTAAAGGATTCAATTTTCATAAGGCCTCACTTTCATCGAAGAAAATCTTATTCACCTGTGCTGATAATAATAGTCCTGACTTCAGCTATAAGCAGGTAACCATAAAATAAAAACTCTTTCTCATGTATCATGGTTTTTGCAAAATCTCAGTTTTACAAGAACCTTGCGGCTTGTACTGTTTGCAATGTGAAATCATGTACCTCATATTATCTTGATCTTTATAAAAAAAATCAAAACATTTATTTTATTGTTCAGGGCTTTGTGTTTTGTAATTGGTTTTACTGTTTTTTAATTTATTCTGTAAACTTAGCTGTAAAAACAAAAAAAGGAAAGGTGATTTTATCATTTTTTTGGGAGAAGGGGGCTTGATCATAATTGATTTGAGAAGTAACAATTTATTTATTATGAGGTGTTTTATTAACAACGATCAAGGAGGTTAATAATGAAAACCAGAAATGTATTTATTATAATGATGTTAGTTATTGCAGCGATGGTATCGGCTGATACGTCGATGCGTTTAACATTGGCAACAGCCAACACTTTTGAGCAGGAACCTGATTTTGATACAGTATGGGATGTTTTTTATAACAAGGGCAAGAATCCCTTTTGGGGAATAGGCTGGGAGCTTATTGACGACCATATTGGTTTTGGCGGGACATATTTGGCGGATTTTTTCAGAGATGATGTCGAACAATGGAATATTGATTTTTACACTGAAGTTTTTTATGTGAGCTTTCATTTTTTAGGTGGTACATTTATTGCTGATCCCTTTGTTCAGGTCGGCTTGGGCAGCGCGGGCAGGGTTTTATTGCCTTGCGATAAGGATTATGAAACCTACGGAATATATCATAAAGATGAAGCATTGACTCATCTTGTTGTGTTTCCCTATGTGACAACAGGGTTTGCTCTTTATTTTGACGGGTTCGTGATTGGAAGCAAGCTGAATTATAACCCCACATTATCGGTTCCGCCTGCTACAAATTTTCTTGAGTATCCCTTAGGCAATTTCCAGGCTATTCTTTATGCTGGTATTGCTGTGGATGGGTCCAAGCATAAAAAACACAATGATGTGAAGTGGGAATAGGGTTGTAAAGGCTTTCATATGAGATACCACAGCCTTTGGTAAAAGATATGTTATTGATAATGGATGAGCCTGCTTTTCGGAGCGGGCTTTTTTTTTATACTAAAGCATAGGCGGATGAAAGATTTTTAGTTTCCTACAATTTAGTAATAGTTTTTTTTAGAGACTTGCATAATGGAGATGGTACCCGTCTATTTAAGGGGTGTCTGATTCACAGTTTTTTATTTTACTGAATATCACTGCTATACCTGTATTAACGGTATCGCCTATTTACCTTCAAAGCTGGAAATTGTTTTCCAGCTTTTTTCGTTGATCCAAAAAAAATGTAAATTATGTGAAAAATTGTCAAATAATTATACAATATTGTATGATTATTATGAAAGTGATACTAATATGTATTGGTTTTTTGGTAATAATATAATATTGTAATAAAATAATTATATCAAAACATAAATTATGTAAATTCCCAATGATAAATTGTTATAAGTCAGGATAACTGGATCAAAATGATACAAAATAATGACTTGGTATGTTTTTTGCATAGTCAACAGAAACATTATGGAGGTGTTTTATGAAAAAAATGTTATCAATTTCATTCCTGATTTTGTTGGGCATCAGTTTGATGTTCATCTCCTGTTCAGAAAAAAAGAATGATGTAATAAAAGTTGGTGTATTACATTCTCTGTCAGGCACGATGTCAATTAGCGAAGTGGCGGTTAAGGATGCGACTTTATTGGCTATTGACGAAATCAATAAAACTGGTGGTCTTTTAGGCAAGCAAATTGTTCCTGTTGTAGAGGATGGAGCTTCCGACTGGCCGACCTTTGCAGAAAAAGCAACAAAAATGATAGAGGTCGATAAGGTGAATGTTGTTTTCGGTTGCTGGACATCTGCCAGCCGCAAAGCCGTAAAACCTGTCTTTGAAAACCTGGATCATCTCTTGTTTTATCCTGTACAGTATGAGGGGGTCGAAGCGTCAAAAAATATCGTGTACACCGGCGCTGCTCCTAATCAGCAAATTATGCCTGCTGTTAGCTGGCTGCTAGAGAAGGGCTTTAAAAAGTTTTATCTCCTTGGTTCAGATTATGTATTTCCTCGCACGGCCAATAAAATCATCAAACTTCAACTTGAGGCTGAAGGTGGTGAGATGGTTGCTGAAGAATATACTCCTCTTGGCCATACTGAATACACAACAGTTATCAGCAAGATTTTAGCTGCTGAGCCTGATGTCATTTTTAATACCTTGAACGGAGACAGTAATGTCGCATTTTTTAAGCAATTAAAGGCTGCTGGAATTGGTCCTGATAAAATTCCGGTCATGAGCGTGAGTATAGCTGAGGAAGAAATCAAAGGTATTGGTGCTGAAAATATTGCAGGTCATTATGCATCGTGGAATTATTTCATGAGCATGGAAAGCTCAGAGAACGATGCCTTTATTAAAGCCTATAAAACTAAATATGGCGCTGATCGTGTAACGGACGATCCGATTGAAGCCGGTTATTTTGGGGTATACCTTTGGGCAGAAGCAGTTAAAAAAGCAGGTTCTTACGAAGTCGCAAAGGTGCGTGAAGCTGTTCGTGGTGTTGAATACATGGCCCCTGAAGGATTGGTGAAGATCGAGCCTACGAATAATCATACATGGAAGATTGTTCAAATCGGCAAAGTGAAGTCTGATGGACAATTTGAAATTGTTTGGGCAACCGATGGTCCTGTTAAACCCGATCCTTATCCAGAATTAATTTCTCCTGATCAGAAAGTAATTTCTCCTGGTGTTATGGGTCCTCGATAAATGTAAATGTATGGCCCCGGAATAAAATTTCCGGGGCTTGGTTTTATCATCGAAAGGAGAAGCCATGGATACTTTTGTTATGCAGCTGTTTAATGGATTAAGTTTGAGTTCGATATTATTGTTGGTAGGACTGGGATTAAGTATTACTTTCGGTATTATGGGGATCATCAATTTTGCCCATGGCGAATTCATGATGTTTGGCGCTTATAGTGTTTATCTTGTTCAAAATCTGACCTATGGTTTGTGGGGTGATTTTTTCTTTATTTTTGCGATACCGGCATCATTTTTTATAGCTGCAGGTCTGGGGTTTCTACTTGAACGGTCAATTATTCGTCATCTTTATAACCGTCCTTATGAGAGCATTTTGGTAACCTGGGGTCTGAGTCTGATTTTTCAGCAAGCCAGCCGTAATATTTTTGGCGCGTCCAATGTTGATGTTAGAAGTCCCGATTGGCTGAAAGGGGGAATATCAATATCAGATACGATTCAGTTTCCCTATAACAGAATTTTTATTATTCTGATCGCGATTATCGCTATTGCTGTCATGTATTTTTATATTTACAAAACAACCAATGGATTAAAAATGCGGGCTGTCATGCAGAATCGGGCCATGGGCGCTTCCATGGGAATCCAGACCCGTAAGGTAGATTCATTAACATTTGCAATCGGATGTGGTCTGGCTGGTCTTGCCGGCTGTGTTGTTAGTCTTTTAGGGTCCATTGGTCCTTCTACTGGCCAGAATTATATTGTAGATGCCTTTATGGTGGTTGTTATGGGTGGTGTCGGCAGTTTGGCGGGAACGATTGCAGGCGCATTGATGATGGGAATTATCAGCCCTCTTCTCGAGTTTTTTACAACCTCCAGTATGGGAAAAGTGCTGGTATTTATTGTGGTTATCCTTTTTCTGCAGTTAAAACCAAAGGGTTTTGTTACGTTTAAATCACGTGCATTGGATTAGGAGTTTGTAATGAAAATTATTGATAATATTATTAAATTTTATAAATCGATTAGCAAAAAATTTCCTGTAACCACAACCTTTGTCATTATTCTTGCACTCACAATGCCTTTGGCATTGAGCCAGTTCAGGTTGGCATTGATTGGAAAATTCGTCACCTATGCCATTGTAGCCCTTGGTCTTGATTTGTTATGGGGCTATACCGGGATTCTCAGCCTTGGGCATGGTGTATATTTCAGTCTGGGAGCCTATATGATGGCCATGCACTTAAAAACACAAACAACTGATTTTCAAGCTCAGGGTTTGGCCGATTTTATGACATGGAGCGGATTAACAAAATTGCCCTGGTTTTGGGAGCCTTTTTCGAATTTTGCCTTTACTATAATAATGGTTATTGTTGTGCCGGTTTTATTTTCGCTTGTCATCGGATTTCCGGCATTTCGCTCTGGTATCAAAGGCGTTTATTTTACAATTTTAACGCAAGCTCTGGCTTTATCGCTTTCCATTTTCTTTATCGGGCAGCAACCCTATACAGGCGGGACAAATGGAATAACCGGATTTGAAAGCATAGCTGGATTCTCGCTTTACAAGGGTGAAACGAAAATTGCCTTGTATATCATCAGTGTGATAATTCTATTTTTGGTTTATTTCCTTTCAAAATTATTGATACAATCAAAAACAGGACGAATCCTGATTGCCATTCGAGAAGGTGAAAACAGGCTGAAATTTTTGGGTTATGATCCGGTTTCTTATAAAGTCTTTATTTATGCATTGTCAGCTGCTATTGCGGGAATCGCCGGTGCTTTGTTTGTTCCGCAAGTTGGGATAATAAATCCTTCTGCTATGGGGATATTACCATCGGTCGAAATTGCAATCTGGGTTGCTATTGGAGGACGAGGGACTCTTAAGGGTGCGATAATCGGCGCATTTGTGGTGAATATTGTTAAAACAAGTTTAAGTGAAACTTTTCCCGATGCATGGTGGTATGTTTTTGGCGTTATTTTTATTTTATCAGTCATGTTTCTACCAAAAGGTTTGGGCAGTTTATTTGAAAAGATTAAGACATTAGTAAGCCCAGTCTCCAGAAAAGAGGCTGTGGATGAAAAATGATGTTTTATATATGGAAGCGGTGTCTGTCAGTTTTGATGGTTTTAAGGCTTTGAATAATGTTAATTTGTTCATTAAACAGCGAGAATTGAGATTTCTTATTGGACCTAATGGTGCTGGAAAAACAACATTGCTGGATGTGATTTGCGGTAAAACAAAACCAGATATGGGGCGTGTTTTTTATAATGAAGAATTTGATTTACTACGTATGAAGCCTTCAAAAATTTGCAAAGCGGGAATTTCCAGAAAATTTCAAGCCCCCTCGGTATTTGGTTCTCTAACTGTGGAAGAAAATTTAAGATTATCAATTCCCAAAAACAGAGAGTTGTTTTCATCCTTTTTCGATAATCAAAAGGGTTCGATCGAAACAGTGGATGAAGTTTTGGAAACAGTTGGCTTAACTGAAAAACGAAATTGGCTGGCATCTCAATTGGCGCATGGTGAAAAACAATGGCTCGAGATCGGATTAACAATTATTCAAAAACCGAAGTTGTTATTAGTAGATGAACCTGTGGCAGGCATGACTGGAGGGGAACGTGATAAAACCGGGATTCTTTTAACAAAAATTGCTAAGGACTGTTCGGTTATCGTTGTTGAACATGATATGAAGTTTGTTGAGCGTTTCTCAAGCACTGTTACTGTTTTGCACGAGGGCCGAGTGATAAGTGATGGTAGCTATGAAAAGGTAAAAAAGGATCCCTATGTTATCGATGTGTATCTTGGCCGAGATGGAGGTAAACATGAGTCTGCTGCAAGTTAATTCTATTGTTAGTGGCTATGGTACTACTCAGGTGCTTCATCAAGTTTCTCTAAAGGCAGATAAGGGGCAGGTCGTTGCGTTGATGGGGAGAAACGGCGTTGGAAAAACAACTTTATTAAAAACCTTGATGGGCTTAATCAAGGTTGAATCTGGTTCCATAGAATATGATGGAGCAAATATTACTCAATGGCCCACAGAAAAAAGGGCCCATGGAGGTATCGCCTATGTTCCCCAGGGGCGAGAAATTTTTCCCCATTTGACTGTTTATGAAAACTTAATTTTGGGTCTGGCAGCCCGATCCATAAAAAATCAAGAAATACCTGATGATATTTTTATTATGTTTCCAGAACTCAAAAAATTGTATAAACGAAAAGGGGGTGATTTGAGCGGCGGCCAGCAACAGCAGCTGGCAATTGCCCGTATGTTGATACTTGATCCAAAATTGATTTTATTTGATGAACCAACCGAGGGCATACAGCCATCAATCGTTCAGAGTATTGAGTATGCCATACGTGCCATTAAAGAGCAGCAAAAGATTACTATTATATTAGTTGAACAATATATGGAAATGGCTTTCAGGCTTGGAGACTTTTGTTATGTTATGGATCATGGGGAAATTGTGATGCATGATAATATGGGAAACCTGGAAGGAATTGAGGTTCAAAAGTATATTTCAATTTGAAATTAATTCTGTATTGATAATGTGTTATTGGTTTGTTGAGATGTAAACAAATGAAAATTAGTTTACTAAAAGAAAAAGCCACCTGCTGTACAGGTGCTATCCGGATAGTCCGGCCTGAAAGCCCCGGGCTTGTCAGGCAACACTAAAAAATATGGCAGGCAAAACGGGAGTTTTTTGTATATTTGTTTTAAGTCAAGGAATATGACAGGTGATCGGTAAACTGTGTTTGAATTCGGTGAATGGCAGAGAATAAATTTTATTGAATTGTGAAAAGGAGGCCAGAATATGAAGATGATTTTTGCAATTGTTAGACCTGAAAAGCTTAAGGATGTAACCACAGTTTTGGACAGCAAGGGATTCAGCTCATTGACGGAGATGAGTGTTAGAGGTCGAGGTAAGCAACGGGGAATACATATCGGAAATATGATTTATGATAAGCTTCCCAAAGAAATGGTAATTATCGTTTGTCAAAATAAGGATTACGAAGAAATAATAAAAATCGTGATTGAGACCGCACAAACCGGGAATATTGGCGATGGAAAAATTTTTGTCGTTGATGTTGGGGAAGAATACACTATCAGAACAGGAGAAAAGTCCAAGGAGGACGTGTGATATGTTTACTGAAAGAGAACGGGAAAAATTGCTTATTTCCCTGGCAGCCATGATAGCTCGGGACCGAAAGGAAAGAGGTATTCTGTTGAATTATCCAGAAGCTGTTTCACTTATAACAAGTCAAATTCTGGAATGGGCTCGGGAAGGAAAGCAGGTAGTAGATATTATGAATCGTGGTACTGATATTCTTTCCCGAAGCGAAGTGATGGAAGGGGTTCCGGAAATGCTACACAGTGTCCAGGTGGAAGCTACCTTTCCCGATGGAACCAAACTGGTTACTGTGCATGAACCTATACAATAGGAGGATCTATGAAAGGCGATCATGATAAAAATTCAATTATTCCAGGCCAAATATGGGTATCAGATAAGGAAAAGGATTTATTAAGTGACCGTGAAAACGTCACTTTAACCGTTGTTAATCGGGGTGACAGGCCAGTACAGGTCGGGAGTCATTTTCATTTTTTTGAGGTTAATAAATTTTTGGATTTTAATAGAACCCTTGCTTATGGAAAGCGTTTGGCTATTCCTTCGGGCACTGCTATGCGTTTTGAACCAGGTATGAGTTTGAATGTGGACCTGATAGATATCAAAGGCGAACGTTATTGCTATGGCTTGAACGGGCTTGTAAATGGTTCATTAAATAGTGAAAGTGTCAGAAAAAAGGCGTTTAAAAAAGCATCTGAAAGGGGTTTTGGAGGAGCTGGCCATGGGAATTAAAATATTCGGAAAAAATTATGCTGATATGTATGGGCCAAGCACTGGCGATAGAATGAGGCTTGGAGATACAGCTCTTGTGCTCCAAGTTGAAAAGGATTTGACCGTTGCCGGCGATCAATCGAAGTTTGGCGGCGGAAAAGTCATTCGAGACGGTATGGGTCAGGACCCTCGGGCAACTTCAAAATCAGGAGCACCGGACCTCGTGATTACCAGCGCTTTAATCATCGATTACACGGGTATTTATAAGGCTGACATTGCCGTAAAAGAGGGGCGCATTTCGGCTATCGGTAATGCCGGTAATCCGGGTGTTCAGGAAAATATCACCCGAGGTATGGAGATCGGCCCAGGCACTGAAGTGCTAGCAGGCGAAGGTAAAATACTTACTGCAGGCGCCCTGGATCTGCACATTCATTTTATTTGCCCGGAGCAGATTGAAACCGCTTTGTTGAGCGGTGTGACCACGATGCTGGGCGGTGGCACAGGACCTGCCACAGGCACTCTTG
The DNA here is from genome assembly GCA_016937215.1 of Spirochaetales bacterium. GTDB lineage: Bacteria > Spirochaetota > Spirochaetia > SZUA-6 > JAFGRV01 > JAFGWI01. The sequence continues at coordinate 6,238 of JAFGWI010000327.1, read as the reverse complement.
CGACGACCTGTACTCCAGGGCCCTGGAATATTCATCGGATGCTCGAATCTTCTGAAGATTTTGTCACCAACATGGGTTTCTTTGGAAAAGGAAACAGTTCATTGCCCGACGCCCTTATGGAACAGGTTGAGGCTGGTGCGTGCGGGCTCAAACTTCACGAAGACTGGGGAACGACACCGGCAGCCATTGATTGCTGTTTGGATGTGGCTGAGAAAACCGGGCTTCAGGTGGCCATTCATACTGATACCTTGAATGAAGCCGGATTTGTCGAAGACACAATAGCTGCTTTTAAGGGTCGTACTATTCATACCTTTCATTCTGAAGGCGCCGGTGGCGGTCATGCGCCGGATATTTTAAAGGTATGCGGAGAAATGAACGTGTTGCCGAGTTCCACAAATCCTACACGCCCCTTTACGATTAATACAATTCCTGAACATAGAGATATGCTTATGGTATGTCATCATCTTGACCCCTCCATACCTGAGGATGTTTCCTTTGCTGACAGCCGAATTCGGCCTCAAACCATTGCTGCCGAGGATATTCTTCATGATTTGGGTGCAATCAGTATAATGTCCAGTGATAGCCAGGCTATGGGTCGTGTTGGTGAAGTTATCACCAGGACTTGGCAGACTGCACATAAAATGAAAGTGCAGAGAGGAAGTTTGCCTCAGGACCCAGCCCAGCATGATAATTTCAGAATCAAGCGTTATGTGGCCAAATATACGATTTGCCCGGCTATTGCCCATGGTATGGATCATTACATTGGTTCGGTTGAAGTCGGAAAAATAGCTGATTTGACATTGTGGGACCCTGCTTTTTTTGGTGTGTATCCTGAAATTGTTATCAAAGGGGGATTTATAGCTTTCTCGGCTATGGGTGATGCTAATGCGTCCATCCCGACACCTCAGCCGGTTTACGGACGAAGGATGTTTGGTTCTTATGGTCGCGCCAAGTATTCAACCGGTTTGACATTTTTGAGCCAGGCTGCTATGGATCGTGCTGTTCCGAAAATGTTGGACCTTCAAAAGCGGGCTGTGGCCTTGAAAAATGTCAGATCCGTCACAAAAAAGGATTTGCCATTAAACGATGCATTGCCGGTGATGGAAATTAATCCCGAGACCTATGAGGTAAGGGCTGATGGTGAACTTCTCGTTTGCGAACCCATGTCTGAGCTTCCTCTGGCCCAGCGATATTTTCTGTTTTAGGCGCAGCCATGGCAAGCGATAAATCCTGGCAGTTATTAACCTTGCTCCATTTCTCGGATTCTGCTTTTCCAACTGGTGCCTTCGGCCATTCATTTGGTTTGGAATATGCCATAACAATGAAATGGATTAAGGGGCTGGAAGATCTTCTGGAATTTTCAAAAGAGGTTCTTTATCATTCGCTGATAAAAGGTGAGGCCATTTTTATTCTGCTTGCCTATGAAGCGGCAAAAAAGAATGATTTGCAAAAAATCCACTTGTTGGATGATATTTCTAGGCTCTACCGCCCCTCACATCAATCCCGGGAGGCTTCTGCTCAAATTGGTCGCTCCTTGGTGAGCTTGGTTGCTGATGTATATAAAATTGAATTTCTGGACACCATAAAAAACTATATTTACAGTGAGCTGGAAAACCAGCCCATTCAACATGGTGTGGCTTGGGGAGTAGTGGGAGGGTGCCTAGATATTGAATCATCTGATATTTTAATTTCATTTTTATCGGGATTTTTCAGACAGTGGGCGCAGGTGGCTGTCAGGATATTACCCCTTGGACAAAGAGAATCTCAGATCTATATAAAAGAAATGAATGAAATGATATTTTTGGAAATGAGCTGCTTGGCCGGCCAAGTCAGTCTGGACATGGTCTCTCAATGTTCATTGGGATACGATATGGCCCAGATGGGGCACGAGTCATTAAAGGCTCGTTATTTTCGAAGTTAGGAGTGTTTTATGAGTGATTGGATTAAAATCGGAATTGGGGGGCCTGTAGGTTCAGGGAAGAGTCATTTGTTATTGCGAATATGCGAAACCCTTCGTGACAAATATTCCATGGTCGTGATAACCAATGATATTTACACCAGGGAAGATGCTCAGTTTTTGACAAATCAAAAAGCCCTTGAGCAGGGAAGGATTATGGGCGTTGAAACCGGAGGGTGTCCCCATGCCGCTATTCGCGATGATATTTCATTAAATAATGATGCATTGATGATGATGAAAAAGAAATTTCCCGATGCGAAACTCGCATTTATCGAAAGCGGCGGAGATAATCTTTCAGCTACCTTTAGCCCTGATCTGGTGGATTATCAGATTTATATTATTGATGTGGCGCAAGGAGGCGATATACCCAGAAAGGGAGGTATTGGCATAGCGCGAAGCGATTTGCTGGTTGTTAACAAGATTGATTTGGCGCCATATGTTGAAGTGGACCTGGCACAAATGGAAAGCGATATTCTCGCCGCCCGAGGGCCTTTGGGGTTTGTTATGACTAATCTGAAAATAAATACCGGTGTGAATGTTGTTTGTCATTGGATCGAATCTTTGTTGGGTGACAATATGATTGAAAAAGAAGCCTTTTGGGCAGGAAAACCTACTTTGCAAAGTTCAACGCTCCATCACCACCACCACGATCACGATCATGAGCACTAGGACAAGCTTGTTTCATAAAGGTAAAATTTCTTTAAAAATTGAAAATGGCAAATACAACAGCTTTTTTCATCCGCCCGGGCACCTGAGAGTGCTCAGGCGAGGAATCAGTTTTAATGCCTATCCCAGTGATACTGGAGGTGGTTTGCGCGGGGGTGATCAGCTTGATTTGCAGATCGATCTTGGTCCGGATAGCTCATTATCCTGGTTACCTCCGGCAAGCACTCTTTGTTATCCTGGAATGAATGCTGAAGATGCAGTTGGTCTGGATGCGCAGATCAGACTCGCAGAAAATGCGGATTTGTTTTTGGTTGAACCTGCGTTTATTCCATGTGCTCAAAGTCGGATAAAACGTGAGGTTGTCATCAATATAGCTGATAGTTCAAGCATTTTTTATTTTGATGTTTTTTCCCCTGGACGAGTTGGTTATGGTGAAGAATGGGTATTTGAGGAATACCTTTTCAACTTAAAATTTTATATCAACTCCAAACCATTACTTTTTGAAAAATTTAAAATTACAAAAGATGATTATCCTTCAGGGAAAGCAGGTTTTCAAGGCGCAAAGCTTTGGGCAACGGTATTGTTGAAAGGCAAGGAATACCTTTCTTTTATTGAAAATTATCTTAAAGATTTTGGTCGGGGTACTTACTGGACAAAGGGAGAATTGGGGCAGGATGTATGGAATATCAAAATTCTGGATTTTGCTGGAACTTACCTTTCCCGGCTTCCGAAAAAGGTAACCTGAGTTCCTTAAGGGTTTTTTGAACCTATGCAACAACTTCCACTTACTAACCCGCTCTGCACTGTTTGCTGAATCTACTCACTGCCAAATAAGATCGATAATGTGCTGAAGAAATTATTGCAATTTAGCAGCTCTATAAAAAAATAAAAAGTTCTATAACCCAATGACCATGAACAAATTGCAAATAGCCTTAATGGTACCTCTTCTGATTAAGAAAAGTACTTTGTCAGAAGAGGTACCATTAATTAAAAGCGTGATAAAAGATCCTGATATGAGGGGAGTGGCCAAAGGCTTCCCGGGATTATTTTTTCAGTACTGTCAACAAGACCGCGTAATTGAATGAAAGATGGTTCCAGTTTTGAATGTATCTCCTTTGCCTTTGCATCAAAATTAGCGATCTGGGATAAATGGATAAGCTGTTCTTCTATAAAATTGATGCTTTTTTGAATCTCTTCATAATTTTTCAATAATATTTCAAGCTTGTCCTGCATGGCCGGTGATTCCTTTTCCAGCTCTTTGAGTTTTAGTAGAATGTCGCTGATTTCACTTATATATTCTTCAACACAGGGAAGGATCTGGCTGTGGCACAGGTTAACAGCTGTTTTGAATTCGTTTATTTTTGTTTTGCAATAATGGTCAAGGCGAATCTCCTTTTTTGATTCCAGTTCGGTTTTTGAAAGTACCCCATAATTCTTGTAAAGCTTGATTGTTTCCTCTTTGGTCAATTCTTCGAGACTGTGAGGCGTTTGTTTGTAGTAGGGTAGGCCTTTTTTCTGGGCTTCGATAACCCATTGATCATCATAATTATTACCTTCAAATCGAATATCTTTGGTATTGCTGAGTATGGATTTAATGATTTTCAAGGCATTCTGCTTGCTGTCGCCTGACATTATAGATAATTCCTTGTAAACGTAATCAAAACCATAAGTAAGCATTAGGTTGATGACCGTGGCGCTTTCCGAGCAGTTCTGGGACGACCCGGCGGCCCTGAATTCAAATTTGTTGCCTGTAAAAGCTATAGGTGAAGTCCGGTTACGGTCAGAAGTGTCCCGCTGTATCATGGGGAGGCGGCGAATTCCCAGACTGATCTCACTAATTTTTTTTTCGTTAAAGGCCTTGGAATCTTCAATATCTTCCAACAGCTTTGTTAAATAACTACCCAGATACACACTCATGATTGCAGGCGGAGCCTCATTAGAGCCAAGACGCAAATCGTTGCCAGCGTCGGCAACCGAGGCGCGCAAAAGTCCGCCGTATTTGTGAACACCCAGAAGGATGGCTGAAAGGGTCATGAGAAAAGTGATATTTTTCAATGGAGAGGCAGAGGGTTCCAGATAATTGCTTCCCGTATTGTCGCCAATGGACCAATTAAGGTGTTTGCCGGAACCATTAATCCCCTGAAAAGGTTTTTCATGGAGCAGGCATGTGAGACCGTGTTTGTCTGCAATAATCTCCATCAGATTCATGATCTGAAGATTGTGGTCAATAGCGCGATTCCCCTCTTCAAAAAGCGGCGCGATTTCAAATTGATTGGGAGCCACTTCATTGTGCCTTGTTTTGGCCGGTATTCCCAAACGGTATAACTGTTGATCAAGCTCCTCCATGAATAACAGCACCTTTGGCTTGATGGTGCCCAGGTAGTGGTCTTCCATCTGTTGGCCCTTGGCCGCTGGTAAACCGAAAAGTGTCCGCCCGGTTATTTGCAAGTCCCGTCGCTTCAAATACAAATCCTTGGGAACCAGAAAATACTCCTGCTCCAGGCCCATGTGAACAATGACCCTTTTAGCATGACGATTCCCCAATAATCGCTGGAGGCGAATAACCGAATTTTCCAAAGCCAGATGGGATCGCAGAAAAGGTGTTTTGTGGTCAAGCACCATGCCGGTCCAAGACAGGAAAACCGATGGAATAACCAGTGTTTTACTGTGTCCGGATTCAAGCAGAAAAACCTCGGAGCTGGGGTCCCAGGCTGTATAACCCCTGGCCTCAAAGGTTGAACGGATTCCGCCAGAAGGAAAACTCGATGCGTCGGGTTCTGACTGGATAAGCTGGCTGCCGGAAAAATGTTCGATCAGGTGGCCATTTTCATTATATGAAATAAAGGCATCGTGCTTTTCTGCTGTGCCCCCACGAAGGGGTTGGAACCAGTGGGTAAAATGGGTGGCTCCCTGCTCTATTGCCCAGACTTTCATGCTATGCGCGAGGTTATCGGCCAGTGATCGGTCGAGGGGTTTTCCAATATGCAGGGTTTCCATGAAGTTTTGATAAGTTTCCGAAGAAAGTCGTTCTTCCATGACTTTTTGGTTAAAGCTTAGTTCCCCGAAAATTTTGTTAATCCTCATGGCTATATCCTCCCTGGTTTTCAAAAATGTTCCACATTATATCCTATCATTTAGCTGCCTGCAATGGAAATGGAGCACTGTGCTTTGCCAAAACTCAAAATTTTGAACCTATTTGAATCTTGTGAAGGCTCTTTGGTTGATTTTTTTGGGCGTTGCCTGATAAGCCCAGGGCAGCAATTCGTAATATTTGAGTACAAATATTACGAATTGCGCTTTATTTTCGTTCGGTGCAGTGGCCATTCCAAATATAAACTATTATTAATGCAGTCAAAAACCATCGGTTGAAATATATTTTTATACAAAATGGTTTATATTTGGAATGGCTGACCCCGGGGCTTTCAGGCCGGGCTTTTCGCTTCAACTCCTCGCAGAGTCAGAAAAAAAGTCAAAAGCTGAATAGGCAATTCAATATAAAATCCTTCATCCGGTCTGCTGTGGGGTTTCCGCTTCAATCCCCTATGATAAAGTCAAGCACATAATTTATTCTTTTCGATTTTTTCCTTTATTTCTTGTTGATATTGGAGATCATAT
>JAFGWI010000326.1 GCA_016937215.1 Spirochaetales bacterium | reverse complement strand
TAAAGTCGGGACTTTTGCAATTAGCTCTGCTATTATTACAATCCTTAACGCTAAAAATAGTGATTCCTGTTTAAGCTAAACAAATAGTCTTTTTTTTATCACTCAATAGGGCCTGAGTCTGTAAATAGTTTTTTGAATCGTCCAATCAGATAAAAACTCCCGGTTACAACAAGGTTGTCGTAGGTGTTGAGTCGTTTTTTAGTGGTTATGATGGCTTTTTCAGTGTCCTTTTCTATTATATAGTTTTTGCCAGAGCTTTCGAGTACCTCGGCGATTTCGTTAAGATCAGTTTTGCGTAAGTCGCTGGGATAGGTGATGATAAAGAAATCAAAACTGTCCTTTAGGAGAATCATCATTTCCCGGGCCTTTTTGCCGGCCAGGCAGCCGAACAATAAAATACTGCGAGGTCCGCCATGGAATTCCTTAAAATTCTGCATTAAGCGCTTTATTGAATTGATGGTATGGGCTCCGTCGATCAAAACAACAGGTTTATTTGAAAGAATTTCCATTCTGCCTGGTAAAGAGACCTGAGCATAGGCATGGGGTAAAAGCTCGAAAGTTTTTTCTGGAAAAAAATGATTAAACACTAAAGCGGCCAAGGCAGCGTTTTCTCTTTGAAAATCACCCAGCATTTTTATGGTTGTTTTTACGGCTTTATTTGATTTGGTAAATTGAAATAAACAAGTTTGCGCGGTGTAACTCGATTTTTCAGGAAAAATGATGATTTCATCTTCAAGCAGATAAAAGGGTGATTGGCATAGGGCTGCTTTTTGTAGCAGAACTGTTTTTACGCGCGGATCCTGGGAAGAGGAAAAAACCGGTGTCCGGTCTTTGATGATGCCGGCTTTTTCTGCGGCGATTGCTTCCAGTGTTTCCCCTAAAAACTCGGTATGCTCAATATCGATGGGGGTGATGATGGAAGCAAGTGGTTTTACGATGTTGGTGGCATCGAGCCTTCCGCCAAGACCGGTTTCTATTACGGCATAGTCGCATTTCATTTCACGAAAATATAAAAACCCAAGTAAGGTTAAAAGTTCGAAGGTGGTTGGGCGGAATGTCAGTGTTTCGATGTTCCGGGCAATCTCTTGGGTTAAATCGGTAATTAGCAGCGGGTCGGCATATTCATTTTGTACTTGTATTCTTTCCCTGTAGTCGGTCACATGAGGTGAGGTGTAAAGTCCGGTAATAAACCCTGAGTTTTTTAATAATAGAGATAAAAATAAAGCAGTTGACCCCTTTCCCTTGGTCCCGGCAATATGAAATATTTTGTAATTTTTTTGGGGATCATTAAAAATTTCAAGTAGTTTTTCCATACGGTCCAGCCGAAAATGCCGGTTTGAGAATTGAGCGGTTTTTTCAAAGTTCCGGAAGGATTCAATAAATTGAAATGCTTCCAGGCTATTGTGAATTTTTATCATTCAGGATTTCCTTTTGGAGATAGAGATAGAAATTATCCAAAATTACGTTGTTTGTCAAATTATTTTGATTAAGTTTGATTGCTCCGATATTTTATTAACAAATGAGTGACAATCTTAATGCTTTCTGATAGACTCATTCAATGATCAGACAATACTTTATTAAGGGACTCTTTTTATGGCCGCAATAAATAGCATTATATCCTCACCATTGTGTATGTTGCAGGTTTCATCCTCCATGTTGGCAATGGTTTGCGGGGGTTTTGGCTTTTTGCTCCTTTTAGGAGTGTTTGTGTTTAAAAAACCGATTGAAAAAATCAATTTTTATAATATGTCTGATCAGGATGATAGTGACTTTGAACGCAGAAGAAGTGAGCGCCTTCAAGATCCTGTGCAAGTTAAGGTGCAGATTATCGATGGAAATAACAATAAATCCAGAACCCACTTTGAGTTTGTGAATAAGGATATTTCCGAGAATGGAATTTTCATCATTTCCAATGATCTAGATATTTTAAAACCTGGTCAGGAAATAAATATCAGTGTTTTTGATGAGAGGGGTCCTGTTTTTGAAGGAATGGGTCAAGTTGTTCATCGCCAGGCTGTTTTTTCACCGGAAATGGTAGCCGAAGAAGGCGGTTTTGGCATAAGGTTTATAAAAAAGGCAATTGTTTGAAGGGATGTTATGGATGACGCGTCCTGACAGGGCTTTATTTGCCGTACAATTGAATTAAAATGAGATGCTGCTCTGGACAAAAAATATTTATTCTGTTATATTCTACACAATTCGGCGCCGTACCCAAGTGGTAAGGGAGAGGTCTGCAAAACCTTTATGCACCGGTTCGAATCCGGTCGGCGCCTTTTTTCCCTTCCAGGTACCTTTCTAATGTCATGGCGGAAATCATTGTTTGTGAATTAATAAACTCATCTGTTCCAAGCTTTTCCATTACTGTTTTCAGGTTGATATGGATTGATTCGATTTTTTCATGCTCATCAGGTGAGACTTTCCCAGTGTTGCTTAATTTTGTTGCCAAAAAAGTGTAGCAGCAATTATTCATGAAAGCCGGCGCGGGCGAATTGGTTGCCAGTAAATACCATTCCTCAGCTCTATAACCGGTTTCTTCGAGTAATTCACGCTGCGCGGCTTTAAAAGGCTCTTCATTCACTTCAACAAGGCCGGCGGGGAATTCGCAGGTGATTTTCCCAATGCCATGGCGATATTGACGAACCATGAGTAATTCCCCTGTTTCAAAAGATAAAACAGGGATGATACTTACCCAATGGGGGGCTTTGAGTATAAAAAAATCAGCTTCTTGTTTATTGTGTTCCATTTTATAGGTGTAAAGATCAAAAATGCGGCATTCATGAAGTCGTCTTTCTTTTTTGAGTTGCCATTCAAGTTTGTTATTCATGGGTTGAAGCTCCTTTTTCTATAATGATTAAAATTTGCTGATAAGCAATATTGATGGATTTGCTTTGTTCAAGGCCTTCCTGATTGATGTCCGGGTGGTATTGTTTCATTAATTGTTTGTAGCGCTTTTTAAGGCTTGCCAAATCAGGTAGTTTGTAAAAGCCCAAAGTGGTGAGGGCCCGATTTTTTTGCTCTCTTTTTATAGAGGCAGGAATCTTTTGCCGGAAATTCTCGCCGGTTTTTTCCGGGAAAATATAATTATGAAGTTTTTCAATAATTTTTTCTAGAAACAGTCGTACTATTATTATTTTTCTTTGGAAGAGTTGTTCCAGGTAATTTTCCAGACACAAATCCAGAATAGGACTTTGGGGATGGTCTTGACGGTATTTGGCCAGCAAATAAAACCTGGTTTTCTCCTGATCAAAATATTGGCTTTCATAACATTCCCAGGCTCGATCAAAGCTCTTATAATGAGTGAACATGGCTTTGAAATTATCAAAATCGATGTTGTGGGCGGCGCTTAATTCAATCAATAGGTGATAAAAATAATCGGATAATTCAATTCTTTGGTTAAAATTAAGAAAAATTCCTTGATTGCTGAATATTTTCAGGCTTTCTTTAAAGTAGTGCTGATTCAGAAAATGCAAAAAATGACCAAGATTATTGGCATTGATTTTTTCGAGGTGTGAAACAAAATCACTGTGATCAAAGGCATACAGATTTTGCGTGTAGCGATTCATATCAAACCGGGTGGTTTCAAGGATTTCTTTCAGGGTGATTTGCCAGTTTTTTGAGTTTCCCATTTTGCTTTTAAAAAGAACTGCCAAGGCTTTGATTTTTGGCGCCAGGTTTTTTTGTTCCATGGGGGAATAATACGTTTCAAATATGGTGAAGATCAAGATGTCTTTACAGAATGATATTGGAATTGTTGACAGGTGATTTGCTGTGTGTCGCGTTAGGGATAGGAAGAGTGAAGGCTTTTTTTTCAAAAAAAGCCTGAAAAGCCTTTTGGCGCGTTTTTTCAGCGCCAAAAGCTTCGAAGGCGATAGCCGGAGCTCTGGATAGCCCGGCCTGGTGTAGCGGAGCGGAGACAGGCAACGCTGGGAAAATTACTTCGTAATTTGAGCTAAAGCATCATCTTGACTAAGGTGGCTCAAGAATTTAATATATACATTCGAGGGTCTTTCATAACTGAAGTTTTGAAAGTATCATGAAAATTGCGGATAAGTTATTTTAATTCCGGATAGTAAGTTATTTATTGCTGCCTGCTAATTGCTAATGTCAGGACTTTTACAATTAGCTTTTTCAATATATGATTTTTGTGGTGAAATTTTGGTTTTTGGGGTGTGATTGTGGGTGATTTTAAAATGAAGGATATTGATGAGAACGAAATTGATACCATTTTAGCCGATGATATTGATTTTGAAGGGATTATCAGTTTTGAAAAGGATCTGATGATTAAGGGCAAGGTAAATGGAGAAATCAAGGCCAGCGGGAATCTTTTTGTGGACCGAAAGGCCGAGGTTAAGGCCAAAATTGAAGCCAATGTGGTCACTTCCAAGGGGCGTGTTGTCGGTGATATTTACGCGAATAAAAAAGTAGCCCTTTATTCTACGGCGGTTATCCAAGGCAATGTGTCTACTCCGGAGCTGGAAATAGAAAGCGGCGCGAAGATTAATGGCCATTGTAAAATGCGTCACGATGAACCGGATTCTGTGATTCAGCCGAAACAGGATAAAGCGGTTCTGGATACTAGTGAAAAAGAACCCTCCTCTGAGAATCAGGAAAAGCAAGCGAATCAAAATCTGCAGTCACAGAATCATCATTCAGATGACTCTAATGAATATCAAAATCAGTTTAAAACTGTTAACCAATATTACCAGGAAAAGCAGATGCAAAAAAGGGAGAACCAGAGCCCTTTCTGGCATCAAAATTCGGATTCAAATAATGGAGACAAAAATAATGAATAGGATTCTTTTTATATTTTTACTGGCTGTTACTGTGTTTTCTCTTACGGCCCAGGACAGGCCCGATGCCCTTGTTTTGTATAACGCGGGTAAATATGCCGAGTCCGAAGCTGTGTGTCGTCAGGAATTGATTGATACTCCCCGTAACATGAATTCCTTTACTGTTTTGGGCTGGGCTTTACTAAAGCAAAATAAATTTGAAGAAGCTTTGAAGGTTTCGCAGGAGGGATTGGCTATTGCCCGCTATGACAACCGCATTATCAAGAATGTCGCTGAAGCCCTTTTCCGTTTAGGCCGAAACAAGGAGGCTTTGGGTTATTTTCAGCAATTCGCGGCTTTCGCGCCGCCCACTGAAGGGAATCTCAAGATTGTTTATTATTTTATGGGTGAAATCTACCTTCGCTTTGAGGAATACAATAACGCGGATATGTCTTTTTCCACAGCCTTGCATTTTGATTCCAACCGGGCTGATTGGTGGTCCCGCCTGGGTTACTCTCGCGAGATGAAGAAGGATTATAAAAATGCTCTTGAAGCCTATGAAAAATCATTGACCCTGGATGCTACCTTGTCTGATGCCCAACTCGGAAAACGCCGGGTTGAGCAGCTTTTAAATGGATGAGAGTTTCCTTTTACACTTTAGGCTGCAAACTCAATCAGAGTGAAACCGAGGCCCTTGCTTTTGCTTTTAAGGCAAAGGGCCTTGAGATTGTGGATCATTCCGAGAAGGTTGATTTGTCAGTTATTAATACTTGCACTGTGACCTCAAAAAGCGAGCAAAAAGCCCGCAGAATGATTCGCCAGATTTCCGGTGACAATCCTGATGCCTTGGTTGTTATTACCGGTTGCTATGCCCAAACAAACGCGGAGGATTTGCGTAGTCTTTTCCCCCATTGTCTCGTTGTCCCCCAGGATCAAAAAGAGAAGCTTTTGTTTTTAATAGAGTACCTTGGGTCATCGAGTTTTGAAGAGTTGCCGCTAAAAGAGAAAATAGGGTTTTTGCATCATCGTTTGAACGAGCAGGATTTTCGAGATCCCTTTGCCTTTCATTTGGATCATTATCAGTTCCATGCCCGTGCTTTTTTGAAAATCCAGGAGGGCTGTAACAATTTTTGTGCTTATTGCCGGGTTCCCCTGGCGCGAGGCCCTTCGCTTAGTCTGGAAGCGGATGAGGTATTAAAGCGCGCTGTTTTGCTTGAGTCTCAGGGCTATGAAGAGCTGGTGATTACTGGTGTGAATATCAGTGATTATCACTTTAAAAACCATGATTTCAGCTGGCTTGTTGGTGAAATCCTGAAATCCACGCGGAAGATTCGTGTTCGATTGTCCTCCCTTGAGCCAGACCGGGTTTTACCTGCCTGGGTTGATCTTTTCGCTCATCAGCGTATTTGTCCGCACTTTCATGTTCCTGTCCAGTCTGGTTCTGACGTGGTTCTGCAGAAAATGAAACGTAAATATAGGGCAGATCAGGTGACCCGTGTGGTAGAAATGTTTCGTTCAGTGAAAAATAACCCTTTTTTGGGAGCTGATATTATATTAGGTTTTCCGGGTGAAAGTGACGCGGATTTTGAAGCCTCATACCGTATTTTGGAAGAAAACCGTTTTTCCTCTCTTCATTGCTTTCCTTTTTCACCGCGACCAGGAACAGCGGCCTTTAATTACAAACCAGTGATAGACAGCCGTATTAAAACAGCTCGTGTTCACAAGGTCCTTGATCTTTCAAAAAAACTGTTTTCTCAATATCAACAGCAATGGATAGGCAAGGAACTGGACATTATTCTTGAAAATCAGAATGGCCAGGGCTTATGGAATGGTTTAAGCGATAATTACCTCCGTGTTTTTCTGCAACAGGCGCCTGAAGGGCCCAAAAAAGGGATGTTGGTGAAAACCAGGCTTCTGGAAATTGACGCGCAGGGTCAAATACTCGGCCGCTTGGTTTAAACACTTTGATTTGCGCTGAATTAGTTCTAAATTCCTTTTGTTTTTTACTCCGCAATGGTATATATTTTATAAAGGATAGAAACCCGCTACTTTGGGATGTGTTTTGGAGGTTATAATATGAAACAAGCAGGTTTTGTGCTAATTTTTGTAGCTATTTTATTGATTTTTACGGGGTGTCCCGAGTTTTTTTCCTTTAATATTTACGATGGACTTGATCCTGTATTTCCGCCGGACAAGGCTGAATTGGAAAAAATGGACACTTCAGATGCCCTTGATTATCTGGAAGATGAAATCGCTTCTGACAGTTTTATAGAGGCTCTGGTGCAGGATGAAGCGAATACACCAGAGGGTGAAGATTCAAAATTGGATGATATTGATAACTATTTGGCCGAGATATACACTAACCCTGCCGCAACAACAGAAGATAAAAGCACGGCTGCTGTTCTTGCCGGAGATTTACGCTTGGGAACTTCAGGAGCTATCGATGTGGTGAATAATTTTATTGATGCAGCTTCAGAATTGTCAGCGCTTTCATCTAATCCGAATCCGACTGAGGATGATGTAAAAACCATATTAACCGCTATTGTTCCAGAGACGATTGTAAATGATGAACAAGCCTTTAAGGACATGCTTAACGGTTTTTTTGCCGCGGCTGATGCCTATGAAGTTCTTGGCGATACTATTTTGGCAGGCGGAGCTGATGATGGCGGCGCTGTTACCGGGGGTGTTGTAATGAACGCGGCTGTTACCTTGGTGATTGATGAGCTGGCCAGCGGTATTGTAAAGGATACAGTAGATCGAGCTGACGCGCTATGGAACCTGCTGAAAGGCGATCCAAGTGGTGTGGATGCCAGTTTTCCGATGTCTGACCCTTTTGCAGATACCACTATTCAAACTATTGCAACAGCGGGCGATTTTAATCTTTCAGCGGTTTTTAACGGATAAGGGAGGTCTATAATGAGAAAGCTAATAATATTTTTACTGCTGTTAACATCTCTTATCAGCTTGAGCGCGCAAGAAGAGTACAGGGAAGTACCATTTTTGCCGGTTTTACCCGATGTTATGGGTATGGGCGGGGCTAATGTGGCTACTGCCGGTGGTTATAATGCTTTGTTTTATAACCCGGCTGGTTTTGCCATGGGAAAGGATTCATTAACACTTTTATCAGCCAACCCCTGGTTTTATATAAACCCGGCTGCTGCTGCCAGTATTAAGGATGAAGCGAGTGCTGCAACAGTAATTAATCAACAACTTACCGAGGGGGGGCTTGGTATCGGCGCGTCTCTTGGTCTTGGCCTTGTGACAGGCGGCCTTGGTATTGGCGGAGCTGTTGTATTGGATGGCAGTCTTTACGGCCACCGGAATTTCATGGACGCAAGTGGTGATATGACCATAACATTTGGTTTTGTAGGCGGTTATGCTTTAAAGCTGAATTTGCTGGGCATGAAGGTTGCTCTTGGGGCTGATTTAAAACCAATGTACCGTGTTCATGCCGAGCTCACCAACGAGTTGGCTGTACAGGCCATGTCAGATATTCTAAGAGGTGATATGGGAGCTGTTCAGGAGATGATCAATCAAGCAGGCGCTTTATGTGGTGTGGGTATTGGTATTGATTTGGGCGCCATTGCGGAATTAAGCATATTCAAATTCGGTTTGGTGATTCAGGATTTTGCCAACACAGGTTTTAACTATGTTCGAAAGCCATTTAGTGAGGTTCTGCAAGGTGGTGGCGAGGAAGTTACTGATCGCTACTATATCCCCATGAATGTTTCCATTGGCGGCGCTATCGATATTCCCTTGGGCCCGCTTGAGAGCATTATCGACCCCACGGTTCAGGCTGATTTACGCGATGTGGTTGGCGTGATTGTTGATGGTCGTTCTCCCTGGACCTTGCTTCATATTGGCGCGGAAGCCAATCTCTTCAAATTTCTGAACCCATTAATCAGCACCCAGATTAGGGCTGGTTTTAACCAGGGGTATCTGACCTTTGGTTTGGGCGGTCACCTGCTTTTTATGGATTTGAACATGGCTGTGTTTACCCGTGAGCTGGGCAAGCATATAGGTGACAAGCCAAATTCAGGTTTTACCCTTGAACTCGCTTTCAGACTATAGAAACAACTTCGAGGGACCGATAATCAAAAGGGTCCCTCTTTTTTTTGTTTAAAGGAGCTTTTGAATGTTGTATAAAGCCGGAAAATTTTTTGTGATAACAGGTCTTATTATTCTAATGTTGACAGGATGTCAGGATATGTTTACAACAAGTTTGTTTAGTGCCTTGAAGCCAAAGGCCAGTGATTTGAACACCACTGATCTGCTTTCTTTTAGCACCAGCGCGCTCTATTCGGGTGATGCTGTTCTTGTTAAGGAAGCCTATGACGCGGTAGAAAAGAAGCTGGAAAGCGACCCTAATAACGCGGATTTAAACTACGTTGGCGGCGAATTGGCGATTAAGCTTTCCGGTGTGTTTGATATGACTCTGGCGACGACCAATCCCGAAGCTTACCTGCAAAATATTGTGAACAATCTTGATTATCTAAAAGAAGCGGGCAGCTATTTTGAAGCGGCCGCTGAATATGAGGCAGCCCTTACTCCCCAGGATTATGTGCTTGGCGGGGTAGGTTTGCTACTGGCTGCTACATCGGCATCAGATTTAAATGGACTTTCATCCTTTGATTTTAACAATCCGGCACCAGGTGCTCAAGAAGAGGCTGTTGATTTCATAATGACAGGAATTGATTCCATGGGTGAAGCCGATGCCGCTTACTGGAGCGATTTTTTGGGTTTGAATATATAGTTGTAAGGATTTTTTTATGAAAAACCTCGTTTATTTAGTTGTGTTTATATTTCTGGCTGGATTTGCGTTTCCGGTTGACATGATCGAAGAACCCTCCTTGAATTTTGTCAGTCCCCGCTCTTCTGCCTTGGGAGGTTTTCATGCTGGTGATTCAACGGGGATTGAACGGATTTTTAACAACCCTGCCGGCATAGCCTCGCCTGATGAGACCTTTCTGGTGTTTGAAACAACCCTTGGTTTGCAAGGCCCGGTATTTAGTATCGCGACAATGGTGATTTCAGGAATGTCGGGCGGTGTAAATCTGGAAGGTAATCAGGAATTCGCCGACTTGTTGCTGCGTATCAATGCAGGGGCCAGAGTATTTGGACCACTCGCATTGGCCTACGCGGGCAAGGGTATTAGTTTCGGGCTTTTTCATTGGGCGGACCTTGATTTCAAAAGCCAGAATACGTCCTTAAATTCAACCATTGTTGACAATATCATGATGACAGCGGGTTTGGGAGGCCGGATTATTCTGGCACCAAACCACTTGCTGGATATTGGAGGAAATGTGAAAGCCTATGTCCGCGGGTCCTTTAGTTTTACTCGTTCCATACTGGATATCAAGTCTGCCATAGGGGGGGATCTGATGGGGCTTTTATATGGCAGTGAATTTGCCATTTCCGTTGGCGCGGGTCTTGATTTGGGAGTGATGTATTCTCTTGGCGATTTGCTCTCAGTTGGTCTGGTTGCCAGGGATATTTCCGCTTCCTACAGAAGCGAATATGAGAGTTTTAACACCTTTTTAGGGGTTGAACCAGGGACCGCGACTCACCCGGCAGGTTACGCGCCCATCGATCTTTCCGGTGGTGTGAGGGTTTCTCCGCCCCTGGGAGTATTGAGCCGCTATATTGGAGGTCTCGATATTTATCTGGATTATAATGATATCCTGGGTTTTTTGACCCATAGCGCGACCAATAAATACTGGCTGCTACACTTGAATTTTGGTCTGGAGATGAAGTTTCTTGATGTACTGAGTGTTCGGGGCGGAATTTCCGAAGGTTTAATCGCGGCCGGGGTTGGTCTGGATTTAACTGTTTTTCAGATTGATGTGGCTGCTTATGGCTCTGAGGAATCTACCATGCCGGGGTTTAGCCCGGTGTATAATCTGGCTTTGGGTTTGAGATTTTTATTGTAGATTGCGATAAACCGCGTTAGGGATTGGAAGGGGAGGGTATCAATTTTTCAAAATTGATACCCTCAACCAAAAGGCGGCGATAAGCCGACGCCTTTTGGGTCGAAGCGATAGCGGAGCCCTGGAAAGCCCGGCCTGCCATGCCCCTGGGCCACAGGCAACGCCCATAAAAATCACCAAAATTGAATATTTCTCAGGAAATTTCCGGAAAGTGTTGACACTTTTTTTTATTGCTGTTATATTAGCCAAGCTTTGGGCCGCTAGCTCAGTTGGTAGAGCAACGCCCTTTTAAGGCGTGGGTCGAAGGTTCGAATCCTTCGCGGCTCAT
>JAFGWI010000004.1 GCA_016937215.1 Spirochaetales bacterium | reverse complement strand
TGCTTTGTTAAGAATTTGCGATTTGCAAAATCGCCTTTTCTATTTCTCTATAATATAAGAAATTACTATTTTAGTGCGGAAAGTGGGCTATCAGGTTGAAAATCGCGTAAAATAAAGCAAAATACAAAATTAACGATAAATAACAAGCTAAGCCCTGATAAAAAATCAGGGCTTAGCCATTATTAATTCATGCGATTAATGGCGCTAATCAATGCTTTTAAGCCAGCCATTGATATATCGGAATCAATACCAACACCCCAAACGTGTCCTTTGCTGGTTTGCAATTCCATATAAGCAAGGGCTTCAGTATCAGAACCTGTACCAAGAGATTGTTCATGAAAATCAATAATCTTGAAATCCTTCAAATTAGCATTACCCAAGGCATGAACAAAGGAATCAATAGGCCCTTTTCCTTCGCCTTTAACAGTCATTATTTTACCTTTGTATTCGATTTCCGCCTGACATTGAATTGTGCGATTAATGGTTTGCGTGATAAAGGATTTTAGAGACAAATCAGCATCTTCCACAATGTAATTTTTCAGAAATAATTGATGAACTTCCTCTGATTCCAGTTCCCTTCCTAATTCATCGGAATAGCGATTCACGATTTCACCAATATCCGGTTGCATTTTTTTAGGTATTTCGATCCCGAAATTCTGAGAGAGAATATATGCTACCCCACCCTTACCGCTTTGACTGTTTATCCGGATTATAGCCTCATAATCACGGCCGATATCACGGGGGTCTATAGGTAAATAGGGTACCTCCCAAAGAGAATCATCTGATGGATTGGAACCGCGCCTATCCATTCCTTTTTTTATCGCGTCCTGATGCGAACCCGAAAACGCGGTAAATACCAGGTCGCCTGCATATGGATGGCGAGGCGGCACATACATTCCGGTACAGCGTTCAAAGCTTTGTCGAATACGGGGTAGATCATGAAAATCCAATGAAATATCGACACCATCGGAAAAAAGATTCAAAGCCAAGGTAATCACATCAAGATTTCCTGTGCGTTCTCCATTGCCAAAAAGAGTTCCTTCCACACGATCAGCGCCAGCCATTAAGCCTAACTCCGATGCGGCTATACCTGAACCGCGATCATTATGGGTATGCAAGCTGATAATGGCCTTATCTCGCTCCTTTAAATGAGTAGCGAACCATTCAACCTGATCAGCATGAATATTCGGAGGTCCCCATTCAACGGTTTCCGGTAAATTTAGTATAATTTTGTTTTGTTCCTTAGGTTCCCAAACATCCATCACAGCCTCGCAGACCTCAAGCGCATAATCTGTTTCAGTATCAGAAAAACTTTCTGGCGAATATTCCAGGCGAATATGGGTTTCAGGAATTGTCATAACAAGTTTTTTGACCAACTGTGTTCCTTCAATAGCTAAATTCTTTATCTGTTCTTTATTCATATTGAAAGTAATCTTGCGTTGAAGAGGCGAGGTTGAATTATACAAATGAACAATGGCCTGTTTGGTGCCTTTAAGGGCTTCAAAGGTTTTTCGAATAAGATGCTCCCTTGCTTGCGTCAGAACCTGTATGGTTACGTCATCTGGAATCATTTTTCGATCAACCAGCTGCCTTATGAAATCAAATTCAATTTTTGAAGCAGAAGGAAAACCAACTTCAATTTCTTTAAACCCTATATCAACAAGGAGTTGAAACATCTCCAGCTTTTTTTCAACATTCATGGGAATAGCCAGCGCTTGATTCCCGTCTCTAAGATCAACACTGCACCAAATTGGTTCTCGAGTAATGGTATTATCTGGCCATTTTCTGTTACTAATAGCAACACGTGGTAATGCTTGGTATTTTTTCATTCCTTGCTCCTTTCATTTATGTAAGTAAATCTAACATTCACTTAAAAAAAAAGCCCGCATTCTTTTGAATGCGGGCTTATATTTACAAAAAAAGTAATTCAGATTTTCATTAATCTGAAGCCCGCAGAGTTAAGTAGGAGGAGTTGGCTAAGAAGTAGATTCACTAATGAACTTTTAAATAAAGTGCTATTTATCATATACCCTCTGCTCTTCAGTATTAACTTTAACATAGTCAAAATCAAACATGCTGTCAAGCCATATTTGCGCATTTATTACGATTTCTTTATATGCTTTACCCACATTCTTCAGTGAATTTAGATAATTTCATATATTATCAAAGTTAGGAAATTGCGATTTGCAAAATCTCCATTTTTATTTCTCTATAATATAAGAAATTACTATTTTAGCTCGAAAAATGAACATTAGCATATAAATTTGTTTTTTTAAACTCAAAACAAGCCTATCGATAAATAATACCAGCAATTTCTTATATTAACAAAAATTGAATTACATTTTGTTAATATAATCAACGAATCTGAGGAGTTCAGCCTCATAGGCTTTTTCTGGAAGAATATTCCTTTTTTCCTCAAAAATAAGTTCCAATTCTTTTAGAACCTGTTCTTTCCCTTCTTTATACTGATTTAAATCCAAGATTATAGTTTCGCCATTGGCAGTATGATAACGGATAATTGATTCATCTGGCTTTTTTAAAAAATCCTCAAAGTTTTCCTTTGAACCATTAGAATCACGCGGAGCACTTGAGTCCTGATTTTGGCTTTCAGTGCTTCGATTGATATCTTCTTCATTTTTAACAGCATTTTCCGATTGATTCAAAACAGGACCACTGATTTCATGGAGTTTCATATTTTTTAATTTGTCAGCAGCATTGGAAGCTTCATATTCCAACATGGAAATATCTTCAAGATATACCATTCTTCGGGAATCCTGATTTTGGATAACATGTTGAAGTTCATGGGCTAAAAGCTGAATTCCTTCTTCTGTATCAGGACGGAAATTCCCGCTGGCAAAATAAATATCATGCCCTACTGTCACCGCGTCTGCCGAAGCTTTACTGGCAATCTCGTTAGCATATCGTCCAGTATGAATACGAACCTTGGAAAAGTCAGCATCAAAAGCCCGTTCAAATTGATTTTTTAGACTCGCATCCAGACCCATTGAAAAATCGGTTGCTTTATTTTCACTGGCACTGTCATTTAATATCAGAAGCGAATTGGAATCAGTGGATTTATTATAAGCTTCATTTTTGTTTTGTTTCGCACCTTCTCCGCTATTCTGCATTTTGTCGAGTCTGTCACCTGAATCTGCGCCTTTAAAATTGGATATTTTAGACATAATCTTTTACTCCATACAATTATAAATCACAGTCATCTTTGATTTCCCGTAATACATCATCCCTGAATTTATCAATAGCATAATCATCAGAAGCCTTCCCCTTTGCGTTTCCAGCGCCCCCAGCCTCGGAGTTCTGACTTTTAGCCAGCATTTTCTGAGGAGCCTTGACCTCACTCGTCTCAATACTCTTTTTATCCGCTTCATAATTAGCGTTAATCCGGGCCATTCGCTTTTCTTCAGCACTTAAAGCAGAACTGAGTTTTTGCATTTGTTTGAATTGCTTATTGATAATGCTCTGATTTATTGCATAGGGAACTTGGCCGGTCATAGACTGCCTTGACATCTGAGACTGATTAGGAAGAATACCAAAGGGCCCGCCTAAATATTTAAAGGAAGAAGCAAATTCCATATTTCCTGAGCTTTGATTAAAGAGATTTGAATGATTTTCCACAATCATCTTTTCCAATTCAGCCTGTCCCATATTTTCAATAAAATTGGCTGGAAGGTTTGAACCTAAATCCTCTACATTCCAAGCATTGCCTGCATTCTTTATTTGTGACAAAAGGCCATTGCCAAAATAATTTACCTCTTTGCCATTTGGAGCAGTCCTAATGGCGTAACTCAAAGGTGTTAAGGGAGGGTTATTTGCCGTAACAACACCAGAATTCCTTTGAGTCGATAGAATTTTTTGACGCGTCGAAGGGATTTCACTTTTACTTGTATGAAAAACCAATGGTTTAACTTTCGATGATATCGCCAATGTCGAGCTGATAGATTTTTTAATAATGGCTCCTTGATCAGTGTTTATTCCAAGCTGTAATAAAGCATTATCTAAAAGAGTATTATACTGATCAGAATTTAGATTAACATTTCCTCCAACAGAATTATCCGATGTTTTGGCCACACCATCAACATCCTGTCCAAAAGAACCACCAACCTGGTTGATCATATTTTTTATTGCCTGGTCAAGTGGTTGGGAGCTCAGAGAGGATTTTCTCTTTCCAGGAGAGCCCTGGCCAATGGAGTTAAAGTAATTTTTTATTAAGGATTCAACATTGCTTTTAAATTTTAAACTCTGAGAAAGCGGAACACGAGCTTGGTTCATTATTCTGTGAACTGAGGCTATCTGGCTATCAAAGCCTTCTGGAATCAGCATTTCCTCATCAACTGAAGTCACTGAATAAACAAATTGATTAAGATCCTCGCTGCTTTTAACACCAATCACTTCCATGGCAGAAACCGACTTTTCACCAGTCAAAGATTTTTCCCGTAATTCATCGCCTAAAAACTTTAACAAACTGTCCTTTTGAAGGTCCCCTTGACCTATTTTCCTAAAATGAGGATTAGAATCCATTGCTGATTTGAATAAATCATCACTATTGGTTTCAACAGAAACCGATTTATTCAAATATTTTGCAGCTAAGGGCGTATCTGGACCATCGAAAAGGGCTTTGACCATGGCCGGAATTTCTATTGGCCGAGTTCCCGTACTCTGAGCGATGCTCTTGTAATTCTGAAAGGCATGGCGTATTCTGCGACTCAATTCTTCCCCATCCGCCTGTGTTATGTTTAATTTAGCAATTTCATTATTCACTAAGTCCAGAGAGGATGAAGGAATTAAATACACCAGTTCCTCATTAATCCATTTTTTTCGCTCTTCTTCTTGAAATAAATTATATTGAGTACCTTTTTGTTCCAGACCAAAGGGTGCTTGATTCATCATGGAAGCCAGATTAGTGTTGTTTATCTCAATCTTGCTGTTTCTTGTCAAAGTAGAACCAGCCTTATCATAATCCTCAATAAATTCCTTCAAACGAGAACTGATGATAAAGGTTCCTCCTTCCATTCCTTTTTCCTTGTTAAAGTCGATTACACCTTTAACAATATCACGGGGAGACAAAAGCTCCTGATGAGAAAACAAATCCTGACGATTGCTTAAAAGATTAACAATAGCATTGCTCACACCCTGCTGATCCTGAACAGGAACCTTGTGCTGCATTAATAAATTCTTAATATCATCGCTTTCATCCTGGCTCAAGCCCAAATCCGGCTGTGCCAGGATGTATTCCAATTCTTCCTGACTTGTAAAAATATTCTTGCCTGTTTGAATTTCAATATCACTATCCGCACTGAATGCCACCTGATCAAAATCAAGCTCAGCTCTTGTGTTCACTTTATCAAGAGGATTCACCACCATGGCTGTCTGAAAAACATCAGACCATTTTTTTTCAATAATCAAATTTTTGTTAGCATAATGCTCCGCTTCCGGCTCTTCAGCAACAATCGCCTTAACCATAAGCGGAATCTCTGCCGGTCTTATCCCGCTTCCCTGGGCAATATTTTTATAGTTCAGAAAACTTTGCCGTAATGGTTTATTCATTTTTATGGCGTCCTTATGATCAACATTTAATTGATCAATAACCTTTTCAATTTCCTCAATTGTCCCTTCTGGCACCAAGTGAATCAATTCTTCACTAATCCAGTTTTGCCTTTCCTTGGCATCAAAAAGATTATAACTAACAGCTGATGAATCCTTTATAAAAGTATTTTCACCGGATAATCTGTCACGAAAATTTTTCGTATCAATTGATTTATTGATATCCTTAGCAGAATCATTCTCTTGATCAAGTATAAAATCCTTGAGATTACGAGTAATCAAGAGCTTGTCATTAAAGGGCTTTTCTTTCAAGCTGTATTCAACAACCTGCTTTACTATATCCAATGCCTCGGGATGTTCACCATCTGAAAAAAGCGTGTCACGGCTTTTTAAAAGATTGACAACAGCATTACTTACTTTCTGTAATTTTTCTTGTCCAATATCCTGGCCAATAAGATAATCCTTGATTTTGTCTCTTTCCTCAGGCTGCAAATTCAATTCAGGAGATACCAACACCAGGTCCATGGTTTCTTTGCCATCAAAAATATTCAGGGGAACAGGAGCTTCCTTTATTTTTCCCTGCATTAGATCAACATATTCTTCTCCGGAAAGACCAATCCGCGCGGCAGTGACCGCGTTGGCCAAAACAGCCACATTAAGCTCATTATTCTGAGCACGAAGCTCGGCTTCCTCCAGTTTTTGCCTTGGTTCTTCATCCTTTGGCGAATAAAAACCGGTTTTATCACTCACATAATTTTTAAATAAAGAGAGAATGCGTTCCTTATCAGCTTCGCCAGTATTTTTGGACACAATACCGGCAATACCTGTCACGCCCATTTCAGCTAACTGGCTGGAAATCCTGGAAGCGGTTTCTGCCGCGTCTACCTGTGTTGCCCCGTAGAGATTTCCGCGAACATCAAAATATTCTGTAACCTGATTTTCGGTGAAAACACCCTTTTCATCAAAAAGCCAGGCTTGGTTACCTTCTAAAAACATCAATTTAACAGTGTCAGCATCGCTGCGATTTAATTCAGCAGGCCTTACAATACTTTGCTTTTCAAATTTTTCCCACTCACCTTCTGAATTAAAACCAGCCTGCCAGGTTTTCTTTTCAATACCTTTATTGGGGTCGTATTTCGCCTGAAAATCAAAACCACTCTTAAAGCCCAAACGTTCAAAACTAAGCGTTCCCTTTTCAGGATACCATTTATTTGAAGCCGTCCCATCAGGATACAAATAGGTCTGCACCACCGAAGAATCCTTATTTTTTAAATCCTTCTTGGCCTTATGTTCCCTTCTTTTTTCAAAAGGAAGCATATGTATAAAATCATGACCATTCTCTTCCATGGCCTTTTCAGTTAAACGTGTCATTTTGGAAGTTGTCGGATAAAATATCCATTGAGACTGATTAAAAGCAACATGACCGACCATGCTTTTAAGTAAAGCATCACGCTTATCCTCATCGGGTGCTCCATTTTCATCGTACAACTCAATATCAGGATTGATATATACCTCTTCAGGATCTCTCATTCCCGAAGAAACCAATAAAGCCTCAAGTGTTTCTCGCCCCTGGTTACGGAGTTGCTGCTGTGACGCCTCTTCAAGCCCCGGGGCTCTTGATTCATCAATATTGTTCATAGCCTCGCGAGCTTCATTCATCAGAGCTGAGAAAAATCCTTGATCATAAAAATTGTTTTTTTTAGTTTGGGGATTATTATTGGGCATTTAACCTTTCCTCCATACGTTTCCGGCTTGCCAGATTTATCTCTTGATTAATCTGACTTATTTCACCAAGCCACTTTTTTCTTTCTTTGTGGCTCATATCCAGAATCTCCTTACGACTCCAGCCAAAATGATAGGCAATATAGGCCGCCTCCCGAAAGATATCATTCGAAAGACGGCTTACACTTCCCCCGGGAGATAAATCTCCCTGATGAAACGCTCACCACAGCTGCATTCAATGGGAATACGCTTTATTAAACCATGGTTAATTTCATTAAAAAAGTCGATAAGAAATGAAAAATCCTCAGGGCTCAAGCGTCCAATCACAGCGGAATTAATGGAACGTTCATTTCCAATTTTTTTTACAACCCGTGTGAGTAAAATAATATATAAATATCCGGGATTGGTCTTTAATCTCGTATCTCTTTGGGCATCAATAAAATCCTTAACCTTGGCCAAGCGCATTTCACCACTGATTTTTGTCCCCAGTTCTGCTGTAAAACCTCTTCCATTAGGCAGGACGAATTTTCTATTCTTAATTTCCATCGGATGTCTCCTCGTCATTTTCCCATTGGGTTTGTATTCCCTTATCCTGAAGCCAGCTTATAGCCATACGGTTCATTTCTCGCACTGTTCTTGAGCTCAGACTCTCGTAGGCAAAAGCCTCCTGAAGATACTTACCCAGTTGATTAGTCCATTCCATCGCTTCTTCAGGCAGATTAAATCGAATTGTTCCATCTTGTTTGTTAAAAAGTACAGGACCTTTCATAAAAACCTTTCTGCTCTTCATCCAATATTTTCGGGCGTTGCCTGTTTCCATTTCATTCCAACAGGCCGGGCTTTACGCTGCTCCGGCTATCGCCTTCGAAGGTTTTTGTCCTGAAATTATCAGGACAAAAACGCTTTGGTCCGCAGTTTTTGAAAAAACTGCTCCCACAGCTCCAATCCCTAACGCAAATGATAAGACCGTAAAACCATTCTTGAAGTAATCGATCATTGAATTACTTCGAAAATTCGATCATACAATCCATTATAATCGGAAAATCCAAATTAGTCATCAAACTCGATGCGTGAAAAACGTTCCGATTCATTTTTCGACGGCTGATAATTTTTTCCCGCTTCATGCCTTGTTACCTGGGGCTTTGAAGCCGGAGTTATGGCCTGGTTCGGATTATCATAACTTTGTTCCCCTATCATGATCCTTCTGTCTCCGTCTTTAAAAAACAATTTTCCACCTTCTATAACAAGATGATTCAGTTCAGGAAAAGTATAGGTCCGTTTTAAATAAGTGACCAAATCGAAAATATTCTGAAAGCCCTCTGTTTCAAGATTTCTTTCCTCAGCAGTGACCGATTGAGCCGATTGGCCCAGTAAACTTAAAACAAGGGCATCACGCACAACCTCATCGGGTAATTTAGAAACAGCGGCCCTGATTTGTTCTTTTTTTTCTTCTTCATCCATTATATTCACTCATCCCCCCTGAGCTCTGATAAAAATCTGGCTGCTTCAATTTCCTTTTCCAGAACCATTGGCTCCACAAAAGGCGCGTTCTTCCAGGCAGGAAGGCCGGAACATAATACAAAACAATTGCCCTGGATTTCAACATCTTCCCAATCCGGTAAACCAAAGGCGCATCGAATAAAGCTACAGTTCTTCATATTAACCCCAGTTAAAGCAAAGCCCTGAAAACTGCAATCAATAAAAAGGCTGTCAGTAAAAGTTGATTCCTGTAAACCAGTAATTCCTCCGGAATCATCGAACAAAAAGTCGCATCCAGAAAACACGCTTTGTTGAAACTGACTGCGAGAGGCTTCAACATTCATAAATAGTATTTCTTTCAATGAACAGCCCACAAATCGTGTTCGTTGCATATAGCAGCGTTTAAAAGCGCCATTCAAAAGATAGCTGTCAAGAAATTGGGCTCTCAATAATATGGATGAATTATAATTAACATTATTAAAACTCGCGAATTGGAAAGTACCATTCTTTAAATTGGATTCTTCAAACACAGAGTCATAAACATTACATTTAACAAAATGGCTATTATCGAGAATACTTCTCTGACAGGAAAGTTCCTTCAGGGTCCGATTCTCCAGTTCAAAATCCTGAAGCTCGATATTATTCAATTGAACATTATCAAGAGGTTTTCCCGAGCTTAAATGCTCCATGAGAATGGCTTTTCCTTGGGCGCCGTACACTGGCATAACTGATTCTCCCTCTTTAGGCCTTTTCAAACTCAAACAAGGTAAAAATATCAAAGGGATGCTCTTTTTTGCATCTTGGACACAAAGTTGCCTGTTGCCTTGAATGCGGGCTGTCAATTTCCTCACACAACATTTGCAAATAGATAAAATCCGTCTCATAGAGATTTTCAAGATGCTCTTCAGTCACAGGACTAATTTCTCCAAGCCTGGTTACTAAACGCTTTAAAAGAACAATGTCTCTTAAGCGGTTATTAAAGCGAATACTATCCTCTTCCTGTGTTTCAAGTTCATCCATGGCAGTGGATGGGCGTATCTTACCCTTGCGATGAAGCTTGCCATCAAATTCAAGCCCAATCGGAAGCGTAAATTCTCGTTCCCCGCTCATTTTCCTGCTCCAGGGCTTTCATTCTGAATATGCTGTTCTTCTTCCACAGGAGTCTGGTAAAATTCATTGGTTTTGGTCTTTTCCTGAATAATACCCAATGCTTCCTCTAGTTCTTCGGTTAATTTCATGCAATCTGGACCAGCAATTCCTGTCACATGAAGGTTCACCTCTCCATTTTTGCCAATGGTGATTTCAATTTCTTCTTTTTTTGCCATAATTACTCCTTAATCAGGTCATTTCAATCTTTCGGGTCTTTTCGCTGCCATCATCCTCAGTACCGGAGGTGGCACGACGAGCTCTGAGTTTAGCCCATTCTCTGATGGTACTAATTTCCTCCTGCATGGTTTGTGACAAAGGGATCATGCTTGTAGCTGTATTCTCCAAGGTAGATTGATCAATATCCGAGCCCCGGTCAAAAGCATCATATAAGGAGCTGATCACGATTTCCTCTATTTCAGACCCTGAATAACCACGGGTATTTTCCGCCAATATAGACACATCAAAATTCTCAGGAGGCCTTTTTCTCTTATTCAGATGAATTGAAAAGATTTCCTCACGTTCATCTTTAGTGGGAAGATCAATATAAAAAATTTCATCAAAGCGTCCCTTACGTAATAATTCCGGAGGAAGCTGTGAAATATTATTAGATGTCGCGACAACAAAAACCGCGCTTGTCTTTTCCTGTAACCAGGTTAAAAAAGTACCAAATACCCTGGCGGATGTGCCCCCATCGGTCATGCCAGAGGAACCCATACCAGAAAATCCCTTTTCAAGCTCATCGAGCCATAAAATTGAAGGGGCAATGGACTCGGCTGTCATGATTGCTTTACGTACATTTTCCTCACTGCTACCCACCAGGCTTGAAAAAACCTTTCCAACATCCAGTCGAAGAAGAGGTAGTTGCCACAAAGAACTGATTGCCTTGGCTGTCAAGGATTTTCCACATCCAGGAATACCTATCATTAAAACACCCTTTGGCTGAGGCAAGCCGAATTCTCGGGCCTCTTTAGAAAATGCCTTGCTTCGTTTTTTTAACCAGTCCTTAAGCATATCCAGACCGCCAATTTCCTTCATATCTTCATTAGCGGCATAATATTCCAATACTCCGGATTTGCGTATGATCTGCTCTTTTTCTGATAAAATTACAGGAATATCCAGGTCTCCGGTTTGCACCAGACTTTTTGCAAAGACATTTTCCGCTTCTTCGGCTGTTAAGCCTAACGCGGCATCAATCACCTTGTCTTTTAATTTACCATCCTGAATAATGCTCTTCTTATTGCCTACAGATTTTACAATACCATCGATTATTGCTCCAAGATCTTCGCGTCCCGGGAGACGAAAATCGATCACCGCTATTTCTTTATCGATTTCAGGTGGAATTTTCAAAATAGGGGAAAGCAACAAAGCATTTTTCATGGTTGTTTTTAGTTCTTTGTTCACGTCCCTCAGTTTTCTGATAACAACATGATCATTCAGGTAAGGATGAAAATCCTTTAAAATATATAACCCATTATTTTTTGACTCGATTAAATATTCAAGCATTTTTAATGGTTCTCGAAGGTCCGCGATACAAGAACCATCATCACATTCAAGTCCTTTGGTAATTGACCAGACAAAATAACGTTTTTGTCTTTCCGATGAAATATGCCTTATGGTTTCAATAACGCGCTGTTCTTCGCTGGAAATCACATAAATCAGGGGATAACGCGCCCGAACGAGAATCTCGATTTTTTTCTTACTGTCCAATTCTTGCATCAATGCTAATCCTTCTAAGAGCCTTGCTCTTTTATATGAATCCTGTTGTTAAAACAGAACCATCATTTAATATATGAATTTCTCTATTTAATGGCACAGGGCCATCAACAGAAAAAATTTCTCCTATCTTTTTTCCATTTTCAAGTTTCAGAATTCCTTGGTTTCCCGACCCGGCCCATGGATGGCTTTGTTTTACATCCTCTTTGTATGGACCATCTATTAAGATATCGATGGTTTTTAAAAAATCCGAATAATCATATTCAAGGCTTTCCTGTAACTCATTAAAATAAAACCCAGTATACACAAGAACATCCTTCCCTCGTTTTTTTACTTCACGAGTCAAGGGCAACAATTCGTTAAATTGAAGAAAAGGCTCCCCGCCAGAAATGCTTATACCGTCAATAAGCGAAAAGGGAATCTTGCTTAATAAATCCTCAACAGAAATCAGGCTTCCACCATTAATATCCCAGGTTTCACGATTAAAACAATTTGGGCATTTATGCGGGCAACCTTGTGTCCATATAACAGATCTGTTTCCTGGTCCATTAACTGTCGATTCCTCGATAAAACCATGAATCCTGATCTTATTCATCAAATCATTCCTAACAGGCATTCCGCATAACAGAAAAATATGTCGTATAGCCGGTGGAAGCATTCAAAACATGTCTGGCCTCTTCAACCAGATATTCACCGGAAAATTTTCCTCCAACCTCTTTTACGGTTAACAAACAGCCGGCTTTAATCATAAAATTTCCATTGCACGCGCCGTTTCCCCTGATAAAATTAAATGAATTACTGCTTATCATATCTAATGCCAATTTCTCAGCTTCAGACTGATCCAATACTTTTTCATCAGTAATTGAAACAGCTGCCGCTCCGAAATTACTTTCAACCGAATCTCCGCCTAAGGTCGAACCGCCAACAGGAGGAACATCACCAAAGGCGATGGTTCCTGTAAAACTCTCACCCTTATCATTATCCCATCCTGTCACACTTACTTCTGTGATGATGTTACTTGTATCGAGCTGAGCGGAAAAATCTTTGAGCGATTTACCCCACTCCACAATAATTTCTTCTGAATTCTCTTCATTTTCTGCCTTAAAAAAAAGCTTTTTTTCTTTAGCCCATAATTTGCAACCATAACGCATTGCAGCGGAAAGCAAGAATTCATAGTCGGTTATATCCTTCTGTATCACAAAAAGTTTATCACCACCTATATCATCAATATCAAGAGACAGCCCATTTTCCGAGGCAATTTCGTTAAAAATGTCACCGTCAGTCATTTCTGAAAAAATGCGATGCTTTTTAACACGACGAAGCCGATGAATTACATTCAAGCATTTAACAACAGTCGTTGTTCCAGCGCCTTTTCGAAATTGAACATCCATACCAACAACTTCACCATTAAAAACCTCGTCAATATCATCTTTATAACCAAGATGTACAGACACGCCAACGCCTTCTTCAAATGAAGAATCGTCCATCCACATTTTTGCCGTGTCGCTCAATACAATACTGCAACTTGAAGGAACATTAATTCTATCATTGATGATAACCTGTTTTACCGCGCCCTCTTGTTCAACAGAAAGCCTCGTTCCGTTTAGATAAATGATAAACGTAGGATCTGATTGTTTTAAGCCCATATCTTATCCTTTTTAATACAATGGAGGTAATTTTACGACAGTACCCGGCTTTACATGCATCGGATCCTCGATATTATTGGCATCTGCTATTTCTCGCCATTTACCAGGATCATTATATTCTCGGGCTGACATAGAAGCCAAAGTATCCCCTTCTCTTATAACCATTTGTTTAGTATGATCCGAAGAGTGTAATGGTTTATCCTCTCGTTGTTCAGCGGCCGTAGCATATTCCTTAAACATGACCTTTAATATGGCCCTAAGTGGAGTGCCATCATTCATAAACATTGTGAATCGCTGAACCAGATCCTCCAAAACACATCGAAAACTTAGTGAACCCCAGGTAAAAAGCAGGATAGGCGGCATATGTGTATCGGAATTGATTAGCATCAATTCTTCAATTTTGTCCGTCATGTCGCGTACATCTGTTTTTTCTTCTGAAGTATCAAAAAAAAGTTCCATGGACAAACGCTTTCTCTCTCCAACTGTAAATTCCACAGGAGGATGGTCATAGGTGTTGACAATCTGCTCTTTCCATGGAGTTCGTTTTTCAATAACATATTCCTTTGGATTGAAAAGCACTTCAATTTCATCATCAGTATCTAGATTTTTTATCATTGCTTTAGTTAATGCCATTCTTCCCCCCTAAGCGTTTTGTACTTCAATGCCCTCATGGGCTATTTCTAATTTTTCAACTGCACAACCGTCCATCTTCATTCCCAGTTTTGGACCTATCCATCTGCAAGGTAAAGCTCTATAAAAATTCCATCGCTTTAATTCGTTATTCGCGCTGTCGTACATAATTATGGAACCATTTTTACGCTCGATTTTGTCTTCTTTTAATACTGTATCAGAATACCAGTTCCATAAATCGTTGTTATCAGTCATACCATTTTCCAACAGGATATTGGCATAACGTGTACGTCCGAAAAACTTATGAGTATTCGTATTTAATCCGCCTTCTTCGACCTCATAGATGTATGTTTCAGCCTCCAGGCCTTCACATTTAAAAAATTTTCCACATTCTATACCTTCAATTTCAATAGTAAAAAAACTTGGTAAAAAAGATTCAACTCTTTTTTCTGCCATTTTAGGCCTCCTGAATCACAACATTTGCATCATCCTTAACTGCGTTTAAGGTGACGACTATATATTCTGCAGGTTTAGAAATACATAAACCAACCATTACAGTGATAATTCCAGCATCAATATTTTCCGGAGGATTTAATTCATTATCACAACGAATAAAAAAAGCTTCTTCTGGATTTTTTCCCGAAAGATAGCCTTTCCTCCACATATCAATTAAGAATGCGGAAACATGCCTCATTATACGTTTTCGCAATCCCATATTGTTAGGCTCAAAAACGGCCCAACCCATTCCCTCTCGAATAGCCCGAGACAATACAGAAAAGGTGCGTCTCACATTAATATACCGCCAATTCGGATCTGACGAAAGGGTTCTTGCCCCCCAAATTTTTATTCCTTTTCCTGGAATTCGTTTCATGACGTTTATTCCATTAGCGTAAACAGTTTGAAATATCTCGTCATCCAATTTTTGTTTCACACCAACAGCGCCAGGAACAAGTATTCCGGCAGGAGCTCTGAAATGCCCTTCATCAGCATCGCATTTTGCGATTGTGCCAGCAATAGCACCACAAGGCGGTATATAAATTGTAGAACTACCATCTGCCACTTTCGGATCGATAATCTCTATTTGCGGATAATACATAGCAGCATGAGCACTGTCATATTTATTAGCTAGGGCAACTAATTCCAGCGGATTTTGCAAATCAGGAGCATCAAATAATGCCATTCGGTTCCCAAGTTTTTCTGCCTGGGCTATCATTTCTATCTGAACAGCATGAACATAATCTTTGGCTTTTTGTTGATCATTTTGATAAATTTGAGTCAATAAACTTAGGTCTGGCACGCAGATTACGTTCACCTCAGTTAAGGATTCCAAAACCCCTAGGCCTCTGTAATTATAGGGTCCCTTATAA
The DNA here is from genome assembly GCA_016937215.1 of Spirochaetales bacterium. Classification (GTDB taxonomy): domain Bacteria; phylum Spirochaetota; class Spirochaetia; order SZUA-6; family JAFGRV01; genus JAFGWI01. The sequence goes on along the minus strand of JAFGWI010000004.1, from coordinate 33,419 downwards.
TAACCAATAAAGTCACCGGCACTTAATTCAAGAATACCGTCCCTGCCCATGGTTAAGCAGTTGACATTAGTCTCAGGAGGTAGCCACACTTCAACATCAATATCATCTGCTTGTATATCTACCAATTTTGATGTTGCCAATCGATCTAGATAAAATCTCCTGTCATTGGATCGCGTACTTAAATAAAGATAGTCCTCCACAATATCGCCATCTGTCAAACTTATATTTAAACGCACCTGATGAACAACAGGTTCTTCCCCAGAGGCAATCGCATTTTTATGCTCAGTGCTTAATGGAATGGTGACAAACCCTTTTTTAACCGCAGAATCACTGACGCTAAAAATAACCTTTTTACCATCAGTGTAAAAGACCCTAACTTTATCGCCAACTTCGTTTTGACTTAAGTCTATTTCCAGATAAGATTTTTTTTCACCTTCAATCAGTTTCCATTTCAGAGTACGTTCTTTTTCATACCACGTCCGCACATTAATTTTATTACCCCAGCTCCCGGGAGTTTTCGCTGTTACAAGTATTTTGTCATCACTGAAAACACTTGTTAAAGGGAGTGAAGCCTTGGAAATTCCATTTTCGCCCCTGTGCGCTGTTCTCACAACATAACAAATTTTTCCGCCACTATTAAAATATGAATATACAGAATAAGGAAGATAGCCGATGGAATCAAAACCGCCAAAAATATCTATAAACTGATTAAAATCGGTTATTTTAACCGGTTCATCTATCGGACCTTTATGAGCCAGTCCGACAAAGCCAGCGATTGTCTGATTACTGAGTTTTATATTATTTGATACATCACGGGGAGAACGAATATAAACCCCTGGAATAGACCCCTGGCTAAACATGGCCATTATTTTGCATCACCATCCTTTTTCTTTTTTTTGCGTTTTTTGTCTTTCTTTAAATAGCGACAAAAGGGACAAAATTCCCAGTCATCACGCAATCGCCTTCCACAATCATCACATCGTCGTTTACCAATACCCAAGGCTTTTCGTTCGCGCCTTCGGCTAAGAAGAGTCAATACAATAAATGCAGCTATTAATAAAACAGCTATAATGATTAGAACTACACGGAGCCAAAAAGGAAAAGGTACTTTAACGGCAATAAAGGTTTTATAGGCTTCATCACTCATACCTTTATCTTCTACCGCAATCTTAATTTGATGACGATCATCATCAGCTGTAACACCAGTCACGTTAAATGAAAGCAAGTAAGATGAAGATATCATATTCAAAATTGCTTTCATCCGGTATGGTACTTGCTCTACATCAGGAGAATAAAAATAATGGCCTCCTGTTCTGTCAGAAAGTGAGTTAATGGAACTCAGAGACTGGGCGCCCAAAAGCCTGATGCCGATTGAATAAATGGCAACATTAATATCGTACTCAGAAACCACATCTTCAAAAGCGCTGCGGCTTTCCTGATCTCTACCATCGGTTAATAAAATCAAAACAGTACGGTTGTTACTAATGGAGCGTTTTTTCATGTCCTCTTTTATGACCCGGGAAATTCCGATTAAAGAATCATAGAGTTTGGATTGTTTTTCTGTAATATCTAATTCATCGAGGATGGCTTTATCAAATTTTTCTTTATTGGTCGTTTCAATAATAGATACAGGTTCTAACCCCACTGTAAATACAGTTATGGAATCCTTTGGCTTCATGGAATCAACAATATTTAAAACAGCTTCTTTTTGCATGGCCAAGGGTTGTCCTCGAGTTAAGCCTGAATTTGTCATTAACACATAATAATTAATGGGCCTTTCAGTAGCAGCAAAACGGTCCAAACTGATTTGATTTATAGTTTTATCAAGATCTACTGTTACTTTTATATTCGATTTAACCATTGAAAGAATGGGTTCACCTTTTCCATCTTCAATATCAATGATAGCTTCCATATAGGGAAAGTTCCTTGATTCTATCATTTCAATTCGAACTGATAATTGATCCTGGGCAAAAATTTTCAAACCCGATATGAGAAATATTCCGAGAAATACTGCTTTCCTTAATTTACTGTTATTATTCATAAAAACGGTCCTTTATTGTATTCACCTTATATGGATTTAAATTTAAATTCTGATTTTCCCAATGTTATCATATCACCATCAATTAAATTAATGGATGAAATATCATTACCATTAACCATTACCAAGCTTTCTGAACTTTGGGCAATCAATTTATATTCTCCATCCTTGGACATAATCAAGGCATGATGTCTTTGAATCGAATCCAATAATATTCTGACTTCACATTCTTCGCCTTTACCTACTAGATTTTTTCCAAGATGAACATCGTAAATTTGTGAAACCTTACCTTCTTCAAAATGAACCAACCATCCAGTTAAAGGAGTGATGCACACAGGGCATATTTTCCAGGATGGGTCCATTTTATGACCCTTTTTACAGTATTTTTTGCCGAACAAAACCATTTCAACTGCTCCTTATAATCTCTGATAAATCCAGACTTTTGCAAAATTATCTCTACCAGTATCACCCATTCTAAATTCAACAGGTATGGAATGATCTTCCACTTCATCTTCTTCAAACTGAACAAAGCTATTCCTCCATCGAAATTTAGAATCGGAAGTATCAATATTGAGTATTCGTCTATTTGATTCATCACCCAAAAGCACGTCAATGCTGTAATTTCCGGCAACAATATCTGTTCGACGAATCAGCAGTAATTTACGTTTTTTAATAATGTTTTTTAACACAAAATGAGCAGACCCACCCACATAACGCTTAATCGTGTCACGAACAACCTCACCGTCGGGATAGGATAATGCGATATTTGAGGTTGTCACATCCCTATTGCCTTCAAAACGAAGTTGATGGCCATTTATACTCTCCTGATCCTTTAAATCAAGAAAATCGACAAGCGTGTATCTTTCTTCCCCGATTAATAATATTCGCGGGAGCTCACCGCTCATCAACATAACATCATTAATATTCAATTTTTTGGTTACGAATAGATTCCTAACGCCATCAATAAAAATTTGATGCTTTCGAATTATTTCATCGATGATTTCGTAACTTCCATCATAGGATTTTATCATATCTCCGATTTCAAAAACAGAAGATTTAATGGTTTCAAAATTTTCATTCATGGTAAAAAGATGCTTTTCTTCTTTTCGCTCATAATCAAGCATATCCTGTAGAATTTGATTATCAATATCAAATAGAGGATATAAAACATGAATAACATCATTAAAACGAAGGTCACCGCATTGAACCAGCATTTTTGCCGTCAAAGCCACTACCTGAAGGTCTCGAAAACTTGGAAGACTTATCGCGTCATGGGATATTTGCGCAATATTGCGTGTTTTATCAAGAATATTGGCTAAAAACGTTTTAAGATAGGGAGAAAGACCTTCCCGAGCCACACTTGCCCAAGCCAGAAAACGAGTGTCGATGGTATTTGGACCGGGATTCGCGAAATCCTTGCTCTCTTTTATACCCGGTATTTCACCATTTTTATCTTCTTCAAGATATATACGTGCTAATTCCAATAATTCCTTGTCATCTGGTTCAGAATTCCGTATATCAACTATTCCGTTTTCAAGTTTCTTTTGATACCCTTGAAGGTCAGGATTATCTTCATTTTGATAAAAATCTTCCATAACTTCTTTATAGCGAATGGTTACATAAACGGTTGTTGGAAGTTTATACTTTCTATAATCAACAGTTAGAGCTTGGGGCTCATAAAGATAAATACAGCGCCCCATTTTATCTATTGCCGCGCCAGAATTAACAACAACAGCAAGAGAGGAACCACTACTACCTTGTATGGGTTGTACTTTAAGGTTTCCCATAACACCTTCAATAATTCCAAAACCATGAAAAAGGGAATTATAAAAATTTTCTTTTCGGAAATCGTAATCTTGTATTTCGTTCCAATATCGAGGGGTTGCTATTAAACCATTAAAGAAATGGGCCCTTTTAAAAGGGGGTAATTTATCAATTTTTATACCATTTTTACTCATGACTGAATTCCGTCCTCTTGCACGGTTGTTTCTTGTCCGATAACAATACCGTCAGTTTTTTCCAATTTTCTGCTTTTATATGTAACATAAAAATATGAATTTACAGGTTTTTCTTGTTTAATCAATTCAAAAATAGCGTTTTTGTTGTCTCGCGATATTTGATCGGTGTACTGATCGATAAACACTGTAAAAAAGTTTTGTTCTTTCTCAAAACTTTCTGTTATTACTCCTACAACGCTCATCGATTCATCAACCATATATTCATCAAGGGGAAAGGAATTTTCAAAAACCTGAATTTCAACACCTGTGACAATTTTAACTAGATTTTCCAGACCTATTTTAGTTCCGCGCCACCTGTAAAGCCTAAGGGCATTTTGCAAAAAAATACGCATTTTCTCAGAAGACAAATTAAGTTTATCACTCACATTAAACCACGAGCCCATCCAGTTAACAAACTCATCAGGGGCTTCTAATGGCGTAAAATAATAATGCAAATTGTCAAGAATGGAAATTGTATCATAATGTAAATGCTGACTTATCCACAAAAACCGTTTTAAAAAATCGTTATTTTGATACATTGATGGCAAAAAGGCAATGGGATTTGTTCCGGATACGGACAAGGCTATTGATTTATCCTCTTCATTGATGGCATTTATATCTAAGACCAATAATCGGTTTGTAGAGGATTCAGTAAATGAAATTTTTGAAACTCGATATCCCTTTTCCTTAATTTTCATTTTAGCCTTAAAAAGAGATAATCCGATTAATGTTGATGCGAATTCCTTTATGCCCATCTCCTCACCACAAGCTTAATTTGATCTTTTGATTCTTCTTCTGTTACAACTGAATAACCTTGCTGCTTAATTTTATCCATAATTGTCTCATAGGCATATTGTTTTTCGATTTTATTTATTAAGTCTTCCTGGGTTTTACCAGTATATGTTTCAATGGCCCACCAATCGGCGTTTAATTCATACTCATCATTTACTTTATTTACAGCAATTCCATAAGAACACCCGGGATTAATGGACAAATCTGCTTCTAAATTGTTTTTTTCCCAGCCCTTTACTATGACCTTTTTATTCTCTATGGCTTCTTCATAGCTCATTCCCAAGGTTTTTAAAGCTAATTTAAGCATCTCTATATTTTTGATTTTAGTTTTAACCTTTGTAAAATGGGACATAGAATCCTCCTTTTTTCAATATAAATTTACTGCTTTTTAACTTTCAAAATTACTGGCTGCTCGATTTTTATCGTATAAAGAAGATCGATTAATTCACAATAAAAATAACCGGGAAATTCTTCAATTACCTTAAATTTCCCAACTAGTTTCGCGTAAGTTTCATCTTCAAAAATTTCACCTTCAGTTCCAAGTGGTAATCCAAGATGACTGCCCCCTGTTTTAATATAAATAAATTTCTGCTCACCCTTTTTAACCTCAATTTCAACAATAACACCATTGACATCCACCAATAAATCAGGACCTGGAGTCGAATCAGGAGGCTCTTGAGTGACTCGCAAAGGTTCAAGCTCTGTTAACGTAAGCTTATCTTCAATTACAGGAGTTTCCTTTGATGCACAGGAATAAACTATACTGAATAACAAGAATAAAAAAATAAATTTTTTCAATTAATTCTCCTTTGCTGTTGTTAAAAGCTGTTGTATATATCGCGCTGTTGTGCGATCGAATATTTGCCCGTCCAGATCCATGGGCGATACGAACACAGCTACCGTTGACTCATCAATTTTTCCGGAAAGGACTTTTCCGTTATCATCAACTTTCAATAACGAAAACCAGTGACAACCGACTGGCAGACAAAAATTATTCTGAACAGGATTGCCAATAAAAAAATTATTGAAATATAATCGATCTCCGTAACTGGAAAAATTAAAATTATTATAACTTACATTTTCAAGATCACTATCCAGTAAAATCTGATCATAAATGATTTTTGTTATATAACGCAGTGACTCATGTAAAGTGCTGATATCAATTCCATTCACAGGCACTTGGTAATCAAACATTTTTGTAACGTTGCCATTTGCGGCATTTTTATAAATGGTAAACAATATCAACTGCATTTTTGATGAAATTCGTAATTCACCATCTATAGTATATTCACATGGAGACTTTCCATTGGGTTTGTGATAAAATTGCAGATCATCGGAAATGACACTTACTATTTGGCTGGAATGTAATTCATAGGTTAATAAATCTCGGATCAAATCTTGATTTTTTCGAAAATCCTGAGGCCCGATTTTTAAAATGGAAATATTTGTAAATTCAAATTCACCGGTATTTAATTCTGAATATAAATACAAACTGGATGGGAAATTTTTTACGTATATACTCGAGGTTTTAAAAGGATGAATCGCTTTATTCTCACGTAACTTGATTTCTTGTAGTAATTCAGGTATCTGAAGATACCAACTTTCCAGAGTATCAAAATATCTTAAAAAATAGACAGGATTCAGGGGATCAGCAAGATGATAAAAACCAAGCCGAAGCAAAATCTTGCCATTAATCAATCGGAAAGATGATGTTATAAGTGTATTGACCGCGAATTTTTCAATAGCCGCGGTTTTAACAATGTCGGCAACGTTCTGACCATTTTTCAGATAACTTTCTTCAAGCCATTTTGTGATACTATAGGGTCTGTAAATATTTTGCTTGATAAAAATCGAAATTAAATTATCGAGAACTTCTTTTGCCAACTCAGGATCTACCCCCTCACCTATTTCAGGTTTTAATATTGCAACAGGAGGAATATCCTCAGCCATTCCTTCAAAAAGCTCCTGAAGTGTGGGTACTTCTTCAGGTTCCTCTGGAGGAGCGAACATTTCCATTATGCCTTCTGCCGAAAGGGTTGTAAGTGAGAAAACAAATATCAAGCAAAACAAGGCAAAAATCAAAGGCATCTTATTCATAATCATTTTCCTTTAAAATATGCAGCCTGTTTCTTTGTGAAACAGGCTGCCAAAAATCTTTAATCTTAACCCCAATCACCGTCTTCATATACAAAAGATATGCTTTCAGTGATAGCGCCGTTTTCATTACTGTTAAGATCAGACATGTCCCATCCGCAAGGAACACATTCGAACATGTTTCTTCGCGCGATTTCATCAACACCATTTCGGTCGTAAAGAACAACAGAAATAGCTTTTCTTTCGGGAGTACCGCGTTCAACGGTCTGCCACCATTGTCTTAACACAGAATCTTTCGGGTCCGCATTTCTGGTGAGTACAACTGTTTCGTACTTAACTTTTCCAGGAATCTTTCTTGCGTTTCTGTCCATACCACCGATATCATCGGTGATTTCAGCTGTTGCTCCAAGGCCAGTCACGGAAGTAAAGTTTCCGTAATCAATGCCATCGATTTCAACAGAAAAATTGGTTTTCATTGTTGTGGTATAATCTGCCATGGTTCTCTCCTTGTTATAAGTTTTTAATATTAATCACCTAGCGTTTTCTGAGAAATTCTAAATACAACGAATTCCGCAGGTTTTGCTGGTGCAATTCCCAATTCACAAACAACATAACCGGCATCAATAGACTCCGGCGGGTTTAATTCATCATCACAGCGCACATAAAAAGCCTCTTCAGGCGAGTCTCCAAAAAGAGCGCCGTCCTTCCATATTCTTAATAAAAAGGCTGTGAGGTTTCGAACAATCTGTTTCCATAATGCTCGTGTATTTGGTTCAAAAACAACCCAGTTGGTACCATCTTGAATTGCTTTTTCAACCATACAGAATAATCTTCGCACATTGATGTACCTCCATTCCGCATCGGAACTAAAGGTACGCGCGCCCCAAACACGGATGCCTCGGCCTTCAAACTCGCGAATACAGTTGATTCCCTTTGGATTAAGAAGCTCTTGCTCTGCATCGGTTAATGGATATTTTACACCAGTGGCGCAGCGAAAAATTTCATTAGCAGGAGCTTTATGAACACCGCGAGTACTGTCAACACGACCATATACACCGGCCACACCACCACTTGGAGGAGCAAAGATTTCCTTGTCTGCTTCAGGATCATACATTTTAATATAGGGGAAATAGTAGGCACCCATGGTTGAATCCCTTGGCATTGGAATGGTATCAATCCCTTTATCCAGGGTTTCCGGTGCATCAAGAACCGCGACACGGAAACGATTCTGTTCACAATGGCTTAAAATAGCATCCTGAGCTGCAGGATCATCAACACCAGGAGCGCAAACAATTGATATATCAGTAATAGGATTAAAGGCAAAAAGACCGGTTCGTTTTCCTGGTCCGTCATCCTTACCCATGATAAGTTTGGTCATGTTGTCGGGATTTTTGATGATATATTCTTCTTTTTTTGCCTCAGTTTTTCCTTCTGCTTTAGCACCTTCTTTTGCTTCTGCTTTGGCTTCGGGCTTCGCTGCTTCCTTGAATTTGGACTCATCTAAATTGTTGATGTAACATTTGGTTCCGCCGTTCTGGAAAAATTGATAAACCGCATGGCCCAGCCATCCACCTCGGTGCATTCCTCCGAAAATCTTCGAATACTGAGTCCAGTTGGTTACCAGTGTTGGCTCATTTATGGGTCCTTTTTGGGCAATTCCAAGAAAGCCAACTACATTGGTCGCCCCTGCTTCAATCGGCTTGTTTCCACTGGAGACTTCTTCTACATAAACTCCAGGTGTTAAGTAATTAGGCATATACTTCTCCTTAATTTAATATAATTTTTTTTTATCAATTCGTTATAAGTGCAGAAAAATCCGCGCATTAACCCTATTTATTTTATCATCCCTATTGTATTATCATCAAACAACACATTATTTCCGATTTCAACCCCCACTTAATCAAAGTCGTTAAACTCAAAAAAATGCAGTTCTGTTATACAAACTTAAAAAACCTTAATAAACACTTTTCCTTTCTTCAACCAAAACTTCTTTAACAAAAATCAAAGAATCTTCTCCCGGTGTTATGACATCATCCTCAAAACCGGTTTTCATGTTTTTCATAATAATTTCTTCAACATGATGAATTTCAGGAATATTCTCTATAACCGCTCCAATAAAATCCTTTTGCAAAGGCATACCAAAACCCCAGCCGTTTTTATTTGACCCTCCATAAATGGGATGCAGGTTTTTTTGAACGACTTCCTGCACTTTTTCCTTAATATACCCACTCTCAAGGATTTCTTTTCGCATTACCACTTTAGCGGTAATCGTCAGATCAATATAAACAGGGGCTTCGACTCTTAATTTTGTACCAATCAATTTTCTTTCAGAAAGATAGGCTTTAACACGTCGAAGCAGTTCTTGTGTGGGAAAAGGTTTAAGAGAAACATCCTTTTCGCCGAAGATTCTTGGAACAATAATAACTCGAACCTCACCATTGCCTGTAAGTTTGCTCAGACATTTTGCCCTGGCAACAGAGGCAGATGCTTCTAGTGCAAGCCATTCATAGTCTTCGGCTGTTACAGCACGATTCAAACTTTTCATGATGCCAGCAGCACGAGCCTTAAGGCTTTGAACCCCTTCCAGGTCGGCCCCACCTTCAGCAGGATAGGGATTTTCAACCCCTGCCAAAAAAGGAACATTTTCTCTTAAAACCCTCACAGTACCGGAACCAATATTTCCAATTTCACCGCCACCAGTACAATATTCCTCTATAATGATATTGTTTTTTGATCGAGGCGGAATGCAACCTTTTACTCCGTCTCCAAAAATAATGCAATTATTCTGAAAATCCAGGACATAGTGCCTTGAATAGGACTTTGAAGACAAGAAATTATCAACTCGATGATATCGAACAAAAACTTCATCTTTTGCTTTGCTGTTTTTACGCAAACTGATAGCATCGGAACCTTCTTCTGCTTCCAAGTCCAGACGTTCCTTCTCCGGTGGCATAAGAGGCTCCTTGACCACAAGGTTTAAACCGGGGAGTATCGGACGCCGGATAATTTCAAACTGCTGGTTTGGCAAACCACTTGAACCGCCCAGAATTTCACGGCCATAGGTCCTTTGATGAAGGCCGTAAACACTATTCAATAGAATGTTGTTAATTACAGGCATAGTCTCAAAACTGCCTGCTTCAAAGACCAAGCGTATCCAGAAAAGATCCTTGCCAAAATCATCATGGGAAACAAAATCCTCAGGCAAAGTAAACTCAACAAAGCCTGATTCATGAAAACTGTCAGTATAATCATTTACCGACATGGGAGCATATTTTTTTCCGTTCCAGTACTGCCAATTCAAGGTTAAGAATCGTTTTAAACGCTTTCCCGCATAATCTTTTCGCACATAATAATTTGCCGATTCCAGTATTTTGTCTTTTTCATCGATTTTAAAAAATATTGAACCTTCGCGGTTTGGAAAACATTTATCAAAACCAAAATACACAACCGGGAATTTTTCAGGATCCAGAGTAAACAAGGACACATCTTTTTTTTCTTCCTCAGAAGACATGTTCTTGGATATCATGCTTGTATGGTCAAGATACGCAAAGTTATCATAACTGATAAGCCGCTCTACAGGCTGCTTGTTGGCATTATAGGACAATCGTAATCGGTTAAATAAAGGCGATGAAATATTTTCATCAAAGGTCCACTCCATAGTGCCATTTTCATTTTTTCGGAATTGTCCGCCTTTTCCCAAATCGCCGGCCACTATCCTGATTCGAATCCAGTAATTTTCCTCGCCATTGACTTCGCAATAGCTAATATCTGATGGGCAGTCAAAAGCGATTTTACCTGATTTGGTAAAACCCTTGGTTTCATCATTTAAGTTGTATTGACCAAATGACCTTGCCGGATTTATGGGGCTGGTTGAACCAAGAACAACCCAATCTCGCCCATTCCAGAATTCAAAACGATATTGAATCGTCCGGTTCATATTCAATTCCGCGTTCATTTCACTCAAACCAAAGAGAATAGAGATCCGGGAATTCTTTTTACTCAATACTTCACGGCTGCCAAGATACATTGAATCGTTATATTTGGGATAATCAGGAAACAATTTAAAATCCACAGCCAGATCAATGGGAGTAAAAATCATGTTTTCAACATTTCCAAGACATTGATCCGGAGAAAGCCCGTCTCCCACAAAAATCAGTTTTGTTCTGACATTGGTCACTTCAAAGCAACGGGCGCGTTGAGGAATTTTTTTAACCGATGCCCGCAAATAAAAACCGGTTTTTCCCTGAACATCAATTTCAGTAATATCAAGAGGGCCCTGAAAAAAAACCTGGTTATCTTCTTTTTTGTTTTGATGAATTGAAGCGTGGTCTTCAATATCGACCCATTTTTCACCGTTCCAGTATTCCCAGGATAGGAAATTCGTAATTTCGTCGTTAACAGAGGAAATTTTATAGCTTGTGTCAAAGGTAAGGGATACAACATTCTGTTCCGCCAAAAATCCGAAAATGGGTGATTCCAGATAAATTTTACGTTCAATTTCATCGGCAGCATTGAAAATTTTAAAGCCGCCTTTTCGTTCCAGCTCTGCCAGATTATCGGTGATTTTGTCTTCATGACGGCCATAGCAGGAAACAAGATTAAAATTGGTGATTGAAATGGCTTTTTCCGTTTCAAAAATAATGGTTTCCTTGCCTTTTTTAGCCTCGGTTCCAACCTGTAAACGTTTTTTAAGCCTGACATTATCCTTATAGCCTTCAACAGGATAAAAGCGTAATATAACCCTGGCTGACTGAGGTGGGGAAAGAGTAAGACCTAATAAATCCAGCAAAGCCAGATAGGTTTTTTCCGGAACTTTGTTCAAACGATAAATTGTCATCTCGGTCATCCAGGAAAACAATTCCAATAGGGTAATACCGGGATCGGTCACATTATGGTTGGTCCACTCCGGGCAGTAATGAGGAATCAACGATATGGCTTGATTAAGGATATCCTTATATGTTCTATCATCCAAGTTGGGACTGGGTATCACTTTCTCCTCTTTCCAAATAAAATGGATATACCATGTTAAAATAGGTATTAATGCTTCTTATTTTATATTTTATTGAAATATTAATTCTGACTTCATCTTCGGGGTCGGGCTGTACAATGACTTCTTCAAGGATGATTCGGTGTTCCCATTTATGGAGCGCTTCTTCTATGTAATGTTTGGCCATAGCATAGGTTTTGGAACTATTTGGTGAAAAGATTAAATTGTTCAAGTCGCATCCAAAATCTGGCCGCATTACTCTTTCTCCTTTAGTGGTGCCAAGAATAACACGAATAGAATTTTCGATACTTTTTTCATTAGTGTCCCAGTCAAACCGCCCCTGCTCTCCGATTTTTACCGGAAAAGCCACACCTTTGCCCAGGAAATTGTCATTTTTCATAACATCTGCTTAGCTTGGTTTTTATTTTTACAAACCTATTTGATTTTTATACTTGAATATTAGTATATATTTTACTAATATAACACAGAATTCATAAAAAACACAAGTTAAATAAAAAAATTTTTTTTATTAATTTAAATCTATCATGAATCATACAATTCTTCAAAACAGTTACAATAGAAGCGCTCACAATTACGATAGCCAACTGGCAGAGATTCAGCTGGAAAAATATAAAATCATGTTGAATCAACACCAATGGCCTTCTTTCAGCAGGATCCTTGATATAGGGTGCGGAACGGCTTTGCTATATGATTTTATCGCGAATAATCTGAAAAGCAAGGGCATGGCTCTGGATTCATTTGAATATCATGGCATTGATTTTTCAACCGAGATGATCAGAATGGCCCGGTTAAAGAATATTCCCAATCTAATTACCGGCAATATGAGCGACTTGCCCTTTAAAGACAACAGCTTTGACCAAGTTCTTTCTTTTACAGCCATAGGACTAAGTGATGATTCTATAGACAATATTCTCGACCAATGTTATAGGGTATTAAAGCCAAAGGGCCAATTGATCATTACGGTTTTAAAACGATTAAAACCGGATTTTATGGACAATCTTATTCAAAAATCTTGTTTTAAACTGATAAAAAGCTCTGTTTTCTGTGGACAGGATACGGGTTTTATCGCGAAAAAACCTTGAACTTTAGTAAAATATCCCGCATTACTCTGTGAATTTAGGTGATTTTTTATTTTATTTAGAATTGAGGCTCTTGCAAAACACAGGTTTTGCAAGAATCATTATAGTTGTGTGTAAGTTTCCATTTTATCGGATAATAACTTGTTATTCTACAGATAGCGGCTAATTGCAAATGTCAGGACTTTTGCAATTGGCTTTGTTAAGAAATTACGATTTGCCAAATCATAATTTCTATTTCTATATACTATAAGAAATTATTTTTTTAACGCGGAAAGTGGGAAATATCTGTTTTTTTTTCATTATTGACGTATAATAAAAATGTCATTTATGCTAAAATTATATGAGTGTATTGTTTATCTAAACCGGGCCAAGGGGGCCAAGCGTTAGGGATAGGAGTTATGCCCAGGAGGTTTTTCAAAACCTCCTGGGCAAAGCGTTTTTGAGCGGACAACTTCCGCTCAAAAACCTTCGGAGGCGATAGCCGGAGTAACGCATAGCCCGGCCTGCTGAAACAGAGTGTAAGCAGGTAACGCCCTTATACAAAAACAGATGAACAAACACTTATAATCTATGGTTTTTCACGAATGATACAGTAAAAAGACATATACTTTATTAAACATGGAGAATAAAAATGAGTAAAGATGCCAATTTTTTTCACGGGATTGTATGTGACAATCAGGATCCTGATGGTCTGGGCAGAATTAAGGTAAGCCTGCCTGAACTCGAAGGAGGCGCTGACACCCAAAGCGACTGGCTTCCGGTTCTTACCCCCTTTGCGGGAGATTCTATAGGCGCCTTCTGCCTGCCCGAGCTGGAAGATGTTGTGGTGGTGATGTTCTTTGACAAGGAACTTGAAAAAGGCGTTGTGCTCGGTTCCATGTATAACCAGAACATTAAGCCGCCGGTAACTGAAGAAAATTCCGACGCGGACTTAAACGATGATGGTAATAACAGCCTTCATTTTGTCAGAAGCCGAAGCGGACTTCGGATTATTCTTGATGATACTGATGGCGAAGAAAAAATCCAGCTTTTGAGCCCTGATGCCAAAACAAGAATAGAAATGCTCATCGGTGATGAACTTATTAACATTGAAACAGACAAGGACCTTTCCATTAATGCCAAGGGTGTGATCAGTTTTGACGCCGAAGAAATTGAATTCAAGGCTGAAAAAGCTTTTTCCCTTGAGGCTGAAAACATCAAACAGGAAAGCAGCAAAGACATTACCATCGAGGGAAGCAATTCCATTTCTCTTGAGGGGCAAAGCATTAAATTAAATTAATTCAATTTGACTGATAGAAATTCGATTCCTGCTCTTTCAGAAAATAGCCTTCTTTAGGATTAGGCTCTGTGAGCTTAAAGGGGTTATCCTGATCCAGCCAAAGCGACAAAATCCGGTTTTCCAGCTTCTGTTTTGCCAGTTCACTGTTTTCATGCTCCAGCTTATGGATAGCGCAGTACTCACGCGGCTGGGTACCTTCAATAAAGAGCTCTTCATAAATATGGCCGTCACAATAACCTTCAGGGCTTGGCAAATCGCCCGATAAGGAACAGACAGTTACCCTGCCGATTCCTGCTGCTGGTTCACTGAATTTTTCTTTTGGCAAATCCTCATGGATTTCTTTCATGTAGGTGGCCCAGAAACGGCCGGCAAGGCTCGCGCCAGTCAAATCATTCCCCAGCGAACGATTGCCTTGATCAAAACCAAACCACAATGCTGTTGTAACCTGATTGGTAAAACCGCATGTCCATGCAGCTGACCAGTTCTGGGTTGTCCCGGTTTTTCCCGCAACAGGCCGATCATCCCATCCGCCAGTCCAGTATTCAGAACCAGCCAAGGTCCCCTGTTTTATGGTTCCTTCAAGTATTGAACACATGATATAAGCAGCCTGGGGGCTCAAAAGTTGAGCAGCGCTTGCTTTTCGTTTTTGCGCGTTAAGAATTTGTTTTTCCGGCTCAAGTATAACCTTACCATAACGATCTTCAATATATCGAATAGCAACAGGTACAACTTCCTTTCCTCCGTTTGGAAAGGAGGCGTAGGCTCTGGCAATCTGCAATGGGGCCACCTGAATAATGCCAAGCCCCAGGGGCATGATTCGAGGAAAGCTGTTTTCAATAACAAATGGATCGGTAATACCAAGAAGGGCAGCAGATTGATCTATGGCTGTGTCATAACCAATAGAGTGAAGGAGCTTTAATGAGGGTACATTCATGGACTCTGCAAGGGCTTCTCTTAACAGAACCTGCCCATGCCACAGGCCTTTATAATTCTGCGGAATGTAATAGGTGTTTTCACCGTTTTCAAAGGCAAGGGGTCTGTCAATAAACACCGAGGCAGCGTCAAATTTTTTCGTGTTAATGGCTGCCGCGTAATAAAGGGGTTTAAACAATGATCCTGGCTGGATATTCCCGTCAACAGCGCGGTTAAACCAGTTATTTTTTGAGTCCAGCCTGGATCCTCCGATCATGGCCAGGATATGGCCTGTATGCGAGTCTATGGACACCAGGGCCCCTTCTACTTTGTTGGTATGGGAGATCTGCTCTTCTACAACAAAGCTTCTCGCGGCAGCATCCATGAGGTCCTGACGATTCAAAGTCAAACCCAAAACATCAATCAAAGGGTTGATGTTTTCTCGGAAATATTTTTTTAACAAATTTCTTTCTTTGCTGCTGGCTGTTCGCAAATCTTTCAGGTTAAAACCCAGAGCAAGCAAGTTGATGACCGGGGTGTACAATTTGTCGCCGGCCATGCTTCGTATTTGATTGTTTCTCTCGTAGGCTTTATTGGCATAGGAAAGCCCTTGGGACATCATGTTATCAGCGGCTGCCTGATATTCCAGATCAAGGGTTGTATAAACGCGTAATCCGCCTTTTAAAATATCATCGGAATTAAGCCTCAGATCTGCCAATTCATCCTGAAGATACCAACTAAACCAGGGGGCCTTGTCATCACGATTCATCCAGGCACTTTCCGAAGGAAAACGATTTCCTTTGTAACCTTGCCAGTACTGATAAAAGCTCAAATCCGCTTCTTCCTGGCTGACATAGCCAAGCTCGACCATTTGCCCGAGAATTTCTAGCTGCCGCTTTTTGGAAATATTAGGGCTTTTGATGGGCGAGTATATGAAGTGATTGGCAATAACATTGGCCAGCAAAACCGATTCGGCCAAAGAGATTTCCCTGGCAGATTTTTGAAAATAAAACTGTGCGGCTGCTTCGACCCCATTGGTTCCACCGCCAAAGGGGACTTCATTGATATAAAATTCAAGTATTTCCTGTTTTGTATATTGCTTTTCCACTTGCAGAGCATACCAGAGTTCGAGGATTTTTCTGCGCAAGGTCAATTCCTGACGATTCAGAAAGCGGTTTCCGGCTACTTGCTGGGTAATCGTACTGGCGCCGCCTGAATAATCTCCACTGACAATATCGAGAACTGCTTTGAAGAGACGGGTGATATCAAATCCAGAGTGCTCAAAAAATCGGCGATCTTCCCGAGTAAGTATCGCGAAAACCAAATACTCAGGGACTTCTTCGAGGGATATCACTTCGCGTTTTTCTTCTGAAAAAAATTCAGTAATCAATTGATTATGCCTATCAAAGACAAGAGTCGGTAAAGCCGATCTGATGGGAGTTATTTCATTTTCGATGAATTTCCAATTCCAGGAGGTAACAAGAAAAAGCCCGGTTACGACTGCCAAAACTGAACAGAAAAAAAATGTAAATATGAGTAATGAAACAACAAGATGTTTTCGCTTGCGCATCAGATCCATGAGGCCTATCTTATGAACAGCCCTCTATTTTGTCAACCAATACCAGGAAAGATTCGGCAGGTTGAAAATAAGGATTAGTATGGTGCTGATTTTAAAATAATCCCGGGGTAGCTGATAACCCCGGGATGAAGGTTTACAAGTCTATCGGCTTTCGTAAAAAGTAATGCTTACGCCGTTTCCGCTCATTCCCGGATCAGAACTCAGGTATTTGCGGCTATTCAAATAGCTGTAGGAACTGCTTGCTTTAACCTCAAAGGTCGGAACCAGCGAGCCGAAGCTCCCGCCATTTCGCACAATGATAACCACACCATCATTGGTTTTCCATAAATACCTGGCATCGATGGTCATTGGATTCCCCAGATTTTGATAATCAGCACCCGCGGAAACAATGGTGGCTGAAAGATTCCCTGAAACTGCACCGCCGGTTATGGGTATGATGTTACGATTCCGGCCATTTTTGGTCGAACCCACTGACTGGCTTCCGCCAAGGGCGACATCTTCGATGATAAACTGGTTTCCCCGCGATTCACCATTGGCCATTCGATAATCCCAAGGCTGGGCAGGTTTGTCCTGAGGCTTGGTGATGGTTAACACATTACCACCGGGATGAGTGATATTGGTGACATCATATATTGATATTTTCAGGCTGCGGCCTGATTCATTCAAAACACGGCGGCCAACATACTTTCCGGAATTGAGCCAGTTATAAGTGCTGTTTGAGGGTGCCTCAATATCAAAAACCATTCGAAGGTCATCGAAACCAGGGCCGACTCCGGCATTTCTCATGAAAATAATATGACCATTACTGGCTCGTAAAACAAAAAGCTGTTCAATTTCTAAAACGCCATTGGATAGTTCAAGCTGAAAATCGAGACCACCATCGGAAACCGTACCATTTATTCTCGAACCTGTAAAAGTACCGCTTTTCCCGACAAAGGCTTTTCTGAGACCATACTGAGTCATGCCAAGATCAAACACTTCCCTTAGCCCAATTTCAAGTTCCATAACCAATTGGCCATCTTCGGGTTTGGGGATACCGGCGGACATACCGCAATTCCATGAACTATGGGGTACAATCATCAAGACCTCCTGATCGGGTGTCGGAGTAACCACTGGTGTTGCGGTTTCTAGGGGTGTTGGGGTTGGTTTATCCGGATCTACATAATACTGGGCAATCAATAAAGCGTCAACAATATTGACAACTTCATCATCATTATAATCTGCCTCGCTCAAATGAAAATTCTGAGGATCAAGATTCACATAATATTGAGCGATCAATAAAGCATCGACAATATTAAGGGCCCCATCAAGGTTAACATCACCTGAGGCTGCAAAAAGAGCCCCATTTCCAACCAGCAAGACCAAACAAATTACAATTCCTATTTTCATAATAATACCGCCTTTTTTGTTTAACTTCTTAAAATCAAGCCCATTTGTTACAATTCGCTTTTCTTTTTAAGTTACAATTGTATGATAAGAAGAGAAAAATTTCAAGGCAGCACTACATTTTTTATGTAGGTATATTGTGGTTATCACTAGTTTTGTTTGTCCCAGATTATCACACTAAAAAAACAATGGCTTTTCTTTCGATAAACAATTCCTGTGAAAACTATTTTTTTCAGCATATCATGGGATCAGGAAGCCGGGTATTTTAGGCATAACACTAAAAGAGAATTTCCAGAAGTGATATTTACAAATTTTGAGATGAAATTCCGCTCTCTATATAAGGCCTTCTCTATAAACTTTCATTTTTTGCTTATTTTCTTAGCCATGAATTATTGCTTAATTTTTGTATTTCCCGCGTTCCGCTGCCCCCGCGTTCAAGATTTTCATATATTATTTCTAGTTTAGAAATGCTTATTCCGATCACCCTTGCCATTCATTAAGAAGTGATCAAAGAATGAGAAAGAAAATTAAACAAAGGTCGTTTATATTTAATTCTAAAAAGCTAAACCATTAGGCCAGGCCAAGCCAAAAAAATTAAAGCAACAAAGCTCCGGGAACAATAAAATGCAGAAAACCCAGAACCATGGATACCACGCCAATAAGAGTGCGGTATTGAGTGATGAGAACATCCACATTTTCAAGGGATTGCGATTTATTACCGGAACTTTCTTTGTAAAAATCCAAGAAAAGTATAAGCCCCACAGCCAGAGAGGCAATAGCCGGAAAAAAATCACTGATAATTATTATTCCGCCAAAAGTCGCGAACAATTTAAAAAAACCGGTAATAACACCAGCTCCTCCAAGCACCAGAAGAGACATTCTTGAGTAAAAAATCTCTTTAATTTTTAGCAGATTTTCAAATTTCTGGGATAATTGTTCCAGAGTAAGAACAAAACCATTGAGCACTAGAAAAAGGACTGCCAGGAAATAAAATTGATACATATTTTCCATCCTTCTAAAATTTAGGTTCGACATTACAAGAATAGTATAATTTCATAAGACACGTCAATATCAGCATTTCTGATTTTTTCCACGAACCTTGGAACCAAAACAAATGATATTAATAAGCTGATTAAAACAAGGCTTCGAAAGCTTTAGCGCTCCCTTACCTTCACTGATAATTCCCTTCGCTCATTGCCAATAAAAATATGGGCTGTCAGAACAAGATCCTTTAAGGGTGAAACCAGAGTTCCACGTATCTCTGTGTGCTGCCCGGCATCCTGGGGAAGTTCATTTTCAAGGGTATATTTACGACCATAGCCTTCCAGAAAAAAATCAATACTCACCCGCTTTGCCCTATTCTGGATGGCAGCCTGTTCTGATGAAATAATCCGTAGAGAGGCAAAAACCTTGTCGCTGATACGGTACCCCGATAATTCAAAGCTATACTGATTAATCGGGCGGCCATTGTAAGAAAACATGATTTGCGTACCTAAGAAGATTAGCCCAATGATGACAATATCTGCCAGGATAATCAAAAGGCCACGATATTTTTTTATAAAACCCTCGGTTTTTTTTTGAGACGGGGCTCCCTGCATGGAAAGGCGCTCTTTTCGATCATAATGAAAAACAAGTTCCTGTTTGGCATTTTTGGGAATGACCAGGCGGTTGTCTTCATCATTGCTCATCTATCAATTCCCTCAGCAATTTATCGCCACGCCAGTTTACGACCTTGATGTAATTATCAAAACCCAGCAAACCGGTAATGAGGCCCTGTGCTTCCAGATGAAGTTCCCGATAAAACAATTGGGAATCCTCTATGGTTATACGGCGATGCCCCAAAACACTTCCTCGCGGAGATAATATAGTCAATAGATTCTGCTCATCCAATTCAGGGCGCAATAAAAAAACATAATCATCCTCGGTTATGCCTAATACAGTATAAAGGGGACCAGGAATAAGGTTGGTTTTATTATTATTCTGTATTTTCAATTTATCCGATTTCGGCAGTTCAATGAAGGACACAAAGCGATTTTCTCTGACGTTGAATTTATAAAGACGCGAAGTACTGACATCAAAGGTGTCTCGTGTTTGAGTCTGAAGGTTCATCACTTCTTCATAAAAAATAATATGTAAATACAGAATGTCTTCATGATAGGAAACAAGAATTTTTTCAAGAGATGGGATCAAATCACCCTCTTTTGGCAAATCAGAATTATCAAAACTCAGATTATACAGGAGGTTTCCATCATTTTTATACCAGTAAAGTATTTTCTTTCCAGGTACCATGGATGTAACTACCAGATTGTCCTGATGATTGATGAACAAATCGCTGATATAAGGAAATGGAGACCCGCCGATTCCTTCCTGGCCTATATAATCCTTAAGAATTCCGCTTCGGTCAAATCGCAGGACACGGGAAATCAGCTTCACATTAAGCTTCTCATCCATTTTGATTTGTTCTTTAGGGATTTGATCTTCAATAAACAGCGAATTATCGCTTGCAACAACAATTTTACCATTTCCCTTAAAAAAATAAGAGCGTGATTTTTGGTCAGCGATTTGACCTTCCAGGTTTTCAGCTGAAGGCGATGTTGGAAGAGGGTTTACATCAGGGTTATATAAAAGAAACATTAAATCGCCATAGGAATTAAACTGCATAACCTTTAAAGCCGGCCCATTGGAAATAAAATACATTCCGTTTTTAAAATAATAGGATGTTTTCAAATAAGCAGAGGTTTTATCAAACTGAAACAGATCAATCTGATTTTCCATTCGACCAAGGGCGAGGTGATACAATTCCTCCTGAGGCAGATTTTCATAATCCGCAGGTTCACAGGATAAAAGCAGAAAAATAGCAATAAAGCAAATAATGACACAACGAGCTTTTTTCATGGATGATCCTTATTTTTGGTCATCGGCAGGCTGAAAAAGAAACCTGCTTTAAAAAACATTCACTGACCGGATATAGGCTTCATAGTACTCTATTGTGGCAGGATTGGCAATATCGATTTTCTCTCTTCTCGAATCACTTAAAGAAGAATGCGGGGTGTACTTTTTTGGGGCGCACTAAAAAAAAAGCCGGTCAATTGGCCGGCTTAGAGCAATCTGACAGAAGAGACAGTTCAGTTTCTCTAACTCAGATCCCATCTGATCCGGAACTTCCTTCCGGATATTAATAAAGTACTTATAGTCCTTGGGAAAGTCAAGAAAAATCCAAATGCATTAAAAACAACTGACAAGAAAAACTATCTTTTTTAGCCACAAACAATTACAAGCCATTATTCGATGAAAATCGATTTGGCCGTTATTTTAAAAGGGGATGCGCATTGCTTTATTTTCTTCATATTCCTTTATATAAGGACTCAGATCATTGGCTATCATATAATAATTATTCGAGGCATTCCAAAAGGTGAAACCTGAAGCATGACCATCCAGAGCCCCTTTAGCCTGAGTATCCAAAAAGAACTCATATTCCTGGGGTGTCATGGACATCTCTCCATAAATATTCATTAAAAACGCCTGCATATAGGGACGAACCACAATATTGTAATTGCCAAGCATAGCTGTCCGGCGAGTACCTTCCTTTTGAATATAATTAGCACGATCGGTGTAAGTCATCCATTTCAAAAAATCAAGGGCAAAATGATTGGGATAATTCATGGGTTGGATCACATCCACATATTCGCTGAGCATGGGAATATCCTGGCCCATCCAGTTACCCATGTGAAACCACCCATTAAAACCATAAACATCAGTGCCAATGGGAATGCTTACTTTTTCCTGAACCACCCTTAAAAAAGATTCCAGGGCATCGGAGCGGGCCTGGCCTTGTTTTTCAAAACGATAGATAATATTCCGCACATAGCCATCTGTTGGAAAGCGTATATAATCAAATTGAATTTCATCGATGCCCAATCCTTCCAGTTCAACAGCCAAAGAGGCATTATACTCCCATATCCATTGACAAAAAGGATCAAGCCAATATTCCTTACCATTGAACCAGGCTTTATCAGTGGTTTTATCCCAGGCAGCATATTTATTATCCATGTAGTTGTAAAGATACTTGTCCTTGAATACAACAATGCGGCCAATAACATAAATTCCTTGATCATGGCAGGTTTTTAAAAGTTCTTTAACATCAAGGCGTTTATCAATGGAATCGATCTCAAGGGCCTTATCCACTTTGGAATCATAGCACACGATACCATATTCATCCTTCATATCAACTACAATGGAATTCATTCCCCTGTCTTTCACCAGTTTCAGATGGTTTTTGAGTCGGGACTTATCGCCCCCATGATAGGCTGAAACATAAATTCCGTATTTTTCAGCTGATTTTTCCAAACGAGCCTTTTTTCCCTCAGTTAAAATTTCCAGCCCCATTTTCCTTACCGGATTTCGCGGAGCCACACGCCAGTTTTGTTGCTCTGGAGAATAGGTATAGGCATTATAATAGGATGAAGCCTGAAGTATCCATCCAAATCCTGGTTCCGGATGAAGGGCTTCAAATACAGGCGGTTCATTTACAATTTCTGGTGTCTCACCCGGTGGATCGGAGGAGAGCCCCCGGATTTTGGCCAATTCTTCACCTATAGGTTTAGGTTGAGGCCTGAATGCCATCTCGACGATGGGAATGGACATCGAACGACCTGAAAAATCCAGATCCACCAGTTTATTCTCGGTAAGGTCGAGCAAATAAACGCCCTTGCCAAAACCGGCTGAAAAATAGATCCTGTCATTTTTTTCAGGATCGTAGGCCAGGGAGCTAATTTCCTCGTAAAAGCCCAATCCCTGCTTAAGAGGCCCTAATTTATTAGAATGATCGGTCCAGGTCAAACCCCTATCCTTTGTTTCGTAAAGACCATTAAAACCCGTGCCTATTGCTATTCTATCGGCATCCTCCGATGCCAGGGCACAGCTTTTTATGGTTACAACCCGTGAAACCGGCTGGTCCAGGGGAATTTTTTCCCAGTTTTTTCCATAATTACAAGATAAATAAAGTTCCGAAGAAGTACTTACAAGAACGCGCCTGGGATTCAAGGGATCGAGATACAAACAGGTTAGACGCCGAATTTCATTTGTATCAAAGGGATAAACCACCTTGTGTGGCAAACCTTGAGTGATATCAGCCCATGTATTTCCGTAATCCTTGGAAATATAAAGACCTTCCACATGATGATAAGCGTAAACAATACCGCTGTGATGGGTGATCCAAAAATTAAAATCCTCAAGGGACCAGAGTTTTGTTTCACCTGGTTCAACAGCAGACATTAACAACAAAATACAAAATATAAAGAAGCAGCCTAAGATTTTTTTAAACACAACAAAGTTGTCCTTTCTGATTCGAAAAACTTAAAAACACAACATAAAGTTTGATGATAGATTCTGTCAGTATTATTGAAAAATCCGCATAAACGCGAAATCATCATACTCCATTTTCAGAAAAAAATGCAATCAGCTTAAGAGTTTGCTCCAAAAAAAATCACCATAACATAGCATGATTATACCATTTGGCAGATTTTCTTTTTCTTTCCGGATTGTGATATTAATGTGGTGTAAAATATTACATAACTGCATAGAAAATACTTGTTAAGAAAGTAAATTGCAGAAAGTAAAATTTGAAAAAGGAGAAAAACTATGCCAGGAGGTATCATTACAGTTGTCAGCGCCACAGGAGATGTTTATTTCGTAAATACCAAAGGCGAGGAAATTATTGAACCCAGCAAAGACATTGAAGTTAAAATCAAGGAAGAATTTCCAGGTATGACACTGCGCGACGCGGTAGATGAAGCCCAACGTTATGCTTCGGGTGCTATCCGGAAAAAGGTTGAGCAAAAACGTCGCGGTCACGACTGCATGCTTATTGTTAAAAATATCAAGGTTGATTATAAAATCAAATACGGCTTTCAGGGTCGGGGGGACCTGACCAAGGAGCTCTTTTACGCGGCAGGAGAACAAATCATAAAAAAGGGTGACAGGGGCGAAGAGTTTTTTTGGATAAAAGAAGGCATTGTGGAAATCGATCATGTTGAATATCATCCTGGTCAGGTCTTTGGCCGTGCTGCTTTTAGTGATGGAGTCCGCAAAAAAGACGCTTTCGCAAAAACCGATACCCTGCTCATTGCCATAGACAGGGAACACCCGGATCTGGTGAATAAAATTCCGGTAATTTTAGAAAAATTCGCCGAAGAAGTCGAACAGATCCGTAAAATACGGCCTAAAGCCAAAATCGACGCAATATCCTTATAATCCATAACTCTTATGTACCCGAGATCAGGTCAGGACTCATGAAATTGACACTGAACTTTTCAATTATCCAATGATAATCTGGTTGATTTTTTAAATGACGGTTAATCCCTGATTTATCGGTTTCTGCAATAAACTGTTTCTCGTTTTTTCCACTCACTGGCTGCCTTCATTTTGTTGCGCCAGAAAATGTTGCATTGTGCAAAGGATGTATCACCACGATCTCTTTTGCTACTATCTCTCTGACAAAACGCATTTGAGGACCGTGCAACAATCACTGTAAGGGTTTTTAACCAATTATGCGTCCGGAAAAAATCTCGCCTGATTTGGGGCTTTTGTTTGTGAATACAATTGATCTATGCCAAATGAGATTCTTCGCTTTGCTCAGAATGACGTCGGGTGATAGCTCAGAGTGACAAAACAACTATAAAAATTATAATGCGATTGCTTGCCCATGATTGTCAGATTGATTATAGTGAATCCCAATGAGGATTCACGTCACCAAGCAGTAAACGCGGAGCGTTTACGACCAGGCCCTCGTCGTTCCTCCTCAGAATGACAAGTGATTGAAACATTATTCTTTTAATGCTCCCCCCTTTTTTAAAGGCCATTGAGCGCGCCTGGCAGGTCCTACAAAATTAACCGTGCTTTTGAAAAAGCTAGGCTGAAAACCATCAATATTGACAATGTAGCCCTGTTATTTTACACTTACATAAATCTTATTCGTAAATTGGCCCGGACAGGATTATTATGAATCAAACACTTCTTTCCTTTGCTAAAAAATACGGCCCCCTTGTGGGCATTATTTTACTGACCCTTATATTGTATATTGTTCTGATAGGACCAAATGTTCAAAAAAACCGTCCCATGACTTCTGATATCTATCGCGATATTGCCTATGCCACAGGAGTAATGAACGGCCGGCCAATCTTTGAGGACCCAACAATAAAGGGTGAATATATTTGGTACCCTCCCCTCAATCCCCTGATCATGGCCCTTATTTCCAGGATTACAGGATTAAGTGTATTTACTATTTACGCTTATTCGGTTTTTCTAGCCAATCTTGCCATTCCGATTCTTTTTTATCTTCTAATAGCCGAGCTATTGGGTAAAAGAATGGCCTTCTTCAGCAGCCTCTTGATGGTGATTATGCCTTGGGTCAATACCCATTTCTTTTCCATGGTGCTGACATCTGTTCACGGAGTGGCTGTTATGCTCGCTGTGCTGCTCTATTTTTCAAAGCTGCACAAAAAAGGCATGCCCCTTTTGGGATCGACAATTTTGGGCCTATTAACCGGTTTGGCATTGCTTCATCACTCGCTTTCCGGGCTCATACTCTATGGCAGCCTGTTTATTTTCATCAGCCTGGATATATTGGTTTACAAACACTTTGATAAATGGAAATCCTTTTTGGCCGCTCTGGTTATTCCTGTTATTGTCTGGGCACCCTATTGGATACCGAATCTTTTCAGGGCCAAATTGAATCCATCGCCCCTCACACACCTGGCAATTGAACTAATGGACCCCGAGTTTGCCCTTTTTATTCCGAATGTGATTTTATTTCCTTTGACCGTTGTTTTTCTTATAACAGGGATTATTTACGCGATTCGCCGCTTTCATCGCTCCCAATACCGTTTATTATTGATTATTCTGGCTCTTGTTACTTTAGGACAGCTTCCGGGTTATATTCGTTTTTTAGGCGAACGAGGGCCCCTCTGGGCCAGGGGACTGGCTAGTTTTCCGGTGCTTATTCCCCATGAATTCCAATGGTTTTTTCAGCTTTTTGCTCTTCCGATGATCGTTTTGGGTTTCTGGTTGATTTTTCAGTATGTTTCAAAAAACCGTTTTAATTTTTTAAAATACATTTTACTGGCTTTGTTCGCATTGCCTGGAATAATGGCCATGCCTGTGCAATACTCAAAATTTTTCATGAGCTATTCCCCAGATGTTTACTATTGCCCTGTCTATGTGAAGTGGATTAATGAAAACACACCCAAGGATGCGGTTATAATGAGCAGCAATGTAATTATGTCCTATTATGATATTCAATCCTACAGCGGACGACCGGTATTGGCAACCATGCCTTTTTACATGAATTACAATGTGAATGTAGACCAGCGTTTCTCTGATAAGAATTTCATTATTCAACGAGCTTCGGTTAACGACATAAAGAGCCTAGTAAAAAGATACGACCTCGTCTATTTTTGCATCGAAAAAAGTGATATGTCGCCGGAACGGCTGAAATTCTTTCTGGACAATTTTCATGAGGTTTTCAGCGATGGGCATGGTGTTTATATCCTAGAGTTTGACCGGGATTCACTTTAAAACCATAAACACTTGGAAATTTTTTATATATCGAATAGACTTAAGACTGTTAAATAGGGTGAATCAAATTATAAAAGCTGGAGCCTATGAAAAGTGACAAGGTAAATGTAAAAGGTATTATTGTGAATCTGTTTTTCACCTTGGTTTTCTGGACCTTGGCAATCGCGCTTTTTGCCATGAACCCTGAAAAGAATATCTTTTTTCTGATTAACTTCGGTTATATCGGACTGGCCTTTGGATTGGGAATGACCCTTTACCAGATTTTGCCGCGGAAGAAAAAAGCCCTTGGCCGAAAACTGACACAGTTCATGGTGGGAATTTATTTGTTTGTCTTTCTTGGTATTGTTGCAAGACAAAATATTCAAATCGAGGGTTTTTGGTTTGAAATTTTATACGGAGTGATGACAGCACCTTTGATGCATTACCTGATTGCCAAAATCCTTGGCACACCGGTAATTGGACGAATCTATTGCGGATGGGCTTGCTGGACAGCCATGGTGCTGGATGTATTGCCTTTTAAACGAAACAATGGGCGAATACCAAAACTCGGAAGACTTCGTTATATCCATTTTTTTCTTTCCCTTGCCTTTGTTCTGGTTGCCTGGTTTACTTTGGGTTATAACCACTTCAGTTATTTTCAAAGCAGAACCCCTGGCCAGATTGCCTACAATTCACAAATCAGTTTGCTCTGGTTTCTTGCTGGTAATGTAATTTATTATGCTGCTGCCATTATCATGGCTTTTGTTTTACGGGACAACCGGGCTTTTTGCAAGTATCTTTGCCCCATTACCGTATTTTTAAAATTGGGCTCGCCTTTTTCCCTGATTAAAATTAAAGGAGAGAGCAAAAAATGCACATCCTGCGGAACATGCGAAAAAGTATGCCCCATGGATATTCAGGTTAGCCGCTACATTAAAGAAGGAAAAAGGGTTTTGTCATCGGATTGCACTTTATGCCAGAGCTGTAAGGATAGCTGCCCTGAAAAAATTCTAAAACTCAGTTTTGCCTTTGATGCTGGGTTTAAAAATAAAATCAATTACCGATTATAAGAAAACCGTGAATAATTCCGCCTGTTCCTGATTTTCTCGCCATGGGTAGAAGCTGGTTTTTTTGGGGTTTGAAATTATGCATTTTTATTTGTGTTTCTTCCTTGCCTGCTGCGTTTTACGCGTTAGGGATTGGAGCCATGGCTGTCCATTTTTTCAAAAATGGACAGCCAAAGCGTTTTGACGCTGATTATTTCAGCGTCAAAACCTTCAAAGCGCTAGCGGCGTGGCAGAAAGCCCGGCCTGCCATGCCCCTGGGCAGCAGGTAACGCCCAAAAATGAGCAATAAGGTAAAAGTTATTTTCGGTTACTTATAGCCTGAACTGCTGTCACCGCCATGGTGTACAGGATGTCTGTAACCGTTGCTCCCCGGCTTAAATCGTTGGCCGGTTTTTTAAGCCCTTGCATGACCGGACCAATGGCAGGTACATTTGCCGAGCGCTGAACCGCTTTATAAGCCGTGTTTCCGGCATTCAGGTCCGGGAAGATGTAAACAGAGGCTTTACCCGCGACCTGGCTGTTCTTGAGTTTGACCTTGGCCACTTCCTCACTGGTCGCAGCGTCATACTGTATCGGACCTTCAAACATCAGGTCGGGCCGTTTTTGACGGGCAATTTCAGTGGCTTCCCGGATCTTGTCCACGTCCTTGCCTCTACCTGATGTTCCGGTAGAATAGGAAAGCATGGCCACATAGGGTTTGATTCCAAAGGCCACTGCGGTTTCAGCGCTGGAAATGGCAATATCAGCCAATTGATTGGCATCGGGATTTTCAACAAGGGCGCAGTCGCCATATACCAAAACACGGTCGGGCATGCACATGAAAAACACGCTGGAGGCCAGGGAAACCCTAGGCTTGGTCTTTATAATTCGCAATACAGGGATTAATGTATCCGCGGTAGAATGGATTGCTCCTGAAACAAAACCATCAGCCATGTCTTTATACACCATCATGGTCGCGAAATGGACAGGATCGAGCATTACCTCATTGGCCATTTCCAGAGTAACACCTTTGTGCTTTCTCAATTCGTAATAATCGTCGGCAAATTCCTTGATCTGAGCGGGATCAGCAGTTTTGGGATCAATAATGGTAATTTTATCCAGGGGGATTTTAAGCTTGGCTGCCTGCTCTTCGATGATATGGGAATTGCCCAAAAGTATAGGTTGACAGATGCCTTTCTTAACTGATTCAAAGGCTGCTGTAATGATTCGAGGCTCTTCTCCTTCAGGCAAAGCAATCCTTTGCTGATTATTTCGTGCCATTTCCATGATACGGTAAATAAACATCTGGGGTGTAATGATATCGGTCTGAATTTCTCCAAGTTCCTGATACAAGCGTTTGACATCAATATAATTTTCTACCATGCGGTTCACTATATCGATTTTTTCCCTGTCATCGGAACGTAGTTTTCCGTTTATCTGGTTAATTTTCAAGGCAGCCTGATAGGTATCGTCAGGTACGCTTAGAATGGATATTCCAATATCCTGAAGCCCTTCGATTAACTGCATAACGTTTTCCGAGGGTTTGATACCGCCGGTCAGAATAAGACCGGAAAAAATGGGATAAAAAGCAGATTTCTGGGCAATTAATATGGCAAAGATATGCTCGATTCTGTCGCCAGGTGTGATGAGAAGGCAACCATCCTGGTTCTTCATGTAGCTCAGGGCATTTTCCGAGGTCATGGCCAAAACCTTTACATCGGTGACAACCCTTGATAAATCATCGCCTTGAAAAACCAATTGAGCTTGAAGTGTATCTATCACTTCTTTTAATCGGGGGCCGGAAAGAATAGGATTACACAATAAAATACCGCCGAAATTGATTTTCTTGGCTTTTAATGCCGCTTTTATAGCTTCGGTGTCTGCTTCAAGATTTTCAGATGAAAAGCGATTTATGATTACGCTGAGTACACGGCAGCCATGCTTTTTAAAGGATAAAACACTTTCAACAATCGATTCGATGATGTGGCTTATCGGTTTCTGGTAACCATTGGCAACCAGTAAAACCGGCGCGGCCATGGTTTGGGCCAGTTCAGCGTTGATGTCAAATTCCAGGGCTGAAACAGCACTGGTATAATCGGTTCCTTCAAGAACAATTACGTCGTGCTTACTGGATAATTTATTATAAGCGCTGAAAATACGTTCAAAAAAGAGGTTTTTGTCATCCTGGTTGTCTCCAATACTTACAGGATTCATATCAGCCGGATCATCGTCCAGCTTGAATAATTCTTTTATAAGAATGGCATCCTCATCTGGTTCACTGTCTTTGCCATTAAGGCGGCCGACAGGTTTCATATAGCCGACCTTGGGAGCAATACTCCGCAAAGCATTGATTAAACCGATAGTCACAAGACTTTTCCCGCTGCCCTCTTCGGTTGAAGCTATAAACAATTTCTTTTTCACAAAAAATCCCCCGCAACAGTATTTGTTTCAAAATTATAGTTTTGTTGATTACATTTCAAATAAACAATGGTAATTTTCATTCAAGAAGAAATGATTGATGCACTTCAATAAATGAAAATGCCCTGTTTTGATAAATTCTTATAGTCAAATGACCACTGATCATTTGATAGCTTAAGTATAATGAATCTATGGTTAATATTATAGCCAATTAAGCCTGATTTTTAAAATAATCTTACAATTTTATTTCAAACCTACAAGGATGTAGGCAAAAAAAACTCGACCTTTTATTTATACAATATTTGTTTCAAATAGATAAAGACCTTATTCCCGGTTTTTCATTTTTTCGCGGGAAAATTTTCCTATATTTCATGATTTTGTCATCGCTTTTATCTGCCTGCCTGTTGTTATTAACAATTATTTAATCTTGCTTATATGCATAATAAACAGTTGTATAGAAAACTTTTTGACCCTAAAAGAACAGACAGCTTCTTGTCCTTGTTCCCGATTCAGCAGCACCAGGGGTCATCGATTCAGAAAAACGAGAGATTGAATGCCAATTGAAGCAAATCAATTTTTTTTATGTTATCAAGCATTATCATCAGCTATGCACCAATTGCCTTTGCCGTTCAAGTACCTGATAGACTCGGTCTCGTAATTCTCCGGCCCGAATGGGTTTTTTCACCACACCCCATGCTCCCAGATTCATCAGACGGCTCTCTTCATAGACCCTGTCTGATCCTGAAACAATAATAACAGGTATTTTATCGCCATAGCCGCGGGAATTAAGGTCAAGAAGCAATTTTTCTCCTTTTTCCGCTGCTTTTAAATCCAGTTCAAGAGTTATGATATCCGGTGGATCAGAACCAAGGATCTGGTTCCAGGCCTCTTCTGAAGTGTTGGCATGGGAAACATGAAAAGCCCCGTCAAAAACCTGAGAAATGTAAAGAAAAACACCAATATCATCATCGATGACCAGCATGCGTTTTCCCTGAACCGAAAGCTGATGATCCGAATCAGCTGATTGTTTTGCCTGTGCCTTTAAATACTCCGGCTCTTTTTCTACCATTTCGTTTTCCGACTGGAGCTTGTCAAAACAGAGTATAAAATGAGCCCCTTCCTGGGGAATTCCTACTTCCGTGATTGACCCGCCAGCACTGGTGACACGTTTCCAGATCGCCGGACCCATGGACCACCGTGTTGATTTTTCCATATCATCCATGGAACCATTATTCTCATCGTGATTCGCTTTATCATTAAAAAAGCTTTCCTTATCTTCATAAGCAATACCTCGCCCGTTGTCGCGGTAATGAATTTCAAAGTATTCCTGGTTTTTTCCGTTGAGTTTTAAATAGATATCAATCTGAATCGCTTTATTTGATTTATTCTGGAGCCCTTGTATGGAAAATTTGATCAATTTAACAAAAACATCTTCCTGAAGATGAAAATGATGGATTCCTTTTAAGCGAATATTATTTACTGGTGTGTGGTTTTTATACTTAAAGGTGATACCCAGCCTTTTCAATCGTTCCTGATGAAGGCTTTCAAGGAGTTTTAATAATTTCATCAAACTGGTATAACAAGGGCCTTCACATTCATACTCTCGGCCTCGTAAAAAAGCCTGGGCAGCCAGACTGTATTCCATAAAACCGATGATTTGATCAATTTCAAAGGTAAGCCCCTGGCTGAATTCCTTTTTATGCCGACCAAGGTAATTGACGCGATGTATGATCATTTTCCAGAAGGGGAATTGGGTTAAATTCCGGTATTTTCTCGTGGCCCTGTAGATAATATTTTTCAATTCTTCGATGTTTTGATTAAGAGAGTCCCACTGCTTTTGAAGAGTGCTGATATTTTTTTTCCGTTTTATAAAATGTGTCATCGTACGGCTGTACATGCCTTGAAGAGTTGATTCCTTTTCAAAGGACATTTCATCAATAACCTGACGAGCCATACTGGCTTCATCAGGAACGCGTTGACGGTACAATTCACTGCGATACTTTTCAACTGTAATCTTGTCCATGGCAGTCATTTTGCGTTTAAGCTCAGCTTCTCGTTCCAAAAGTTTTTTTTCTTTGGATTTTAGGGAATTCTCCATGTCCTGAAGGTCGCTGATGCGTTGCTGTTCGCTGATAAACTTTCCCATCTGGTTAAAATAAGAAGTAGAGGCTATGGACACCCATTTGGTGAGTATGGACAAAAGGTCTTTTAGCTCATTCTCCTGGCTTCGGTTAAACAAATCCTGTCGGACATTGTTAAGTAAAAGTAATCCAAAACGAGGAATTGGGAAACAAAGATAATTATTCCGATTCAATCGCCTTAATTCCTGTACATTAAGTTGAATATCCTCACGAAAGCGGCTTATATCAGGTGACCGAAAACAAAACACAGGAACTTGAATCAACTCCTCTTTTGTGTTGAAAATAGACTTGTTTATATCCTGAACCATTATGGCAGAAATACCTTCCTGATAAAAATGGGCGCTTCGATTTAAAACAAAAGGCGAAATACCCTGATTTTCCATAATCCTGTTTTTTTTCATAACATGATTGGGCACAGGAAAGTATTTTTGCTGCCGAGTACTGAGCCAATTATAGGGTGCGATAAAGCTGAGTATCCCCTTTAACCGGAGAGCATAAAGGGCACCTCGATCCCAATCTTTAACAGGAAGATGCTGTTTCAGGGTTTCATTGGTTCCGTATATCAGGATTACCTCTTTAGCCCCGGAAAGCTTCAAAGACTCAACTAAAATGCGTTGAAAATTGTGTTTATAGTTTTGAGTTAATGTAATTTCCTTGCTTGACATAGCATTCCTTTTTTAATTTATTAATACTAATAGATGGATAAGTTTTATTTTTATTTTAAACTTGTTTAACTAATTATTGTGAATAAATAATAAAAATATATAATTTATCAATATTGTCATCACTTATTAAAACATAATTTTAAAAAAAAATCTATATTCACTATAGCTAATTTTAAAAGTCCTGACATAAGCCATTAGCAGGTAAATGTAAATTAATAACTAATTATCCGGCAGAAAACGCTTTGGCATGCGATTTTTGAAAAAATCGCATGCCATGCCTTCTATCCCTAACGCATTAATAGCCGAATTGCGATTTAGCTAAACAAGTACAAAATAACTTATTTTGTATTTGTTTAGCTAAAACAGGAATCACTATTTTTAGCGTTAAGGATTGTAATAATAGCAAGTTATTTTTTCAAAAATGACTTGCTA
>JAFGWI010000325.1 GCA_016937215.1 Spirochaetales bacterium | reverse complement strand
TTATCCGGCAGAAAACGCTTTGGCTTGCAATTTTTGAAAAAATTGCAAGCCATGCCTTCTATCCCTAACGCGTTAGTAGCCGAATTGTGATTTAACTAAACAAGTACGAATATTCTTATTAGCTATAGGCATAATCAGAAAATTATGTTATTCTCTCACAGATTTTTAGAAACTGACAATTCTCCAGCCCTGTTATGGGTTGGGTTAATAAATTAAATTCCGGTTTAGACTCAAGAAATCTTCTTCAAGGTATTGACTCGGTAAACTTGAAAATGATAATTTTACTGTCTAAATCCCAATAAGATCGAGGTTAAGAAGATGTATGCACTAGTTGAAATCAAGGGTAAGCAGTATAAGGTTGAAAAAGGCGCCCTGTTAAAAGTAGATAAACTCAATCAGGAATCCGGTTCCACGATAGAATTTGATTCTGTTCTTCTTGTTTCAAATAATGGCGATATTAAAGTCGGTAATCCCTTTGTAAAAGGTGTTTCAGTAAAAGCAGTTGTTGAAGGCGATACCCGGGGTAAAAAAGTTATTGTTATGAAATACAAGAAACGCAAAAGTTATCGGAAAAAAACAGGACACAAGCAATCCTACAGTGTTATCAAGGTTGAGGATATTTCAGGGGCCAATTAATTGGCAAAATCCGGTTCTGATAATATCAATCTGGATATTATTCTGGATTCCCAGGGGTGCTTAAAGCGAATGAAAGCAAAGGGGCACGCTGAGGGAGAGCCGGGAAAGAATATTCCTTGTGCTTTGGTATCAAGCTATTTACGAACAGCAGCCCGGCTTTTAGAGTCCAGAGGTTTTGTTGTTCAAGGAAAGGCTGGGGCTCCGGGCAGCTATGATTTAGCTCTTCCGGGCCATGATCGGTCACAGACCCTTTATTTAAAAGGAGTGACTGATTACCTGTTAAAGGCTTTATGGGATATTCGCAAAGATTATCCCGGCAATTTAAACATTACAATTGAAGATGATGATAGTGGAGGTAGATAATGGCACATAAAAAAGGTGGCGGTAGTTCAAAAAACGGACGAGATTCCAATTCCCAACGATTAGGTATTAAGGCTTTTGCCGGAGAAACTGTCAGCGCGGGCAGCATCATTATTCGTCAGCGTGGCACAAAATTTCATCCTGGCGCTAATGCTGGTATGGGAACCGATCATACAATATTTGCGAAAATCAATGGTTCAGTAAAATTTTCATCACGCAAGAACCGCAAATATATCAGTATTGAGCCAGTTCAAGCGAATTAATAAGGATAATCTATGACCGGTTTTGTTGATGAAGCGGTTATAGAAGTCTTTTCTGGTAACGGCGGAAGCGGCTGTGTTTCATTTCGACGCGAAAAATACGTTCCCAAGGGTGGTCCAGACGGCGGCGATGGCGGTGAAGGCGGAAACGTTGTGTTTAAGGTCCGGAGAAACCTGAAGACCCTTTTTCAGGTTAAGCGAAAGCATGTTTTCCGGGCCAAAAACGGTTTGCCTGGCATGGGACGAAAAATGCATGGAAAAAACGGCGATGATGCTGTTATTGAAGTCCCTCCTGGCACCTATGTAAAGGATTTTTATACCGGAGAAATTATTAAGGATCTCAACACCGATGGTGAAGAATGGGTCTTTCTGCGTGGCGGAAAAGGCGGGAGAGGCAATATGAATTTTGCCACAGCCCGGCGCCAGGCCCCGCGCTATGCCCAACCTGGAATAGAGGGTGTTGAACGCAAGATACAGCTGGAATTAAACCTTATAGCGGATATTGGTTTTGTCGGGCTTCCCAATGCCGGTAAATCTACTTTGCTAAAAACCATTACTAATGCTCATCCTCAGGTCGCGCCCTATCCCTTTACCACAAAAATACCCAATCTGGGTGTTTTACGTGTATATGACCGTGACATTATTCTGGCAGATATTCCAGGGATCATTCAAGGCGCTTCTCAGGGAGCGGGTTTGGGGATTCGTTTTCTGAAACATATTTCAAGGACCTTTTTAATCATTTTAATGATAGATATGGGCGATCCTGCTTGTCTTGACGCGGTTGAGATACTCAGAAAAGAACTGGAAGCCTTTTCGCCGGAGCTGCTTACCAAGAGTAAATTGATCATTGGTACCAAGCTTGATCTTGATGAAGCTGAGGAAAATCTTGAGCTCTTGAAGGAAAAATATCCCGAAGAACATATAATCGGCATTTCTTCCTTTTCGCGTATTGGTCTGGATGCTTTAGTGAAGGCCTTTGTTCAATATACCACTGTTTCGGAATTTGAATAAAAAGTGGGATTAAAGAAACAAATCAAGGATTATTTAAAAACACATTTATCACCCAAGCGCTATGAACACAGCATCGCCGTAGCTAAATTGAGTAAGAAATTAGCTAAAAAACATGGTTTGCCTGCCAAAAAAGCCTTTTTGGCAGGTTTGCTCCACGATGCTGCCAAGGAACTTTCCGAAAAAGAGCTGATAAAAATCGCAACCCAGGATGGCCTGGCTTTGGATTCTGATGAAAAGCAAAGGCCTACACTGCTTCATGGAAGAGCAGCAGCTGTTTTAGCTCAAAAAAACTGGGGTATTAACGATGAAATGATACTTCAGGGAATTCGTGATCATATTTTCGGTCGTCCGGGGATGGAACCCTTTTCCATGGTGATCTATTGCGCTGATTTATTGGAACCCCATCGGCAATTTATCAAGGAGTCGCTCAGGCAAAAGGTATTAAGCTATGATCTTGAAAAAATGACGTTATGGGTGGCTGAATTTATTTTCAGAGACTTGAAGAAAAAAGGCCGAAGGATTGTCCAATCTTCTTTAAAAATGTATAAAGAATTGAAAGAAAGGATGAACCGGGATGTCTAAAAAAGCAGGTTTTGACCAGAGTTTTATTCTGTTAGCGCTTATTATCATTATTGTGACAGGAATTGTCATTGTGGGGGTGGTGTATTTCAGGTCCGATGTCATGACTGACCGTCTGTCCAGGGATCAGCCTTTTAATGTTTTATTCACTGTTTCTGATGAAGATGGGCTCCGGTTTATGGAATGCTTCTTTTATCATCCTGGGACCAAGAAGGCGGGTCTTCTTCATATTCCACCTAATCTGGGTGGGCGTATTGAAAAACTCGACCGTGTGGATGCCATTTCGGTTTTGTATAAAAAACACAATCTGAGCCCTCTTAAAACCGCGGTTGAAAAGGTTTTGGCGACAGATATTTTGTTTTATATTTCTATCAGTTATGAAAATATACTCAAAATCACCGATCTGCTTGAAGGTCTTGTTTTTTTTATTTCAAATCCTGTTGATCTTGTATTTGATGGGCATAAGGTTCTGGTTCCTTCAGGGAGCGTGAAGCTCGACGGCGATAAGGTTGTAGATTATCTTCGCTATAAAGCCGCGATGGAAGATCCTCGGGAAGAAATTTGGCGCAAGCAGGAATTTATTCAAAGCTTGTTTAAAAGAATGGGTGAGGCGGAAATTCATCAATTTTTACAGGATGAAAAAGCCTTTGACTATTTTTTTAAGCTTTTTGATACCAATATTTCCGCGCGGGATTTTCAGGCTTTTCTAAAGGAAATGACTATTTTTGATTCTGAACATATTATCAAGCAGCGTGTTGAAGGTAAACTGGAGGTAGTGGAAGGGGTTTCCGAGGAATTGCTCTTTCCCCATACCAAAGGAGAATATTTACGGCTTAATGTTCAGCAACTTGAAGAAAGTATTGCCAGTAACGAGGCTTTTAATACTGACGCTCTCGTGGTTACCATGGAAATACTAAACGGCACAGAACGGACCGGACTGGCCCGCAGCACCGCGATTTTATTCGAAAGTTTTGGTTATGATGTTCTGAAAGTGGGTAATACCGATGAAAATGAAGAGGAAAAGGAGAAAACCCAGGTGATTGATCATCGCGGAAACCCCCGAATTCTTAAGGAATTAGCGGATATTATAAAATGCACAAACATCGTGACGGAAATTGATTTGGATGAAAATCAACCGGATATTACTTTAATTTTAGGATTGGATTTTAATGGAAGACATGTACAATAAACGAAAAGACCAGATTATCGACCTTGCAAAGCTGTTGGAAGAACATAAAGCGGAAAAAGTCATTGTCCTTTATGTCGGCGAAAACAGTTCCTGGACCGATTTTTTTATTATTGCCACACCTCGAAGCCGCGCTCATTTACAAGGATTGATTCGGCATTTGCAGGATTTTTTTAGCGCCCAAAAAATCCAGCCTCTTCATTCGCGAAAATCGGGTTCTGAGGCTGGCTGGATTTTAATTGATTGTGGTTATTTTATTGTTCATTTGATGGAAGAGGAGCAGAGGGAATTCTATGAATTAGAAAAGCTCTGGTTTAAGTGCCCTGAGATTTATTCGTCCAGATCGTCGTAATCAAGATCGTCTTCTATGGCATAATCATCATCATCAAAATATTCTTCATCATTATCCTCAAATTCATCGCCATAGTCTTCGATTACTTCCTCTTCTTCTTCGTCCTCGTCTTCTTCTTCGTCCAAATCTTCATCAAAATCGTCTTCGTCGTCTAAATCATCCTGGTATTCGTCTTCAAAGTCATCTTCATAGTCATCGAATTCGTCATCATAGTAATCATCTTCCATATCATCATCAAAGTCGTCGTAATCGCTATCAAGTTTGATAATGCTGTCAAACTCATCTAGGAATTCCTGTGAATCATAATCTTTAGAAAACATACACTGTTTAACCCCCTCATTGTTACTGTAATTTCAATCTATGAATATTTCTATGAAAAAGTCAATCATTTCGATTAATTTCTCTGATTGGAATTTAATACTATTTTTCCCAGAAGTCTACTGTCTCTATCGGTTTGTTTTTGCCGATTTTGACATTAATAATTCCAAATTTGAGTGATTTTCCTGGAATGCAAGCCTTAAAATTTATACTTATTAGGCAACAAATGCTTTAAATTTGGAATTGTCTGACCCAGACACTATTACTATAAAAAGTATAAAAACTTGTCAATCAGGTGTCAAATATTAATCCATTGATTTTTTCGTAATTCTGTCTTTATTGTTTAAAAAAAGTCCTGTGAAAGTCAAGCCCTGTTTGTGTGTTAATCCTTAAGGGTAACGATAAAAACCCATAAAAACCTGTTATTAGAATACAGAAAATTTTTTTCTAACATCAAGGGCTCATAAAAAGAAAAGCTGTCTTTTTTAATAACTATTCAGCAAGTGTTGGTAAAATGCTAACCAATGCCATTCTGAGGAGGTATGACGGGCCTGGTCGCAAGCTTTTGGCTTGCTGCTCGGCCATGCATCCTGGGCCTGGTCGTAAATGCTCCGCATTTACTGCTCGGCCATGCAGCCTGCCTGGTCGTAAATGCTCCGCATTTACTGCTCGGTTTTGTGAATGCTCATTGGCATTCACTTTATTTCGTGAATGCTCATTGGCATTCACTTTATCTCGTGAATGTTCATTGGCATTCACTTTAATCCAGCCACTTTGAAGAACCTTAGCTGTCCCAAGTAGCCTTGCTTAGGCCTATTTGTTCAAAGGCTTTATGAGTAAAGCAGCTGTTTTTAAACCTGTAAATTGTTTTAAAGTAATAAGATAGTTTTATTTGTTTGGCAAATCCCACATTCCGCAGTGAATTTAGGTAATTTCTTATATTATTTAGAGTTAAGAATTTGCGATTTGCAAAATCGCCTTTTCTATTTC
>JAFGWI010000324.1 GCA_016937215.1 Spirochaetales bacterium | reverse complement strand
GAAATAGAAAAGGCGATTTTGCAAATCGCAAATTCTTAACTCTAAATAATATAAGAAATTACCTAAATTCACTGCGGAATGTGGGCTATAGGATTTTTTTCTTGACATCTTTCAGAATATTTTGTTATTCTTTTATTACAAAGCTGGGGGTGCCGCGAGGCTGAGAAGGAGTTTGTCTCCTAACCCTTTGAACCTGATGCAGTTAATACTGCCGTAGGGAAGTAGGCTCATTTTTGAAAATGCCCGGCTTGTTGGATTTTTTAATCCGGCAAGCCTTTTTTGTTTTTCAAGCCTTCTGGTTCAATCCTGTTCCCCTGCTTTTGTATAACATGGCAAGGAGGAACTGAATGAAAGTCAAACTCAATGGTAAAATGCATGTCATTCCCGATGATTTAACATTGTTGGATTTGTTGAAAATGAAAAATCTGAATCCCGATTTTGTGGCTGTGCAGCATAACGGCGGAATTATGCAAAAGGAAAAGCTGGCCGAGCTTAAGCTGAACAGAGATGATGAGGTGGAAATTCTGCATTTCATGGGAGGCGGGCAATGTTGAATGATCTATTTTCACTTGGAAACAGGAAATTCACCAGTCGGCTTATGACCGGCTCCGGGAAATATTACATGGATGCCATTATTCCCAAGGTGATTGATGCATCGGAATGCGAGATTTTAACAGTGGCTTTGCGCCGGGTTGATTTTGATTTACCGGGACAAAATATCCTTAGCCATGTGCCTGAGCATATTCAATTGCTTCCGAATACTTCAGGGGCCAGGTCTGCTGACGAGGCAATCCATCTGGCGCGCTTATCCCGTTCCATGGGTTGTGGCAACTGGATTAAAATCGAGGTGATAAGGGATTCAAAATATCTGTTGCCTGATAATTATGAAACTTTAAAGGCAAGCGAATTTTTGGTGAAAGAAGATTTTGTCGTGCTGCCCTATATTACACCAGATCTATCAACAGCAAGGGCTTTGGAGTCTTGCGGTGCTGCCGCTGTTATGCCTTTAGGTTCGCCTATAGGCAGCAACAAAGGGCTGCAAACAAGGGATATGATTCAGATATTAATCAGCGAAATTGAAATCCCGGTTATTGTTGACGCGGGGATTGGCAAACCTTCCGATGCCTGTGTGGCAATGGAAATGGGAGCCTCTGCGTGTTTAATCAATACAGCAATAGCTACTGCTTCTGATCCCGTAACCATGGCCCGGGCTTTCAGTCGTGCCATTAAGGCCGGGCGCGAAGCCTTTCTTGCTGGCATGGGGCCCAAAAGCAATTTTGCTCGCCCATCATCGCCATTAACCGGATTTTTACATGAAAACCGATTATAAAGCCTTGAAGGAACTTCCCGATGATTCGGATTATATAACCTGGGCGCAGGATTTTTCTGCTGATGCTGAGAATGTATTGATTCAATTGTTGCAAAAAGACCATTTCATGATCAAGGACCTTCCCTTTCTTCTTTCCAAAGAGGCATCTCACTATTTGGAAAGAATGGCTGTCCTTGCCAAAGGGTTAACCCAACAATATCACGGAAACGTCATGCATGTTTATGTGCCCCTTTATTTATCCAATTACTGTGTGAACCATTGTGTTTATTGCGGCTTTAATGCAAGTAATTCTATTGAACGGAAAACTCTTTCCCTAAAAGAAATCGAGGAGGAAGTCGTTGCTTTGTCGTCGCAGGGGCACAGGGATATCCTTCTTCTCACTGGCGAAGATCCTAATGAAGTTCCATTGTCCTACCTGCTCGACGCTGTTGCTCTGGTGAAACAATATTTCGCGACTGTGGGAATAGAAATTTATCCTCTTGGGTTTGATGAATACGCCAAACTGGTTTCTGCCGGTGTTTCCCATTTGGCTCTTTATCAGGAGTGCTATGACAGAGAACTTTACAAACAGCTCCATCCTAAAGGACCCAAGAGCAACTATGATTTTCGACTAAGGGCGCCCGAGGAAGCGGCAAAAGCAGGAATGGCGGCTATTAATATAGGTACCCTTCTTGGATTAAGGGATTGGAGAAAGGAAATCATTAGCGGTGCTCATCATCTTGAATATCTTCAGAAAAAATACCCGGAGGTTGAATATTCCTATTCTTTTCCCAGAATCAGACAATATCAAGGCAAGATATTTCAGGGACAGTTTGTTGATGACAGGGATTTTGTCCAAGCTATTTTGGCTTTAAGGCTGATATTCCCCCATATTGGTTTAAGCCTTTCTACCCGTGAATCCGCCTCTTTACGCGATCATCTCATCGGACTTGGGATTACCCGAATGTCCGCCGGTTCCAAAACTTCTGTTGGTGGTTATGTGAAAAATATGAAAGAGGATCAGGATAATTCTCAATTTGCTATATCCGACCATCGGGATCTTTCTGAGATAAGCAAGTTGCTCGAAAATAAGGGAGTTCAACCGGTTTATAAAAATTGGGAGGTATCAGTTTGAAAAGATTTTTCAAAAACAGGAATCAACATGATCTAACAATAGATATGTTATTGAAGGGAGTTTGTTCATGACTTTATTCAGAATGGCAGATGCTAATTTTAACAGAGCATCTGAAGGTATCAGGGTGCTTGAAGATTATTGCCGCTTTCAATTGGAAGACAGTATAAAAGCCAGGGAATTAAAATTCATTCGTCATAAAATTCGTGAATACTCTGCTTTGTGGGTTTCTGAACTCATATATCATCGTTCCGCCCAAATGGATCCTGGGCTTGAAATTTCTCAAAACTGGGAAGCTGACAGCTATGATGATCCGCGGTTTTTTCTTCAGGCCAATTTTCGAAGGGCCCAGGAAAGCCTAAGAGTCCTTAGTGAGCTCATGCGGTTGAATCAGAGTGTGCCGGCTGCGCGGGAACTGGAAAATCTCCGTTTCGCCCTTTATGAACTGGAAGAGCAATTGATCCAAACTAAGGCGCGGGATGTGAAATATGAGTGGGGTTTGTATGGAATCACTGCTGAAAAATTTTCTAGGGGGAGAAGTAATCTGGAAGTTGTTAAGGAGATGATTCATTCTGGAATCAAGATAATTCAATACCGGGAAAAGGAAAAATCCTTTAAAGAACAATTATCTGAGTCTGGAGAACTGGCTCGTTTGTGCCGCGAAAAGAATTGTATTTTTTTGATAAACGATCATGTTGATTTGGCTATGCTGGTTAATGCTCATGGGGTTCATTTGGGTCAGGATGATATGCCGGTTAAGGAAGCCAGGAAAATCTTGGGGCCCGATAAAATTATAGGTTTGTCCACTCATTCTCCTGAGCAAGCCAGGGCCGCGTTAAGCATGGATGTTGATTATATCGGTGTTGGCCCTATTTACGGCACTGGTTTAAAAGAAAAAGGTAATCAAGCGGTGGGTCTGGAATATCTTGAATATGTGGATCGCTTTATACCT
The DNA here is from genome assembly GCA_016937215.1 of Spirochaetales bacterium. Lineage (GTDB taxonomy): Bacteria > Spirochaetota > Spirochaetia > SZUA-6 > JAFGRV01 > JAFGWI01. Next base: position 1,651 of record JAFGWI010000324.1, on the reverse strand, counting down.
ATTTCGTATGTCGCGATAGGCGGTATAACAGAAGAAAATATTTCAGAAATCGCTTTACGGGGAGCAAAAAATATTTGTTTGGTGAGGGATATTGTTGGATCACCTTCAATCTCAAATAAAATCATGAAGCTCAGGGCTATCTTGAGTGAAAAAAAACTAAAAAAGGAAATGCTATTATGAAATATACAACACAAATGGAACAGGCAAAATTGGGAAGGGTTACACTGGCTATGAAATCGGTTCTGGAAAATGAAAGAATTTCGTCAAAGGATCTTCTTGATAAAATGTCCGAAGGAAAGATAGTTATACCATATAACAAATTACGCGATCATAAGAGAGCCCACGGTGTCGGACAAGGCCTTAGAACTAAAATAAACGCCAATTTAGGTGTATCCAAAACCCATTACAAAATAGATGAAGAATGGAAAAAAGTTGAAATGGCCGAGGAATATCAAGTTGCCTCAATAATGGACCTGAGCTGTTATGGTAATACCAGTGATTTCAGGCGAAAACTAGTTAAATCATCCTCGGCGATTATCGGCACCGTGCCTGTGTATGATCTTGGGAACGATCAATCCAGGGATTTTAAAAAAATGACTAAAGATGATTTTTTTAAAATTGTTATATGCCATGCTCAGGATGGTGTTGACTTTATGACAATTCACGCTGGTTTGACGTTGAAAACCATTGAAGCCTTTGAAAATAATCCGCGTTGTCTGAGTATCGTTTCCCGCGGTGGAGCGCTGTTATATTCCTGGATGAAAGCCAATGGGGCAGAAAACCCTTTTTATGAAGATTTTCCACGGCTTCTGGACATCGCCCGTGATTATGATTTTACCCTGAGTCTGGGAGATGCCTGTCGTCCAGGTTGTCTTGAGGATGCTACAGACGCTGCCCAGATTCAGGAGCTGCTGGTTTTAGGTGATTTGACGCAGCAGGCATGGGAAGCGAATGTTCAAGTGATGATCGAGGGGCCGGGGCATATGCCTATGGACCAGATTGCCCCCAATGTGTTGTTGGCGAAAAAATTGTGTCATCAGGCCCCGCTTTATGTCCTGGGACCTTTAGTGACCGATATCGCGCCCGGCTATGACCATATTACCAGTGCGATCGGAGGGGCTATTGCAGCACAGGCAGGTGCTGATTTTCTTTGCTTTGTGACGCCAGCGGAACATCTTAGATTGCCCGATCTCAGTGATTTTAAAGAAGGCATTATGGCTTCTCTTATCGCGGCCCACGCGGCTGATATTTCAAAAGGCATTCCAGGTGTTCTGGATCAAGATAAGCACTTGAGTCGTGAACGAGCTGTTCTGAATTGGGAGGGTATGTTTCGCTATAGCCTCGATCCTGTTAAGCCCAGGTTGTACAGGGAAGGTTCTGAAGCCAAAATAGAAAAAACCTGTACCATGTGCGGCCCCCTGTGTTCAATAAAGAATATGACTGAAAGCATTTTCCAAAACCATTGATGGGCAATCAGATCACGATAAAATTTTTTGTATATGTTCAGCTAATTATTTTTGGGCGTTTCCTGGGGTGTAAATTCTGTTAAAAACCATTCGCCCCTATTTTTTATCAGCTAAAATATTTTCTATAGCGGATTAATCGTTGTCATCCCAGCAATTCTCAATTTGAGTAGAAATTGTACGAATTG
>JAFGWI010000031.1 GCA_016937215.1 Spirochaetales bacterium | reverse complement strand
CCGAGGATTTCGAAGCGAAGCGGAGTTATGGAAAGCCTGGCCTGCTGTAATGAAATGAAAGCAGGAAACGCCCAACGTAACAACCAGATAAACAAATACCAAAGTAATTATAGCCAGCCTAACGCCTATAGGACAAATCGCGTGGTGTGTCAGGAAAAGGAAAAAAGGGGGGTAGAAAATCCCCCCGGTGTGTTAGTTAAGGTACCATGATAAGGTGAATGAGCTATTAATCGTGTCTAATGAAGCTGGCGATGTTGGTGTAAAATTTTCATTCGCATCGTTAGTTAGATTCCCATTATAATCGGTGTACAAATAAAAGGAAACCGGAAAATTGTATCCTGGGCCATCAAAAGGAGTAATATTATTCGTGTCTTTGTCAAAATCCCTGAAGAAAAATGAAAATTCTTTTGTTTGACTTGGTGCAATTCCGGAAGTACTACCATCTTTTGCTATTAGATATTGATCGATAACGAGGTAGTTTAGTCTATAGGCTCTTGCCACGAATTTCAGAGTTCCTGTGTTTTCAACAGTGTTATTGGTAATTTCAACTGTCGCTTCATGAAGGATTAAGGGGGTTCCGGTTCCACCAACACCATATATTTCTGTTTCAGAAACATTAGGAAAGGCGCTGGGACCGGCAAGTCTGAGGGGATACATAAGATGGTCCTGGAATTGTGTTTCGTAATTTGTTATATTTGGCGCGACATGATATAAAACAATATCATTTGAAAGTGAGGGCACGAGAAAAATATTAAAATCACCATCATTTTCTGGGAGAACATAGAATGTCCGCCAATATTGACGATTCTCGACCCGGATAATCGCCCTGTTTCCGCTGCCCGATGCCCCGGCTTGCAGATTATAAACACCTGAGGCCACGATTTCGCCAAGATCAATTTTTCCATACACTTTCGTTATGTTAATTGCCGGAGATATATTGATTTCCCCATAGGTTCCGTAAAGTCCGATAAAGGTTACTTTATCAACTAATTGGTTCATTATTCCGTCTCCATCAACATCATAAAAAGCATAGAGCTCCATAATGCTGCCGTCGTTTCGTGTGCCTTCATAAAATTCAAAACTGCCGTCAATATTGCTTTTCACTATTTTATAAGTGGAGTCCTTTGAACCCTTCCAGTACAGGTATTTTTTGTTAATATCGTTACCCATGTCAGCATGAAAATTGATGTAGCCCGAAACCTTGAAAATCATGGCATTCACACTCACCATTTCCTCTTTGGCTGCTTGTTCCGTATAAAGCTGCATATCCAGAACAGAGGTCACCGCAAAGCTTTGTGATTCTTCGATGTTTGTGCTGTCGTATTTACTGTTCAGGTTTTTATCAATAAAAAAGGCCAGCTTTGTTTTGCGATAGCTCATATTGGGATGTTGAAGTTCGACATTACTGAAATTGTAAATGCCGGTTGCTTTGGCTTCCTGCATTTGTATTAATTCGTTCATTTCGTTGAACAGGCCAATGTAACCTGTGCCTGAGGGCAATGTACTGTCAACAGTGAAATTCACCTTGATGTTCACTGTGTCAATCTCGCCAGTGGGCGGGTAAAAGAAGAAGGCACAACCGCTAATCAGCAGGATAGTTGAAACAAGTATGATTGCTTTGATTAAAATTCTGATTCCCATATTTTCTGCCTCCTTATTGTGTTAACAGATTTTTCATTTTGCTTGTGTAGCCCAGGGAAATGGAAAGGGACCAATAATCCCAGGGATTTGAATCGGCAGCCGCGTCTAGGTTGTAGCTTGTTGAAAAGTCACTCCCAAGGTAAAGATTAAAATCATTGCTTGCATATGACACTTTTCCCTCTGCCATTATCTGGACCCGGTGAGTGGCATCCTTTTCTTTTAAAATGCTGCCAAAGGAAATCCCTCCGCCGGTATTGGCCGTAAATTCAAGAGCCCCTGTCTCCATTTTACCAAACATGGCTTTACCCGATATTTTGCCCCAACCCTGAAATATCTGGTCGGGTTTGTAATAATAACTGCTTTCAATGGATCCGAGGTACAAGGTGTCCTGGTAGGATAAGGCAGCCAGAAATGCCAATTCAATAAGAGAATCAGCCAGGTTTAAAAAGGGCAGATTCATTTGAAAGCTTGGGTTGTAAATTAAGTGCTGGTCTAAAAGGTAATCGCCATTAACTGAAAGCTGGAAAGTGCTTTTGTTCAACGGCATGATTGGCAGAAAATTGAGCGCGAAAAAGAGATTGGCATTGACCGTGATGTCCAAAACCGGGTCAATATAATAAGACAGGGTTTGTTCATACTGTTGAATGCCTGCTGTTCCGAATAATGACAAGGTTGTGCCTGGACTGATAGTGTATTTTAATTTGGCAATAGGGCTGATGTCGTGATAGGTGATGTATTCGAAAAAATCAAAATTATCGGGAAAGCCCAGATTTTCCTGCTGGTAATAAAGCGGATGGAGCAAAAAATGTCCGCCTAAAAGAGGTTCCAGCTTGATAAAATCAAGATTGATTTCAAGGCCTCCGGTGAGGGTTTGGTACATAAAGCTGTGCTTGTCGGTTCCGTAACCTAAAGACCGCAGATAACGCACATAATTTGCCTGATACTGCCCATGGATTGTAAAATCGCTGGAAAGGTGCTTGGTGTAATCGGCTTGCATTTTCCATGTTTGTCGCGAGGTATCACCTGTTGCCTGAGATTGCAGCGAAAGGCTATCGGCGTATTGAGAGGCCAGCTGATTGTATAAACTGGCGGTGTTTTCGTAATAGGGGTCCTGGGTGAAAACCATCTTATAAAGCTTCATGGCTTCGGACCAGTTCTGATTCCATTGGTTTACTGTTCCTAACCGGTAAAGGGCGCTGATATCATAGGGATCGATGGCTCTTACCATTTCGTATTGTTTGATGGCCTTATCGAGTTTCGATTGGGATAAATAAAAATCGCCCAATTCGTTTCGTAGAGCCATGTTGTTTTCTTCATAACGGTAAAAGGCCCGAATCATGTTTTTTTTCATTATATCCATGAGCACTTCAAGGGAATCCTTTAAGCCCTTTGATTGGGCGGGAATATCTTTGGCCACATTGTTCAATGCCTCGAGTATTCGGTCGATCTGGGCCTTTGTGTCCTTTTCAATAAAACCTTGAGAGTCGCTGTAGGAATCAAAGGCGTAGGAAAGCTCTGGTGCCAGAGTTTCCAGATAAGGAAAGCTTGAAAAAATGTCCTTTTTGTTTTGTTCAAGAAACACAGCGGCATCCTCTGTTTTGCCGTTCCATAGAAGGGCCTGAAAAAAAGCGCCTTTAAGTTGTGGATAATCCTGGTCTTTCATGAGTATGACCAGGTCGTCCAGGCCTGAGCCGAGGTCATTCTCAAACATTTTCATGCGCCCTAATAGATGCTTGGCCAGTACCAAACCGTTTTTTTCAACTTCCTGGAGTTCATCGTAATAAGCGGAACGGTTCCATTTCCAGTTATTGGTGCTGACCGACATCTGAAATTTTTCTTCCTCTGTTTGTGATGCTTCAATAAATGACCTGATTTTCGAAATATCCTCTACATAATTTTGAAGGATTTTTTGATAATCGTTGGAAATGCGTTCGCCATCGGCTAACAGAGATGCCAGTTTGATAACAGTGTTCTGAATGGTCTGTAACGGGTTTTCCTCTGGCGCCGGAAGATCTTTGCCCTCTTTCTGCGCCTTTAAAACCTTGGCCTGGTAATTTTCATAATCGCTGATCAATTTCTGATAGAGTTTGTATTGCTTTGAGATATCGGCTTTCTTTGCGTTAATCAATGCAGCCATATTGTTTAAGTAGCCATTCAGAGTATAGCATTTGTCCAGCATGGCCAATAAATCGGCCGAGTTTTTTTGCATTTCCACAAAACTTCGATAGGCATGGTTTGTCAAAATATTCAGATATTCATCAACTGCTTCGGATTTTAGTCCGTTCCAGAAAAGGGCCTGGGCCAATAATTCCCGTAATCCCAGATTATCAGGCTCTTTTTGAAGCTGGGCACGGTATTCATCAATCACCTTTTCCTTTAGCGAGATTTTTTCAAAAAACAAATCCAGGTATTGGGTTAATTGGGGAGACTCCTTGAAGGAGGCCTCAATATTTTCCTTGACCTTCATGGCCGCGTTTTTATTCCCTGTATTATAATAAATATCCTCCAGGCGTAAGTAAAAATCGAGATGATCGGGATAGCTTTTGATTCCCTCTCTGTATACTTCGGCCGCCTTGTTGGCATAGCCATTGACCAGGAAGGTGTGGGCAATCTGAAGCAATTTCTCGGTAGAGCTTAGCCCAAGGGATTTTGCCCGGTTGAAGCCGCGATTCGCTTCTTCTTCTTTATTGGCCCAAAGCAGGGATAGCCCCTGATTTATCAAAAGATTGATGTTATCGGGATGGGCCTTCAGGGCATTTTCATAAAGCCGGAGTGAATCTTTATAACGGCCGGTCCAGCCTGTGATTTTACCGGCTTCCAGCCATAAATCCACTTTTGAGGGGTCACTGTCCAGTAAAGTTTGATAAATATCGATGCCTTTCTGGAAATCCTGTCGCCAAATATAATTTTTGGCCAGTAACAGCTGGATTTCATGATTTCCAGGATCTATCCGTAAAGCCTTTTTCAGATATTTTACGGCATTCAAGTAATCACCAATCATGGTATAGACCATGGAAACATTGAGAAGGGGCCCCAGGGAGTCGGGATTGTCCCGAATCTCGATCAAATAATCGTCGATGGGTTTAAAGGGAATGTTCTGTGACCGGTCATCAAGTTTTTGAGGAAATTTAACCGGTAATGCCCCGTCAAGGATTCTTTTTCCTTCGACTTGACGAATAAAAAAGATATTATCCAGATAAAAGAAAAAGCGGCTATCGTACTGACGCTTTTCCTTGATCTGTATCCGCAGCTTGTGCCGTCCTGTGCTGAGTTTGATAACACGCACATAATTCCAAAAATAAGAAGCCGCGTATTTTTCTACTAAAGTTGTTTGTTCACGGAAGATTTCCACGGCTTCGGAACCATCAAGAATATACTCAAAAGGGGAGGCGTATGAAGGGTGCAAGTCGCTGCTGGGCCCGGGAGGCGTTCCACCGTACCAGAATTCGTACAAGCCTTCTTTTTCAACAAAAAAAACAAAGTCCGCGTAGTACATGTTGTTGCTGGAGGTGCCTGTGCTTCTGGATAATTGGATTGTGCGTTCGCCGGAACAACTGTAATTGAGAATGGGTTCAGTCGTGAAATTGGTGGACACGGCGTCTTCACCTTCGAGCAAAATGAGGTTTGAATTTTCTTGGGGAAAAATCGGATCGACTTTTTGATTTGATTTGGCTGTTTCCAGTTCTTCGAGTTCCTTGTTCTGGTCTATTCCTTCCTCGTTTTCCTGGGAAAACACAGCAAGGCTGAATCCGAGAAACACTGAAATAAGCAGATGAAATGTGGTTCTTTTCATATCTCGACCTTTGATCCTATATTTATTATTTTGCATAGAAATATTTGCTGAAAACGAAATATTATGTGAAGCTAGGAATAAAGTAATGATAAAATTTCCGCTTTTCAAGGTAAAACGCGCGGAATGTTATTTTAATTTTGAAGCTGCCTGTGAAAAAAGGCTTTGAAAAGGACCATGAAAAACGCGAACTGTAATCAAATTCAGAGCTTTCCGCGGATTGATTTGCTTTGGTCATTGGCTATGAGCTTATAATAATTTGGATTTTTGCCGATAGAACAAACAAGGTTGATTCTTTTTTTGGAATTGCCGGATTTGACCAGAGAGACATGAAGTATTATAGTAAAATTCGTATGTGTTTGAGTAAAAGGCAGCTGATGAGCGCGCGTTAGGGATTGGAGCGGCAGAATACCCTTTTTTCAAAAAGGGTATTCTGAAACCCGCAAGCACGGTATTTCCGTGCTGAGGATTTCGGAGCCGCGTAAAGCCCGGCCTGCCGGGGGCAGGCAACGCCCAAAAGAAAATAATACTGAAGCACTGCGAAAATAATTGACCGGATAAAGACATGAAAAAATTTTCCTTTATTTTTGAGAGTATCGCCGCTTTGCTGGTGTTTTTAATCGTAAACATTTTATTTTTTCCCTCTGATTTAGGGCTGCCAGGCGCCTCACCCCATCCTGTTTTGTTCATTGTGCTGCTCATGGCCTTGCGTTACGGTTTTAGGCGGGGACTGATGGTTTTCGGTATGTCGGCGCTTTTGTATACGGTGCTGGTCATATTCGCCCTGGTGGTAAAAGGAGAGTCGCCTTTTTATTTTTTACGCTTTCACTACTGGATTCCCCTTGTGTCTTCATTTTTGATAGGAGCGATTGCAGGCTTTGTTACTGATGACAAGGATTACCACAAGCGTGAGGCTGAGGATAGAGCAGAGCGTTTGAAATTATTGACCCAACGCCTTGAAAACGAAAAAGACATTCTTGAAAAAACCAATGATGAATTGTCTCAACGCTTGATTGTAGAAAAATCGACTTTTTCTATTTTGTATCAGGCTGCCAAGAAACTGACCACTCTTTCTGAAGCTGATTTGTATGAGGCCATTCTTGATATTTTGGCTGGTACTATTGGCGGGGCCGAGTCGGCTGTGTTGATACTCAAGGGCCATGAACTGCAAATGAAGGCTGCCAAGGGGAATTTTGCTTTGGAGGAACGAGTTCTGGACCGTGAAATTTTTGAAAAAGTGCTGAAGGAGAAAAAAACAATTACCCTGAAGGATACCATTGAAAAAGGGGTGAATATTCAGCAGGATGTTTTTATGGCCGGGCCTTTGTTAAGTGGCAGCAACGGGGAGCCTTATGGTATTATTATTATTCAGGGTTTGAGTTTCATAAAATACAACCCCACAACGGTTCGTACTTTTTCATTGATTTGCGACTGGGCTTCAACCAGTTTGAAAATTATCAAGGATTATCAGTTATTGGAAACCCAGGGCGGCCATGGCTTGCTGGAATATAAAAGCCGTTTTGAAATTGAGTATCCCCAGGAGACTTGGGGCGCCAGTTTTGAACAGATTCGAGAAAGGATTATCAAGGCAAATTCGTGATTTATAATCTTTATTATATTACTTGCGGCATAACTCTGGAGGCCATGGCATTGTATTTTGCTTATTGGGATCAGGAGTTTTTTCTGGCTCCTTTGCTTTTTGTTTTGGCCCATATTACCGGCGCGTTTTATTTCGCGAAAGGAATATACCCCTCTGTCAAAAACAAAAATAACTGGTTTATCGCTTTATTCGTATTTTCCCTGTGTCTTCCGGTTTTTGGTTTTATTGGTATTTATGTGTTTATTTTGCTTCGTTATTTTCGTAAGAACAAAGGCGAGGTTTTTCATCTTGATATTGATGAAGATAAATTGTTCTGTGATGATGAAAGGGAGATGCAGTTGCTTGAGGGTAAAACCCGCCAATGCGCCGAGATTCTGGAAATTGAGGCTTTTGCCGATATTCTTCATGGTGATGACAAGGAATTGCGTTTGGGGGCCATAAATGCCTTGCAGAAAATGGGCGACCGCCAGTCCATAGATATCCTTAATTCCTCTCTGGATAATACTTATCAGGAGGTTCGTTATTATGCTGTGGAGGCTTTGAATAAACTTTCCCAGGAGCATATGGATAAAATTAATTTGCTGAAATCTATGATAGAGATTAAGCCGGAAGACCATTTGATCCGTATGACTTTGGCTGATAATTATTATGAATACGCTTCAAAAGGTCTGGAGGAAAAAACAATCGAAAATTATTATCTGACCTGCGCCAAGGATGAATACACGCGAATTATTAGGGAGGAACAGGAAGAAATTCGGCGCGAAGATGTGCTTAAAAAACTGTGTGATACCTATTTTCTGCTTGGTGATTATGACGAAGCGATTCGCGTTGGTAATGAAATTCTTGGGATTATTCAGGATGATTCCTGGGCCATTTTGCGCATTTTGGAATCCTATTTTAAGAAAAAGGATTATCTATCTATTCGCGAGTGGTCTCATAGGTATATCAAAAACCAGGAGATTCATTCGGAAGTGCGACAGGCCATGGAGATGTGGATTTAGATGAGTGATGTTTGTTTGATTCTGGAGGGGACTTATCCCTTTATTCGGGGTGGAGTATCTTCCTGGGTGCACCGGTTGATAAAATCCCTGCCCGATTTGAATTTTACCTTGCTGGCCTTATCGCCATCATCAAAAAAAAGGGAAGATTATAAATATGATATTCCGGGGAATGTAAAAAATTTTATTGAAGTTTTTTTACAGGACTATGACTTGCCCATGGCATCAAAAATGGCCTTCAAAAAGAAAAAAGCATTTTGGACACTTTATAAAAAATACAATGAGGCTGATCTTAACATGAAAAGCCGCTATTTTAGCGCTATTGTCAAAGCCCTTGGTGTGGATGGTGAAAGATTGATCGCGCCCCGGGATTTGTTGTATTCCAAGGAATCCTGGAATGTGATTAAAAATCAATACCTGGAAACGGCCCAGGATAATTCCTTTATTGATTTTTTCTGGACATGGCGCTTTATCCATATGCCTATTTTGCGTATGCTGAATATCGAAATTCCTGAAGCCAAGGTATATCATAGTTTGTGTACCGGATACGCCGGGCTGGTCGGTATTGCCGCGAAAATTAAAACCGGAAGGCCTTTGATTCTGACTGAACACGGCATTTACACAAAGGAGCGGCAAATTGAGATTAGCCGGGCTGACTGGATTTATTCGCAGGAAGATGAACGTTTGACAGCCAAGCGCACACCCGGTGTATTCAAGCAGATGTGGATAGATAATTTTATCACCTTGGGAAAATTATGCTATGATTTTGCCGACGAAATTTTGACAATTTATGGTGGAAATAAAGAGCTCGAAGTGGCATTTGGCGCGGCTTCGGAAAAAATTCGTGTTATTCCAAATGGAGTTGATGTGGATGATTTTTCAAATCTGCCGGACCTTTCTTTGTATAAAAAAAATCGTTTGCGTGTTGCCCTTGTTGGCCGTGTGGTTCCCATTAAAGATATTAAAACCTTTATTAAAGCATGCAAAATTGTAACAGAAAAAATTAAGGATGTGGATTTTTGGGTTATAGGGCCGACGGAGGAAGATAAGGAATATTTTGAAGAATGCATGGATTTGGTTCACCTATTGGGTCTGACCTCTTTTACGCGATTTACGGGGCGAGTCAATGTAAAGGAATACTATCCGGCCATTGATGTAATGGTTTTAACTAGCATAAGTGAAGGCCAGCCCCTGACAATTCTGGAAGGCATGTGCGGCGGTATCGCTCAAGTTGCATCTGATGTAGGGGCTTGTTCCGAGCTATTAAACGGGTTTTCCGATGAAGATAAAAAATTGGGGCCCAGTGGCATTATCACGGCAATTGGCAAACCCTATGAAACAGCCCAGGCTATTATGAAAATTCTGAAAAACCATCAGTTACGAAACGAGATGGGTCAGGTAGGCAGAAAAAGGGCTTCTATGTATTATGACCAAAGGAATGTTGTTCATGAGTATCGAAGTATTTATGAAAAGTACAAGGAAATAAAGTAATGGCAGGAATAGGTTTTCGTTTAAAAAAAATGCTCTCTGAAGACACTTATTCCGCTTTGATAAAGGGTTATTTGTTTTCCAGTGTTGTTTCTTCGGGGCCATGGCTTATATCGGTTATTTGTTTGTCTGTTTTGGGGTTATTAACAAGCAATTCTATTGCTAATAGCGAGCAGAATATATTCGGTTCAAGCATTGTGTATATTTTTGTTTTTTCCTTGATCATCACGGGAATCAGTCAGCCTGTTGTGACTCGGGCTCTTGCCGATGAACTTTACAACCGGCGCCGGACAGCCATTGGGCGCATGTTTGTGTCACTCATTTTGTTGACCTTTATTGTTCTTGGTGTTACGGGAATTGTGTTTATCAGCCCTTCGGATTTGCCTTTGTTATTCAAGATTTCCTTTGTGGTTATGCTGATATTGGTCGGAACAGTCTGGCAGCTCATGATTTTTTTAAGCGCTTCCAGCGATTATAAAACCATAGTGGGTGGGTTTTTAATCGGTTCCATTATGGGTGTGTTGGCAGCATACTGGGGCGGCCAGTTGGCTGGATTAATCGGATATTTCAGCGGTTTTACCCTGGGCCAGGCTTTGATTTGTTTTGTTTTGATGTACAAGGTTTTTGAGGATTACGAGATCGATTTGCAGCTGGATTTTTCTTTTTTAAAGTATTTTAAAATGTTTCCCGGTTTGGCCGTTATTGGCCTTGGAAATTATCTGGGTACCTGGATAGATAAATTTGTTTTCTGGTGGAGCGGTGTGGGGCATGCTGAGTCATATGTTTTTTTTGCTTATCCGCTTTATGACGCGGCCATGTTTCTGGCTTTTTTAACGGCTGTACCCGCCATGGCCCATTTTCTGATTGTGATAGAAACGAATTTTTATATAGGCTACCGCGATTTTTATCAATGCATTACTCATAAAAGGCCATTAGTTTCAATTGTAAGAAAAAAAATGAAAATGATTGCGGATCTTAAAAAATCCTTTGGAGATTTGTTCAAGCTGCAGTCTATTTTACTGACTTTTTTATTGGTTTTCGCGCCCCAGTATTTGCCTTTGTTCAATTTCCCCTTAACACATGTCTGGCTTTTTCGCCTGGCGGTTGCCGGTGTGGCGTGTTATACTTTAGTGATGATGATTTCAATTATTTTACTCTATTTTGATTTACGAAAACCCGTGGTTTTTATTTATCTTTTTTTAATTGGAACCAATTTTTTATTTACGATTATCACTCTGTTCCTGGGAAGTGATTTTCACGGGTGGGGATATTTTTTGTCCGCTTTAATTTCAGCCATTGTTGCTTCCTGCTTGTTGATTTACTACTTGAAGGATCTTGAGTATCATTCTTTTATTAACCAGCCGGTCACGGGAATTACCGGAGAAAAAGAAAAGCTGCCAAATGAAGCCTGTGGTGTTGAGCATATTCGCTTTGGGAAGGTGAACCGAATTGGATAAACGAAAAGGTGTTAAAAAAATAAAAATATTTGAAGTATTGCCAAAGGACATGAAAAAGGAATTGGTTGGCATCCTGGATTTGGAAAAATATAAAAAGTCCGATTTTATCATCCGTCAGGGTGATCCAGGGAAATCCATGTATTTTATCGCTGAAGGCAAGGTTAAAATCAGGGCTAAGGATAAGGAAGATGTGATTCTGGATGAAGGTGATTTTGTGGGTGAATCAGCGCTGATTAGCGGCGCTCCTCGAACAGCTGACGTTGTGGCTGCCACTGATGTTACCCTTCTTGTGCTTACCCGGGAGATTTTTGAACAAAAGCTCCAGTCAAACCCTCTATTTTCCGGGTTATTGACCCAGGTTTTTACTGACAGGTTAGGAGCCCCTACCGACAAACTGGCGGACAAAAAACTGGGCAAGTACCGAATCCTTTATGAAGTCGGCCGGGGCGGGAATGGCATCATTTATTTTGGAAAACATATGACCCTGGAAATTCCGGTAGCCATCAAGATGTTACACCACCGTTTTGTGATGGATACAGAGAATCTTCAGCGCTTTTTACGTGAAGCGAAAATTATCGCGGCCTTGAATCATCAGAATATTCGGCAAGTTGTGGATATTGAACAGGCCTATGGTACCTATTTTATCATTATGGATTATGTTGAGGGAAAAAGCCTGAGTGCTTTTTTAAAAAATGTTGGCAGGCTTTCCATGCCCGTGTGCCGGGAAGTATTGTTTCAAATTGCCGACGGCCTTGCTTATGCCCATCAACAGGGAGTTGTTCATCGTGATGTAAAACCCGGGAATATCTTAATTGATAAAGCAGGAAATATAAAAATTTCCGACTTTGGTATTGCCCAGAGCCAGAATAAAAAGAATTCCCATGAAGATGATAATTCTCTGGCGGGTACGCCTTATTATATGTCTCCTGAACAAATAGAGAGGCACACGGTGGATTCCCGCAGCGATATTTATTCCTTTGGAGTGTTATGTTATTGGCTGCTGACAGGGCGCGTGCCATTTGATGGCAGTGATGCCATAACCATTTTCTCCAAACATCTGAATCAGGATTATATTCCGCCCGAAGAATTGAATCCGCAGATTCCAACGGACTTGAAAATTCTTATCAAGCGCACATTGGAAAAAGACCGCAATAAACGGCTGCAATCCTTGCACAATATGCGTGAACTTTTGGCTATTTGGGCATTTGGCGAGGAATTATCTGAACCGCTTTTTAAATTCTTTTCGGAAGAAAACGAACTGGCACGTAATTTTCAGAATCCTCGTCAAACATTGACTGCTTTACTGAAGGATGCCGATGAAATGGCTGATGTTATTGAAGATCCTTCGCCGGTTTACAAGGCTATTGAGAATGCCAAAAAACTAAAAAAGCTGGAAATGGAGTTTCAACCTTCCCTGCATCCTGAACCGCCTGTCATGGAGATAAATTACAAAGGCCCCAGTAAAGAGGAGCCTAAATTTTTTATTCCTGATACTGGAAAAATGGTTCTTCTTGAAAAGGAGCGGATAGATGTTGCTGAAGTGCATATTTTAACGCTTTTAATGGCGAAGGCGAATAGTATTGTTGAGGCTTTAAAAATTCTGGGAAACTGGTGTGTGCAAAAAAAATGGCATGCCGGGATTTGGCTTGTTGGCGCAAATGAGACTCAAGATTTATTAAAATATGACGTTGATGTTAATGAGTTGTTGAATCTGGCAGATAAAAATACAATTCAGTTTCGTCGGCAGGAAAAGGGTTTTGCCTTGCCGGTTATTATATATCAAAATGAAAAGTTGACTGTTCTTTTTAGCTTGTTTAGTACGGAAGCTGACACTTTGCAGAAGGAATTGTTTTTTGTTCAACTTCTTGAAAAAAGCGCTAAATCAATATTGCCTCTTTTGAATCAATAATGTGTGTTCGATTCTATTTATAATTTCTCCCTGTTATTAGACCTTAGCGGCCTTTGGAGGTCGGGTTTTTCGCTTGAGTTCCCAAAGCATTAGCAAAAAGAAATTATTTAAGTTGAATAAATGGTTTGTATTTGTTCAGCAAACAGGCGCGGCCGCGTTAAAAGCGTTAGGGATTGGAGCCATGGTGTACCATTTTTTCAAAAATGGTACAGCAAAGCGTTTTCCTCTGGATAATTTCCAGGCAGGTTGCACGTATATAGTGAATGCCAATGAGCATTCACGGAATATAGTGAATCCTCATCGGCTTGTTGGCTGGTTATGATGTTCTTAGAAACAAGATTGTTCAAGTCTGATTTATTTATGTTGATGGCCATTAATTTTCTCCTAATTATTTATCGTTAAATGGATCTATCTTTGAAGAAGTGTCTTTAAAGGGGAATTGAATATAACAGCAGAAGCCGTTATTTGAATAGAAAGTGATCGTTCCAGATAATTGTTTTTCCACAAGATTGATGACAGTGTTGATTCCGATCGTGTCGGTGTTGTAAATATTATATTCAGCCGGAATGCCTTTTCCATTGTCCTTTATCGTCATATTGAGTGTGTTGCCCTCTTTTATAATCTCCACGAAAATGGTGCCTTCTTTTTTATCAAAAGCATATTTCAGGGAGTTGGTAATTAATTCATTGATGATCAAACCCAAGGGGATGGCTATATCGATAGTTGTAAAAATCGGATCAATATGTGTCGAGATTATAATTTTTTTATATGTGTCCTTGTAGCTGTTAATCAGTAATTTTAAAAGATCTTCAACATAATCATTTAATTGAATATGCGACAAGTTCTTGGCTTGATACAGTTTGTTGTGAACCAGGGCAATCGATTGAATGAGGGTTTCAATTTCGTGAAGTTCCTTTTTTACTTCGGAAGATGTTGTTTTACTTTGTTGTAGTTCTATGTAGCTGCTGATTACCTGCATGTTGTTTTTTGTGCGGTGATATAATTCCTTTAAAAGAATTGATTTTTCGATGTTTTGAATTTGAGCATTTATTTGCAGTTTATGCGATATCAACAATGAAAAACCAATAGGCCATGCGCTTATTGTTATATTCCAGATTATAATAAAATAGGATTGAATTCCTGTGCTGTTCATCATAAAGTTGTTATTAGGTCGAATGAAAACTTCTGGTAGACGAATCAATATAAAGCCAAGCATTACAAAGAAACTGATTAATAAGATCATCCCTGGGGCTGAGGTTTTACTACGCGTTTTATAAAGCAGGATGATAATTCGCAGCAAAGGATAAATTAAGATTAAACTACTGGTTAAAATTCTGATTAAGATATTTGCAAAGACCATACTGAAAATAAAATGTACAGTAAAGATAATAAGATTAGTGGTGATGAAAATCACTTTATCTATAAACAATATTTTATTGCCGAAAAATTTAGTAATGGAAAAAAGATTAGAAATATTCCTGTATTTAGGGCCATGTTACTCAAAACTACCGTGAGAAAGGGATGAATTATGTCCTGAAAGGAGATAAAAAAGGTACCAAAAGTTAAGAAAATCATCCCTATGATGAACTCATTAATTCCTTTGAATTCATTTGAATGTTTATTCCTTAAAATAAATAAATAAAGCGTATAAAACAGATAGAGAACCGCGCTAAGGATAGTTGTGGACCGTATATCTATTTCAAACATAATTTTTCTATAAATAAAGAATAAAAGAATTTATAGGAATTTACAATATTGGGCTACTTTATAACAAATAAAACTTGAATTTCTGCTATTATACTTTATCTTTTTTAACATGACAACGGAAATAAGGCGTTGTCTATAGAAGTAATATACTTCAGTTTAAAAAACGATTTATTGTATTTGTTTAGCGCCTATGCTTTTTGGGCGTTGTCTGGGGTGTAAAATCTACGACAGTTATATAAAACAATTTGTCCCCATTTTTTATAGGATTTATTTGCATCTTTTAAGCTTTTCATAAAAAAAGGTTACTCATGCCATTCTGAGGAGGTACGACGGGCCTGGTCATAAATGCTCCGCATTTATTACTCGGTAGCGTGAATCCTCTTGGGATTCACTATATCCATGCGTCCTGGCCTGGTCACGCATCTCCGATTTGTTGCTCACTTCTGCAACCATAAAGAATCTAACCTGTCTCATCGACCCGAATTCAAGTCTGAAAAGTAACACTTTATTAGCGAATCAACACGATTTTAGACAACTGGGATTCTTCACTTCGCTCCGCTGCGTTCAGAATGTATCAGGATTATTACAAACAATTCTATTTAAATTTGTACTCAATCGCCCCATCCCATTTTTCTGGCGCACCTTTTGTAGCATAAATTTTGCTGCGTTGGCATAAAAGGGCCGCGCATTTATCTTTGGGGTTTTTCTTATAAATCGCGTAGAATAAATGGGCCGCTCGTTTGAAATCACCTGTCTGATATGTTTTAAAAGCCCTGTTGAAATTTTCAAGAGTCTGGATTTTTAAACTGGTTGTATCATCAAATTGCGGATCCAGGAGTTCAACCATTCCTATTTTTTGATTTTTACCCTTCACCCTGACAAAATCAATGGTGCGATAAGTCCATTTTTCTGGTTTTTTCAGACTGTCAATACAGCTTTGGCTTACCAGGATATTGACATCATACAGGCGCGTTAATCCTTCTATGCGTGAAGCCAGGTTCACCGAATCGGAGATGGCTGTGCTTTCCATGCGGTTTTCTTCACCGATGACACCGAGCATAAGCCTGCCGAAGTGTATTCCAATTCCAGAAATGATCGCATCATAGTTCGATTTTTTGCGATTTGAATTGTATTTTTTTAAAACCCGTTGTATTTCAACACCTGCCATAAGGGCATCTTCAATATTGCCGGGAAACAATGCCATGATGGCATCGCCTATATATTTATCGATAAATCCGTTTTTTTCCCTGACGACCGGTCCCAGGCGCTTCAGATAGGAATTCAGGAAAGAAAAATTTTCCTGGGGTGTCATGGTTTCTGACAGGCTTGTAAAATTACGAATGTCACAGAATAAAATGCCCATATCCTCTTCTACCTGGTCGCCCAGGCGGATATCAAGAATGCTTCCCCGATCAAGATGATTTAAAAATTCGACAGGTACAAAATAACTGTATGATTTATTTGTTTGGGCCAGTTCTTCGGTTAAAGCTTCGTTTCGATGAAAAGCCTTTGTTGACCTGAGGGCAATAATGAAACCCTGGCTAATGACAAATATAAAAACACCCACAGGCATGAGATAAAAGGGATTTTGAAGCCCTGTGGTTAAAATAATATCATTGAGCCCGCAGAATAGCAGAAATACAATACTGAGAACAAAAAGCCAGGCGCCGACACGTTTTTTTAAACCTGCTCGAAGTATGGCGATGATCAGAATCAAACCAAATATAATTAAAATGCTCTGCATGGGCAGTAAATTCCCCAGAAATAAACCCGCTGGAATAATGCTGAATATGATTAAAATAAGGGAATTGACAACAATGGCTATCCACAGCAGGGTTTTGTTGATTTCTTCAGGGTAACAAGCATTAAAAAAGATATAAAGGGCAATGATGAAAATATGAGGCCCGCCAAAGGACAGGACCAAAACCCATTTCCAGGTGATAAAAGGCAAGATATACTGACAAAATAATTCTCCTCGGAATAAAATAAAAATGATAGTTGATAAACAGATGAGTGGAAAATACAAATACTCCTTGTCCTTTTTTCGTAATAAATAAAAAATAAGGTTGTACATACCCATAATGAACAAGGCGCTGATGACAAAAATATCAAAACCGATTCCCGATACCTTTTTCTGAATAACCAATTGCCCGTTTCCAAGGATAATATGTTCCCAAAGCCCGCCCAGATTGTGATGGTAATTGGAAACATGGATTGTTATTTCCATTTCTGTTGAGTCGGGTCTGAAACTGTATATTTTTCTTGACCATTCTGGCTGGCTTGTTTTTTCAGAAGTACCGATTCTGCCGGATTCGCCAATCAGTTTTCCGTCAATAAAGAGTGTATAGGGCATTAGCTGGCTTACATCCATAGCATAGGTTTGGTCATAGGGCATGTTTTTTACAAGAAGGCGGTAAGTGCCATAACCATGGCCTGTTTTGAGTTCCTCAGGTACATTCTCTGTGGATTTCCATGGCCCTGGTACATGAACCCAATAGGGCTTAATAAATTCTTTTTTGGAGGAAAAATCCTCGGAAGTCAGGAATTGTTGCCAGTAGAATTCCCATTGCCCTTCAAGATTCACATTGCCGTTTTTCAGAAAATCCCAATTTGTGAAATCGATTATTCCATTTACTGCCTTGGGAATATTGGGCAATTGTTGTCTTGCTTCGCAAGAGAGAAAAAAGCACCCTGCAATCAGTGAAATTGCCAGAATGGTCAGGGTTTTTTTATTTAGCTGTAATTTGTTTTTTGTCATAACTCTATTTTTTAAAAGCCTTCGCATAATTTGTATTTGTTTAGCTGTTTTTCTTTGTGGGCGTTACCTGCCCCCTCGCCCAGGGGCGTGGCAGTCCGGGCTATTCGGCCTCTGGTCATAGATGCTTCACGTTTTTTGCTCATTGGCATTCATTATTTACCTGCAAGCAAATCGGAAATTATCGGGTAAAAAACCCTTTGTCATACAATTTTCGAAAAAATTGCAAGACATACCTTCTGTCCCTAACGCGTTTTTAGCCAAATTGTAATCCAACTAAACAAGTACCATGATTTTATTCTAAAACTCAAGAAGAGTCTTGTTTTTTATTTTCGGAAAATAGCATAATACAAATTATGGTTTGAAAAAACAAGAAAAAAATAAAGACCGTACAGCTTGATACGGTCTTTATATAAAGGGATATGAATGTAATTTTAATAAATTCCAGCAATTTCCGGTAAACCGGGTTTTACGTTCTTGCTATTGCCAATACTTCCGAACCTGGTCGGCCTTCCATTAACACCTTCATTAGAAGGTTTAAAAAAAAGAGTTACTTTAATGTTAAACCAGCTGTGAGCGACAATGTGGCCAGATAATTATTGGTGTAATTTTCCTGACTTTCTGTCCAGAATGAATCAGGATACTGCGAAGTTCCGGCAGCGCTGCCACCCAAAAAGCGCACATTCAAAAAGGCTTCTGCCCCTTGTACCAAAATGATTCCGGCTCGAAGAGAGGCGTCGAGAATGGAACCCTCAAAATTAAAATTTGCCCCGTTTATAATGGCTGAAGATGCGTACAAGCCGGTAATATCGCTTTCAATAAAATAGGCATTGTTAAAAACATAGCGGCCACGCAAATTAATGGCTGGAACAGGTCCCAAATTCTGGCCCACTGTTAATCCGCTGCCATTGAGAGCTTCAAATACGATAGAAGCGTTTCGTATTTGTAGAGCAAGGCCGGCCCCCACATAGCCCCAGGAACCCTTGAGAAAAGCGTAATTGTAGGTGAGCCGCCAAAAGGGAAAGCCGTATTTCAGGGCCATGTTTGTTCCTCCCCAAAAGGTTACCCCGTCTATGGTTACATCTTCTAAAAAGCGAGTTTTGGTTTCAATGGCTAAGGGCTGATATAAAAAAGAAAGCAGGTGATTGTTAAAGAGTTCGGTTTCTATTGTGAAACGCTGGAAAGGAAATAAAATTTCCTGGCCTCCTTGGGTGATATAATTGAAATTGGTTCCCGGGACTCCAATTTTTATGGTATGATGAAGAAGCTTCAACCATCCCCATTCGAGATTAAAAAAGACCTTAATATCCTGATCCTCATCATTGATAATTCCCTGGGCATTCAAAGTGGATAAGGACAATAAGAGTAATAATGTTATCAGCAGTTTTTTCATTTTCTTCTCCTTTAATAAATATCTAAATTCAAGATGAATTTAGATATTTTAAAGAATGTAGACAATATATATTGTAAGATAACGATATACTTTAGATGATTTTTATTGAAAAAAATGGCTTTTTTTGTTTTCTTTTTCTATTGTGATAAAAATGATGGAACCAGCCAATGGCAGGGCAATTGAATTTAAAGAATAATGTTTCAACCTCTTGTCATTCTGATGAGGAACGACGGGCCTGGTCATAAATGCTCCGCATATATTGCTCGTCCCTACATCCGGAAAGAATCTCGCCTGCTTTGGGGCGTTTATTTGTGACTACAATAGGCTTATGCCAAATAAGATTCCTCGCTTTGTTCAGAATGACAGCGGGTGCTAGCTCAGCGTGGCAAAACAACTATAAAAATTATAATGCGATTGCCCTGCGGCCAATAGTTCCTAAGATAATTGCGCGGGCTCCGGATGGGTGATTCTGCTGGGGAATGGTGTGTCTGGATTAATACTTCGGGTTTCATGTTGATCAAAGAATAGGATGCTTTTTTTTGGCTGTTCTATCTTTTATCTGCGGGGTGAATGGTTTTTCGATGTTAACCTGGGTAGCGATAGTAAGGGAAGCTTGTCCTTTTTTGAAAAAGGGCAGGCTTGATGAAAATTCCGCGATGTTTTCGCGGAATTTTCAGCTGGAGTGAAAGCGCGGCCCGGTAGCGGAAACGCCTGGTTTATCAAGTGATATTGTTTGTAAAGGGGGCTTTTCCGCTGCCGGGAACCCCCAGAAGGAATCAAGGCTAATTATCAAATCTCTGCTTTACAATTAAATGGGTTTGGGGTAAAAAAGTTTATGTTTCAATTAAGACCATTTCAACAGAGTGATACTGAATCGTGCCGCAAACTTATTTTAAGTTGTGTTCGTTATATGAGCGGTATGGAGGCCCAGGCTTATCCGCAAATTGAGGAAAAAGAGAGGCAATTCCCATTGGATAGGGAATTAGCGCTTTGCTATGCCGTGGTGGCCACCAAGGACGAGGAAATTGTGGCTCTGGGCGCCTTGGATAAAAATATTGTGAAGCGTTTATGTGTAAGCCCCAGGCACCATCGGGTTGGTTTGGGGAGGCAGGTTATGGAAGATTTGGAAAATCACGCCCGAAATGAGGGGATAAAGCGGCTTCGTCTGGATTCTCCCACAAACGCGGTCAGGTTTTTTCTGAAAATAGGTTATTCCGAGCAATATCCTAAAATTTGGCAGCTGGGTGGTGCTAAAATCCATAATATGGTGATGGGTAAGGATTTGCTTTGATCGGGGTTATCGGTGAATGGGATAGTTTTAGTGTGATGTTGTCCTTATTGCCCTATAGGTATAGGTGGGATATCTGATTTTGAAATTGTGATTTTTGTTTTATATTGATAACACAACAAGAATTTTACGCGGAATGTGTCTGATTTTTTTTTGTGTGTGAGCTAAAGATTAAATTGTAAAACATTAGGGAAAAAAGCGGATTAAACCTGTTTGTGATTTAAAAAATTCTTTTGTTTTAGCTGGTTTTTTTAAACTCGGGCTGAAGAGAGCTTTTTATCAGTTATTTTATATTTGAGGATTGTTGTTATAATCGCAGTATATATGGTTGATCTGAAAGTGCTGATCATCGTTCAAATATAAAATAGTCCCTGCAATACTTGTGCCGCAGGCGCGATTCTATATTTGGGCTCAAATATGGAATCGCGGGCTTTTTGTTTGACTCCGTAAATAAAATTGTATTATAGTGTGGATTATGAGGAAGATCGCCGTTTTAAATACTGATTCGGTATTAAACGAAAAGATTAAGAGCTTTTGTTCGAGCTATCAGGATGGGGATTTTGATCCTTTTTTTCTTTCCAGCGAAGAGCAGAGTCTTGAGTATCTTAATTATGAATTACCCGAATTAAGTGTTTATAATTTTTCCGATAAAAAATTGAACACAATGGCTATCCTGAAAAAGGTAAAGTCAGATCCCTGGCTCCATTATGGCGGGATTATTGGTCTTCATGATCTTGATAAGGAGCATAGGGTTAGTGAAATGATCAAGGACTCCAATATCGTGAGTCTGATTCCTATTTCCCGTTTTGATTTCAGTTTTCCTCGGGTTTTAAAGGCAGTAAGGGCCAATCGGCAGATTATTTTTCAACGGCATATTCAGGCCCAGTTTTTAACCAATTTATCCGGCTCTTTTGTGCTGGATAATGACCCCTTTGATGTGGTGACCTATGCTCATTTGGTCACAAATTATCTTTTTAATTCTAATTACATCAACATAGAAACAAAGGAAGGTTTGAATGTTGCTCTGACCGAGATGCTGATGAATGCCATCGAACATGGCAATTGCAAAATTTCCTTTCAGGAAAAGAGCCGTTGGTTAAACTCAGGGGCTGATATTTTTGATTTGATTCGCTTGAAAAACAAGGATCCTGAGGTTAATTCCAAAAAGGTGCATTTTTCATATAGAATCACACCCACGGAATCCCATTTTGTTATTCGCGATGAGGGCGAAGGTTTTGACTGGCGGGTTAGAAAAGAAAAACTGAATGACGCGTCGCCGATTGATCTGCACGGCCGGGGAATTTTAATGGCTGGTCTTTATGTTCAGGAGCTGGAATATAATGAAGCGGGTAATGAGGTTCGTTTCAGGCTGGAGCATTTGAAATTTGAATCTAATGTCTTGCCGGGCGCTTTCACTCAGGTGGAAGAAATTGTTTTTAATGATGGCGATATAATCTGTCATGAGGGAGAGGAATCCAATTATCTCTATTATATTGTTTCAGGCAAGCTGGATATTTTGTCCAGAGGCAAGGTGATTTCCTATTTGACTCCTGCTGATATCTTTCTTGGCGAGATGTCATTTTTACTTAATAATAAACGATCGGCCACGGTTCGGGCTAATGGAAAATGTGTTCTTTTGAATATTTCAAAAGAGTCTTTTTTGTCTGCCATTAAGAAGAATCCCCATTATGGTGTTTTTCTGGCGCGGCTTTTGGCCCAGCGTCTTGATCGTTTAAACCAACAATCTGCTGATCTTCTCAAGTAAACCCCGGAGGTTAAAAAATGAAAAAAACTCAATTACAACTGGCTTTGGACTTTCTGGAATTTTCCCGTGCTTTGGAAATGGCTAAGGCTTCTGTTCCCCATGGTGTGGATATTATTGAAGCTGGCACGCCTTTGATCAAAAGCGAGGGGCTCGATTGCGTGCGGAATTTGCGTTCAGCTTTTCCCAATAGCCTAATCGTGGCGGACATGAAAACCATGGACGCTGGCAAAATCGAAACCGAATGCGCGGCCAAAGCTGGCGCCAATTATATTACAGTCAGCGGCACGGCTTCGCCGAGTACTATTGTTGAATGTGTTGAATCGGCCAAGCATTATGGCATAAAAGTAGCCATTGATTTGCTGGGTGTAAAAGATCCTGCTGCCTTTGTTCCTGAGCTGGAAAAAATGGGTGTGCATCAGATTAATGTTCATTGCCCTATTGATGCCCAGATGCAGGGAGAGGACCCTTTAGCCACATTGATTTTGCTGCGGCCCATAACCAGCCTGCCTATCGCGGTTGCCGGCGGTTTGAACAGTGAAACCTCGGCCAAGGCGGTTGAAGCTGGCGCGGATATCGTGATAATTGGCGGTGCCATTACCAAAGCGGTGAATCCCGGTGAAGCAACCGGGGTATTGCGTAAGGTTCTGGATACAGGTGTCGCGGTAGAAACGCAGTTGTTCAAGCGCTCCAAATTGGATATCCGTGATATTTTGTCCAAGGTGAGTACTTCCAATATTTCCGATGGAACTCATCGCCAGCCTTGCCTGGAAGGCATTCGTCCTCTTCTAACCGGCCTTTTTGCCTGCGGCCCGGCGGTAACGGTCAAAACCATGCCAGGTGACTGGGCCAAGCCGGTACAGGCTATTGATGTGGCCAAACCCGGCGAAATTATCGTGATAGATGCCTGCGGTCAGCCCCCTGCTCTTTGGGGCGAACTGGCAACTGAAAGCGCCAAGGGGAAGGGAATTGCCGGCGTGGTTGTTAACGGAGCGGTCCGGGACACCCATGTGATTCGCGAACATCATTTTCCGGTTTGGAGCAAACAGGTGACTTCCCACGCGGGTGACCCCCATGGATTGGGTGAAATCAATATACCCATCGTTATTTCCGGGCAGTTGATTGAACCGGGCGACTGGATTGTGGCAGACGATGACGGTGTCATGGTTCTTCCGGCAGCCAAGGCAGCCGAGATGGCCAATCGGGCTTTGAATGTTCTTGAGGCTGAAAACCGTATTCGTCAGGAAATCATCGATCATGCCAGCACTTTGGCTAAGGTGGTGAATTTGTCAAAATGGGAAAAAAAGGGTGGGTTCATTGCCGGATAAAGCCAGAATACGCGCTGAAGGCGCATTGCTCATCGATTTGATTCGAAAATCCATGGAAAAAACCAATTGGGATGCCTTTATAGACCTGGCTGACAAGCTGACTAAGGTAAAACACACCTTTGTGACTGGCGCCGGCCGTTCCGGCCTTGTTGCCCGAAGTTTCGGTATGCGCTTGATGCATGCCGGTCTGCCGGTCTTTATACCCGGCGAGACTAATACGCCGGCCGCTGAGCAGGGTGATTTGCTGGTGGCCATCAGCTGCACAGGTTCCACAGGCTACACCAAGTATCTGGCAGACCGTGCCAGTGAATTGGGCGCTGAGGTGATTGCCATTACATCGGATTCCGACAGCCCCTTGAGTTTGAATGCGTCACTGAACATCCTGATTCCTGTTGATGAGGAAGATATTGTGTTAAAGGCCGGTGTTTTTGAGCATACGGCCAGTTTGTGTCTGGATGCCTTGTTTAACGTGATTTCCAAACGCCTGAAAATTGATGCCGAGGCTTTTAGAAAGCGCCACGCCAATCTTGAGTAGGTTTCGGGGGGGTTAACGCGAGGTTAAAGCTCCTTTAGCTTGTTGTAAATTTGATGGAGTTCCTTGTTATCCGGATTGTCAACCAGATATTGACCTACACGATTCATGGTGTGTTCCGTGAAATTCTGATTGGCTGTAAGGTAATCGTTGATGATATCTTTCAGTTCACGCGGAGGTGATGTTCCCCAATCAGGGTTGCTTTGGGTTATCTGGGCTATGGCAGGGTTCAGTTTTTGCAGCGAATCGTAAAGGCTTTTCAAGGCAGAGGTTACATCCTCGGCGGACTGGGCTTTTTCTACGGCGTTGTTGAGTCGGCTGAAGGTGATGATTAGGTCTCGTAAAATGGTTTTTTCGTGCGCATATTTGGAACCTTGTGTGATCTTCATGTTTTCATATTTATCGAGTTGATCCAAAGCATCAGTTGAATTATTGTCTTTTGATACATTTTTATCCTGGCATGAAACGAGAATTAAAGTGATAAGTAAAAGAAACAAAATTTTTTTTATTTTTGTCATTTTTTTTGTCCTAATCTTAAGTCAGCAAAATCAATTTATAATTTAATTGAGTTTATCAGCAAGAAATTGTGTTTAAAAAACTCGAAAAACCATTTGCTGCACTTATATTCTTCTTGTATTTGGCGGAGTTGTCAACTATTAGTTTTAAGATTGAGCAACTATCTTACGTGAAGATATGGGTAATATTACCTAAAATTCAATATTCTTTAGACATAATAATTGTAATGAGCTATTGTATTTATGTATAGCTTGATTTTAGGTTTTTTTTGTGCATAAAAAATGAAGCTATAAGTAAAAAAATTGAACATAAAAAAGTGAAAGGAGAAAATCAAATGAGGCTATATCCAATTTTATTGGTTTTAATGGTATCTCTTTTATTTGCAGGCTGCTTTTTGAATCCAGACCCCGATAGCCCCACGGGATTGATTACTAATGAAGAGAGGGTTCCAGATTATCAGGTTTATACCGTGAATAGCAGCAGTTTGGAACCCTTTAATTATACTTTGACAATGTCCGATCCGCGGGACGTTTATTTTGTTTTTACCAATTCCACCATTACTAATCTGGTTTTACCGGTGGTTACTGACCTTTCTAAAGGCGCGAAGTCAGAATCCATGTCGGGCTCGAACATGGAGGCTTTACAAAAAACTTCTTCGAAGTCATCGAATTTAATTCATTCTGGCCCGGAGATCATCAAAGGAAGCCCCTGGGTGACCGAGTGGAATAAATATCTTCGACAAAATCCCCTGCCTTTGGGTTCAAAATCAGGCACAGGTAAATCCGGCGGGGGAACCCAGCCGCGATTTGATGTGATAGGCGAATCTGGTCAAAAACTTTACGATTCAGAAGGTAATTATCTTGAAGCCACTTGCAGGTTAATTCGCAAAGCCGAAACAGCTTTTGGAACAAAAACCCTTAATATCTGGGTGGCTGATAATTGCTGGGAAAATGGCGGAGACAGGGCCTATAATATCACTCAGGATATGGTAGAGGTCCTGGCTGATAAATTCCTAAATAATAATGGTATGGATGATGATATCTATGACTGGGTAACCAATCTTTATGGTGAGGAATGGTCAAGCTATAATTATGCTGATGTAATTCCTGAGTCTGATGAAATTACTATATTTTTATATGATATTTCCGCTGATAATAGCACGACAGGTGGATATATTGGGATGTTTCACAGTAAGGATAATTTTATTAAAGATTATTATTATAACAATCCTTATGATGGGTATATCGAGGAGAATGACGGAACAAGGTTTTCCAATGAAAGAATCATGTTTTATTTGGACGCTGTTTTGTTTGCCACACCCCAGAATGGATCCTGGCATCCAAGCGATCATTTGCCTCAGGAAACTTTTTCTGCCCTTGCCCATGAATTTCAGCACATGATTAATTTTCATATTAAAACTATAGGTAAAGGAGTTTATACTGAAATTTGGCTGAATGAGATGATGTCATTATGCACAGAGGATATTCTGGCTGATAAAATTGGAGTCATGGGCCCGCGGGGAGTTGATTCCAATACTCCTGGTGCCGGGCCCGAGGATATCAGGGGCGGCCGCCTTCCTTTGCATATTGTGTATCCTGATTTTCCATTGTTATATTGGCCGACACCTGATGAAGGGAAAATTATAAATTGGGCGGCCTATTCAAACAAGTATGCTTTCGGAGCCTATTTGATGCGGAATTATAAACCAGCTACCTTTCTTAAGAGGTTAATGGACAGTCCTTACTCCGATTATCGGGCCCTGGAGGATGCGATTCCCGGATATGAGACCATAGGCCAGTTATACGCGAAATCGGGTGTTGCCAATATTATTTCAGATTTGAAAACAAATTTATCCGATGATCAGGGTTATGCTTTTAACACCGGCAGCTGGATTTCCGAGAGCTTTGGTGCTGCCAATATAAATTACAGACTCGGGTCCATCAATATGTATAATTATCAGTATGTAGATATAGAAATGAATATGGATCTGCATGGGCCTTTCTTCTATACAACCAGCCCTGTTGGAAATGAAGACTATTCTGTTTTTCTTCCAATGACAAATTTTTTCTACAAGGTTGGCGAAGGTTTAAGCGGCAAAATTGCAAGACAAATAACCATGCAGCCGGGTACCATAATGACAGTGGTGGTAAAGAAATAAAATGAACAAAATAATCCTGAAGCTGTTTGCCATTTTTATGATGACCATGATGTTTGGCGCTTGTGATGACAGTATTGTCCAGGGGCGAATTTCTGTTCGTGGAAATGAACCCAATACCATGCTTACCATTGAGACCAGTCATGGGGTATTAGAGATAACAGGCCCCTTGAAGCAGCAGATTTGGCAGAATTATCAGGGGCAGGAGATAAAAATTCGCGTTAAATTGGTAAGGGAAGCCTTGGGGCCGGGATTTCCGGCCCGAGTTGAAGCCCTGGAAATCCTTTAAGCTTTTTAGGGTCAAAAACAACACAGCCGGCCGGATAATCCAATTCATTAAGCCCGTAAGCCATAAAAAAAGCCGCCTGTTTTTCAGGCGGCTGTATTTTTATAAATCCGATAAAATTAGAAAATCCGCTGAACCGTGTCCTTTTTCTCGATAAATTCGGGATTAAAGGGCTTTGGTTCGCGGCCAAAGTTGATACCAAGGGATTCGAAAAAGCTGACCATTTTTAAGTCAACATGCCTTTGCGCAATGGCTTGTTTGGTCGGCATGTAAGTGATGTTTCCGTCAACAATATTGACAACGGTCACACCTGTTATGCCCTTCAACAATAAGCGAACGGCACTGGCACCAGCTTCAAGACCAAAGCTTACATCATAGGCTGAAGAAAAACCTGAGCGGATAAGGTGACCGGGTGTGACTTCGCGGACTTCCGGTGTTTCGTAAAGACCTTCGACAAACATGCCTTGTTCCTTCATGAATTGCTTGATTTCCGGGTCGGCTTTAAGGCGTTTTGACAGCTGGTCCCTGACATATTTACCGGCACCGGCTAGTTTTTTGTGGCCAAAAGAGTCAACACCGGCGCTTTCGTCAACAATTTCCGCGCCTGAAGCGTCGGTTAAACCTTCGGCAACAACGATGGTGTAAGTACCGGCATTCACATCGCTTTCGATGATGCGTCGTGTGAAAAGTGACTTCATGTGTTTGTAAACCGAGTCAAAATTGGTTGGAACTTCGGGAATCAGGATACAATCGGCATTGGCGCCAATACCACCGCGGAATGCAGTGTGACCGGCGTATCGGCCGAAAACTTCAACAACCATGATTCGGTTGTGGGTCTGGCCAGTGGTTTTAATATCCTGTACAAAACGGGAAATCCGGTTGATTGCTGAATCGCCACCGACCGAATATGTTTGAAGGTCGAGGTCCATGGTTTTGGGCGCGTGCACGCAGGGTATGCCGTTATCGCCAAGGTCAACAACAACGCTTCCTGTGTCATCGCCGCCGGAAATAACCAGGCCGCCGATATTGAATTTTGCCAAACCTTTTTTAATGCGGTCGTATTTATTGTCATCCTTGATTTTGCTGATTTTTACGCGGGAATGTCCGGCTTCCGAACCAGCCATGGCCGGGTTAACGGCATCGACACGTGAATCGCCTAATCGGGCCAGTTTATCCATTTCGATTAAATTGTATAAACCCGCGTAACCGTTGGGAATAACATAAGCGCCAACACCCAGGGATTCAGCTGTTTTGGCCGCAGAACGAACAACCGCGTTCAAACCGCCACAATCACCACCGGAAGTGATGATACCAATATTCTTAATATCTGCCATTATATCAATCTCCTTTTATATAGGCTTTCTGGCTGGATATTAATGCATTATTTTAATGAGTGTCAAGATACGGCTATATTTGAAAACTTGCTATCTTCGGGCGTTGCCTGGGGTGTAAATTATGAAGCAGTTATATAAAACTTTTTGCCCCCATTTTTTATAGGATTTATTTGCATCTTTTAAGCTTTTCAT
>JAFGWI010000323.1 GCA_016937215.1 Spirochaetales bacterium | reverse complement strand
TTACCGGAAAAAATCCGGTAAAAAACGCTTTGGCTTACAATTTTTGAAAAAATTGTAAGCCATGCCTCCTATCCCTAACGCATTAGAGGCATAAAATTAAACCAGCTGAACATATACAAAATTTTTTATTGGTATTATAAAAGCCATAGAGATGAAAATAAATGACCAGGCAGTTTTACTGAACTATTTAAAAACAGTGATATGCTGAAAGATGTCCTCTTTTTACTTGCTTGTTTCAAACCGATGATTATGGTATAAATTACCATTATATTATGGATAGTTGGATTATTTTTATATGATGAACACAGTCGATTTAAAGGAATTAATGCAGCGTGAAAGCGAACGTGTTGAATGGAAAGAAAATGTTGCTGATATAGAAGATATACTCCAGACAGCCGTTGCCTTTGCCAATGATTATTCCAATTTGGGCGGCGGTTATATTGTCTGCGGAGCTAAAGAAGGCAAGGATGAGCATGGATTTCAGAAATTAATCGCCCAGGGCTTAACATCTTCCAGACTTAAGGAGATAGAAGGAAAATTTTTAAGTGATTTGAGAGAAAAGGTCGTACCTCCGGTGGTCTCCCTGACAGAGGAAATCATCGTGAATGAAGAAAAAAGAATTCTTGTGTTTATCATTCCGGCAACTTCTCAAACACATTCCTATCGGGCCTCGGGTAAAGATAGCTCAAAATACTATATTCGTATTGGCAGAGAAACCAGGGAAGCCAAAAATGGATTGTTAAGGGAATTATTAATTCAGAAGAAAGATATTGAGCCATGGGATAAACGAATCAACACACATTCGGATATGAGTGATATTGATTTGATACTTTTACGAGAGTATTTGCAGGAGATGAAAGTCTGGGACTCAAACAAGTCTTCCGACGATTATCTTGATCCCAAGCAAAGGATATCAAGCTTTGTTCCTTCATTGGTAGCAAAAGAAGCCATTACCAATAAACTAAAACCCCGGAATTTTACAATTCTCATGTTTTGTAATGACCCTTTGAAATTCATCGATGGGGCTTATACTGTTTTTTCAATATATAAAGGAAAAGACAGAAGTGAGCCAATTGCGGAAAAGCATGAAATAACCGGCAGTATTGTACAGCAGGCTAAAAAATGCATTGAATTATTGAACGCCGAATCCTATACAGCCTTCAATAAAGAGGATAATATTCCAAACCAGTTAAAATATCCGGTCAGAGCCTTACAGGAAGCTGTAGTCAACAGTCTTGTGCACCGCGATTATGAAATTAACCAACCAGCACGGGTCACTGTATTTATCGATAGAATCGAAATCTATTCTCCAGGGGCAATTCCCCGTGTTATTGATAAAGACAAGTTTTTACAGGGCAGATCCACTCCTTATTGGAGGAATCAGTCATTAGCCTATTTTTTTAACAAACTTCAGCTGGCCCAGGCCGAAGGTCAGGGAATACCTACGATTTTCAGAACAATGAAAGAAGAAGGCTGTCCCGCGCCGATTTTTGAATTGGAAAGGGAAAATTTAACCTGTATCCTGCCGGCCCACCCACGTCATTTTTTAATTAGAGAAATTGCTGAGATAGAAAATGATATTATTTTTGGGAAAAATCAAAAAGCGGAAATGAGATTAAAGGGTATACTGGATAAAGATCCCTATAATTTTCGGGCCATTGATTTGTATTGTCAGGTTTCAAATCTGTTGAACCAGCCCAAAAATGTCTTAACGTTTATTGTTAAGAACAATATTGATTTTTCAAAGCTTAATTCAAACACCATTATTAATATAACTGAAACTTTTTCATTATTAGAAAGTGATAATCAAATTGATAAAATCATTAATGACCTGATTCAATATTCCCGTACATTGTCACTGGAGGAAAAAGAAATTGAGCGAATGGTCATCAGTCTTAATAAATTAAGAAAAACAGAAGAATTGATTAAATTTGTGGATGAATCCATTCGCGGGAACCAGTCCTTAATTGGGAATGTTGTTTTATTGGAAAACAGGGCCAGGGCAAAAATCGATCTGGCCAAACAATGCATTAAAACCGGAAAAAATTACCGAAGGTTTAAAAAGAATATTCGGGCAAAAGCCTGGGAAAAGGCAAGGCAATATCTTGCGGAAGCTGAGCATGATCTGAACCTCGCGCTTGAGAATGCCTCAAGCCCCATTGACCGGGATTATATTGAAAAGGATTATGCCTTTTTAAGGCAGATGAAAAAAAATGCAGTCAAACCAGAATGAAGAATCAGAAAAGTAAAAAACGGCAATTCCATTGAAATAAATGTGCGTGTATGGTAAGAGTGCCGCTGTGCTAAACAGAAAAGATACTTTGTCGTTCCTCCTCACTATAACAAGGATGCATCTTTCCAAAAAACCCGGAATAACAACAAATACAGTAATATATTGAGAATACTGGCTGCCCAGGTTTTTATTATTTCAGCCCCCTCTCCATCACCCTCAACCCCATCATCCCCGTGGTATACCTCTTCCCCCCAAAACTCTTGGAAAAGCCGATATAATAAAGCCCCGGCATCAGATCATAGGGTATGGTGGCAGTCACCTGCCCGGCCGAATGGGTAATCATCGGCGCTTCAGCAACAAGCACATTATCCTGATACAACTCCACAGCGTACTCTGCCTTGGTATTATAAGTCTTCAAACTTTTACCCTTCAACTGAATCACCGACCCGGGGTAAATCGCATCTTTTTCAGGGCTGAGGACTAAAAGTTTGGCGATATTAAAAACCGAATGCTCATCCTTGCTTCTGCGAAAATGGAGCATGCCTGTTGCAATGCGGTTCAACCCCTTGGCCGGACGAATGACCACATGGGCCTTGTGCTTGTTGGGGTTAAACCTTTCTTTGTGTGTTTTAAAACTGCCCTTTAAGGATAGTTCAGCCCGGAATAAGGGGGTTGAAACCACCCGGCCTTGCCTTAATTGCTGAATAACAGTTTCGTAAAAAAGGTTCAGAACGCCTTCTATATCAGTCCGGGTCAGGGTGGAACCCTTGTCTGCCATGATTTCAACCAGCTTATTCTTGTCTACTGCTTCTGCTTTTTTTATCAGTGCTCCGTAGGGCTCCTTGCTGTTGGGCAGGTTTGTTTTGATCAGGGAATATTCAACACTTTGGCTCATGGGTGTCTCCTTGGTTTTTACCCTAGGCACTTGCGTGTTTAGGGGGTGTTGCCGGGTTATATCTTATCCCAAAGTATAGTGATATTTTCGTATTAATCAATAATATTGAAAAGTTTATAAAATTTGATTGAATCATTTTATCAGGTTAATAAAAAATTTTAATCAAGCTGGTAAATGATTTTCATCAACTTTATGAATATAAAAAAATTCAGCTAGCATGGTCCAAAAAGTTGCGAGGGGTTGTACCCTGAAGCTGGTAAACTATTTATAGTGAACTCGACCGGATCAGCTTAATAGGATGACTATTATCTGTTTAGCTCCTATGATTTTTGGGCGTTACCTGATTGCCCATAAACAGCAATTCTATATTTGAGTACAAATATTACGAATCGCGCTTAATTTCAATTCGTTGCAGTCACAACTCATGAATATTTATCAAATAAAAATGACCAGGACGGTAATGCCGTTTATCTGGATGACGGCTACCTGAAAGGCGCGCCCTCCTATAACAGTGCCCAGCAGGTTTGGGACAAATTTATTTCACAGAATGATCAGATTTTTATGGTGCTTTGCGGGCATAATTTTGGTTCAGCCCAAAATGGAATTTCAAATGGCAATAATCTGAGAGTCGACAATAATGCCCATGGCCATCCTGTGTACCAGCTTTTGACTGATTATCAGGGAAATACCGCTGATCTTGATGGCTCTCCCAATAGCTACACTGGCGGCGCGGGTGTGAATAACGGACCTGACTTCAAAGTAGACCCGGCTTTATCGGATTTTATTTTGCCTGTTCCTGAAAGAGTTCTGGAATAAGCCTTCAAGCTAGATATATTCACCTATTGGGCTGTTTTTTTTCTTAAGCAGCAAAAACAGCCCATTTTAAAAGGATAATCAGTTTAGATCACTAAATTTATATTCTATTTCGCAAATTTTCCTAAACCCCCGCGCCAAAACTCTCGATAATGTTTTTATATGATGATAGCACTTTATAAAAACACCAGACGAACTGTCCGTCATTTCTACATGCATGACTACCAGGGAGGGCTTTTTCACCCTTATAACCTGACCATTATTCAGGGAACGACCAAGCGCCAGGGTAAAGAAAAGGTACTGAATTTTGAGACCAAAGTGGAGATGGAAATGTCTGTAGAGAACCTCTTGCGTGAGAAAAAGGAAGAGGGCTATCAGGTTCTTTATTCCTATCATAAGACAAATCATGTGGATCGCATTACCAAGGCCTTGTGGAAGACCAAGGTTTCCTGATATAGGCATTTTGCATCTGACAAAAGTAAAAGCTAGCTGCCGTGCAGTTGGTGGTTGATTTGTTGGTCCAGGCGTCTATCCTTTAATTTGAATGAATCCTCTTTTAAAAACTCTTGCATAAAAAAACTGACGTAACTATTCAGCGGTTTCATCGCTGTCATCCTGAACAAAGCGAAGCGAAGTGAAGGATCTCTGTTGGGATAAGGCAAAGGGCTTTGTAAATAAAGTTTTTGAGTGCATAATAAATGCTCGACTAGCTGAGACAAGATAGATTCTTCGTCGTTCTTCCTCAGAATGACATCGGATTGCATTTATCTATACCGGCTGAATAGTTTCAAACTGACTTCGTTTCCAGAAGCAACTGAATGTTCTTTGGCCTTCACTATGTTCCTGCATCCTGGAAGAATTTTGCCTGGTTTGGGGTTTTAGTTGTGAATAGGATTATCCTATGCCAAATGAGATTCTTCGCTTCGCTCAGAATGACGACGGGTGTTGGCTTGGAATGACAAAGCAGTTGTAAATTACCTTAAAAAATCATAACGCCATTGCCCTGCCGAGGGTTCTTGCTATTGTGAATAACATTATATGACTGGTTTAGCTTTTCTGATTTTTAGCCGCAACCGCGTTAGGGATGGGAGCAGGGCAAGCCAATTTTTCAAAATTGGCGCGGCCAAGCGTTTTTGCGCGGATTTTTTCCGCGCAAAAACCTTCGAAGGCGATAGCCGGAGCTGCGGAATAGCCCGGCCCCGGCTGTCGGGGTCAGAGCTTGGCGCGTTTTCTGTCTGAAGCAGCGGCCTGTCAAAAGCTCCGGGGCAACGCCCAAAAAATCTTACAACTCTGCCTTTAATTCATCAACCGACTTGTAAACCCACTGGCGGTTTTTGTGTTTCATGCCGTATATGGTCTGAAGTTTGTCGGCCAGGCCCTTGGAGAGTTTTTTGGCAATGCCCTTGAGGTCCTTGGCCGGGTCGGGATCAGTTGGGAAAGCGGGATTGTCCAGGCCGATGCCGCTGGTCATGAGGCCTTCGAGAAGGAGCTTGGATGCCAGAAAGCGGGTGTATTTGTCCACGCCAAAGATCATGAAGTCGTCGAGTATTCCTATGACCTCCCAGGTGACTTGTTCGGCCTGGGAATATTTGCCCGCGTCCTTGTCCTGGTCGGTGAAACGCATGGGCAGGCCTTCGATAATGGCGTCGATGTTTTTTACTAGATATTCCAGATTAAAAAGCCCGGTGGCACAATTGAAAAGGATGGCTTTTCCCTCTTTTTCAACGCGGAACAGCTCTTCTTTGCTGATGGCCGGGCCAATGTCCGCGCAGTTGAGCTTGCCCTCCTGGTCAGTTACGAGTACGCCGCCTTTTACATCCACCTGGGTGCGGAAGGAAAAGTCAAAGCCGGCTTCCTTGCCCGATAGGGCCAGCAGCGCGAGGCAGAGGGGGTTCACCGTAAACCCCAGGTTGTCCACGTTTCCAAGGTATACATAACGGATGCCCTGGTTGTAGAGCTTTTGGTACACCTCTTTGAGCACAATAAAATTCTGGCCGTGACCCCCTGGCATGGGCAAGGGATTCCCTTCGCGGCCTTCTGCTTTGGTGAAAAATCCCTTTGGTTTACCTTCTGCCGAATGGGTGAAGGCAGATAGCATGGGCTGGATGCCGGTGACCACGTCGCTGATGGTGATGCCGGTTTCTGCCATAAGGTCCTTGAGGCCTTCTGATTGGGCGTATTCGCTGTAGGCTTCGGCCACCTGGTCATCGTTGTACACGCTGGTCATCTGAAACATGGGGCCCATGGCTTTGGTCGCGCCAGGGTGTTTTTTCTGGTAGCTCAGGGCCTGGATCAATAGGGCGCGCATTTTCAACTCAAGAAAGGTGGGGCCGTGGCTTCCATCCTGATTCACAAAGGCAGGGGTAATTCCCTTGGCTTTTCCTTTGGATACCTGGGCGACAGAATCAAAATACTCTTCGCAGATTCCGAAGAGGGTTTCGTTAAAACCCTTGTTTTTTTTCAGATCCACATAGCTTGAAGCTGAACCGCCGTTTAAAACGCCGTAGGACACCAGGGGGTAGAGTTCCTCTCCGAGTTTTTCAAGGGCTTTGCTGTCAAAATAAAGGCGGCCGTTTTCGAGGCGGCCAAAGGACTCAATTTCCAGTTTCAGCCCCAGATCGTGGAGCCGGGTGTTTATCTCGGATGCGTCAAAGTCCGCCTTGACATCACCGGTCACGTCTATCACCTTTTTACCGTCGATGGCTGGAATGCCGCTCACCTTGATCGGTACAAAGTGATCATACTTACCGGCATTATAATTATCCAGAATCTTCTGGCTCAAATCCACATCTATGCCTTTTTCCCGCATTTTTTTCTTCATATCTTCGTTCAGGCTGGCCATAACTCACTCCTTTTTGTTTTAATATTCTTTATAGAGCTAATTGCAAAAGTTCTGACATTAGCAATTAGCAGGCAGCAGTAAAATAATAACTGATTACCCCTTAATAAGATAATTTATCCGCAATTTTTATGATTTTTGCGAAACCCCGGTTTTGCAAGAGCCTCTATAATATATGTTTTTCCCGCGGCAGCTTCCAGAGCCGCGTTTTGCGAATTGATATATTAACTTGTTATTCTGTAATAAGTTAACTTGTAATCGATTTTTATGAAATCTGTTTATCCCAGCTTTGGTCTATGCCTTGAATCTTCATAAAATCGAGCCATTTTACCCTATTACAGGTAATTTGTTAACCCGGAATTTACCATTTTTATCTTCTGTGAGGGGATTATTGATAGCTGGTTTAAAAACCTGATAGCTCAGGGGTCAATGGTTGTGATGGGGCGGCATTGTTTCATCATCGTTATTGGGCAATTCCGCGAGGCCCATGAAGTTTCGGAGCCGCTTGATAATCTCTTCGAGCCGTTTTAAATTGTCGGGAAAAACCTTGGCAATCAAAACACGGCGTATGTATTCGTTATCACCGAATTCAATGTTTTCTTTTTGAAAACCGGAAATCCGGAGGCGTTCGCGGATAACAGGAAGAACCTGTTGACTCACTTCACTGTAAAGTTTACTCAATAGAAGGGTCAGGTCGGTGAGCTTTTCATTGTTTTCCACTAATTTGTATTCCTGACTAAGGAGGCTGAGAATATCGCTTAATGTGCGCTGTTCGATATCGGTATTGTCGATCAGGATATAAAACCAGGTTTGATCAAAAAACTGCGAGAACATTTCATTTAGTTCCTTGATCAATGGTAATAGTATCGAGGAGTCTTTAGGACTATCATTCCGGTGAATGTTGCTCATTTTTTCTCTTTCTGATTGGCTTATTAACATAAAGGACCTGCCTGTTAAGTTGATATTATCAAATATCGGCAGAATCTATATGGATAATAATGCTTATCATTTATCTCTGTTATCAGCGATTTTCAATTCTTGCTCATCCTTGAAAAAATGTCTGATCCATTTTTTCAATTTATAGAAAGATTGATGAAAATCGTCAATATGTCTTTTAAATATCCTGAACTTTGAAAATATAACCTCTTGTCCGGGAATTTCTCTGTATTGTTTTGTTTCCTGTTCATTGTATTTTAAATAGGGACTTTTGAAAAGTATAAATAATTGGAATTTACCGATGAAAAACACTACACTATCTATTATGAAGGTGTTATTTCTTGATTTCTTAGGGGAAGGGCTTAAGATATGAGTCATTTTATGATCTGGACAGAAAGCTAATACAAAGCTTCATGACTAATATAAAATATCTTTTTATAATCATTAACCAGCAGGAGGACTTTTTAAGCTATTTTCAGTCGCTTAAACGAAATACTTCCATCAAGGTCGAGATTATAGAATTGGAAAACTTTTTTAAAGGCCATTACGCGGGCCTGCTCTCTCAAATGAAGGGGACAGATCTCTGTGTGGCCGGGAATTCTGAGCTTATTGATCAGGAGGAGGCCGCCCTTTGCCGTTATCTGGGTGAATTTGAAATTACGCCTTGTTCCCACCTTCTGCGATTTTTTAGAGATTTCAAGTTTCTTGACAGCTCTTCCTTTATATCCGGCGATAAAGCCGGGTTTGTTTTAAGCAAAAAAATGACGATTAAGCTATGGACCCAGGTTTTTCAATGTTATTTGTTTCAGGTGTTTCACAAGACTTTGTTGAGTTTTCGCCTTACCGATTATATTTATCATTCTTTTTCCGAGTCTGTGCAATCCGAGCAGCTGAAAAAGAAAAATCAGGAAATAAAGGACCTCAACCGCGAGCTTGAGCAGAGAAATCGTATCGATAGTCTGACTCAGCTTTACAACCGTAAAGCCCTTTTTGACATTCTGGAAAAGGAACGGGATAAAACCTTACGTAATATTCAGAGAATTGATACCATGACCGGTAAGGGCAAGCACAGCCACCGGGAAAAGCAGGCCAAGGAACAAATCAAGATCATGTTGCAGGTTTATTCTGTGATGATGATCGATATAGATCATTTCAAGCAAATCAATGACCGCTATGGCCATTTAACGGGCGACAGGGTGTTGTCTGAACTGGGCGCCTTGATTCTTGACAAAGGTATTTTCCGGGATCACGATTACTGCGCCCGTTTTGGCGGTGAGGAATTTCTGGTGATTCTGCCCAGCACCAATTCACCGGCAGCTCTGGAGCCGGCAGTGCGGCTTCAAAACGCCTTAAAAAAGCGAAAATTTAAAACCGACAGCAAAGAAAGCTTTCAAATTAGCCTTTCCATAGGTATTAGTCAGTATCATCCCAATGATGCTGACGCTGACGCGATTATTCAGCGGGCGGACAAGGCTTTGTATTATGCCAAGGAGCATGGGCGTGATATGATTGTGATCTATGAAGATGTTTTTTGAACCTGTCATTACTGTTTGCTTAATTTGTTTATAAAGACAATTTCCAGGCCAGTATAGGCCTTTAAACCGGGTCTTTTTTGTTTTTTTCGTCAGCTGCATAGTAGCTTTCGATTAGCCCGGAAATTTCCCCATCAGTCAGCCTTTGAGTTACCAGGTCTAGCCTTTTAGCCCGTATTGGCAGAAGATAAACCTCGACAGGTTTTGAGAAAATCGCGCCAGCAGCCTGAGAATAAATGGTCAACTGGGGCAGATAGGCTTCTTTTTTGTAAAAACAATCGCTTTTAAAATCAATGATCACGACCTTGTCTTTATAAAGAGCCAGAAAATCGATAATTCCCTTGAAAAGGACTTGAGGTTCCTGGTCAAAGCGGTAGAGAAAGGGGAATTCGCTTTTCCACTTGCAAGCTGAAGCAATATGTTGCTTTAAGCCGCATTCTATGGCCATGGTGCTGAATTCCCTGGCCTGGGCAAAAACCTGGGTTTCCTGGGATTTGGTGAATAAACTCCTTACTTCAGGAAGCCATTCCAGGGGCCAGTTCGGATGAAGCAGCTGCCGTGAAATAAAATAATGAACCAGGGTGCCGAAGGCAGCATGATCCGCTTTGTCACTCAGAAATTGGTCCACAGGGTATGGATTCAGTTCTTCAGCTTTGTTTAACGCGGTCGAATGATCATAGAACTCGGTCAGAGCTGTGACGGATATTTCATAGGGCCGGTATTTTTTCCGGATAATGCTCGCTTTTTTGTAAAGACGGTCGATTCTGGCAATGGTGTCTGATTTTTTTTGGCCGCTGTTCCCTGAAAAAGGAATCCCCTCAATGCCTCCAATTTCTTTTTCAATTAATATGAAGTCCTTTGATTCCTTAAAATTTTCTTTTTGAACTTCAAGGGCTTGGCGAAAAAGATTCAGAAAGACATTCTGGCTGTTCTGGTTACCGCGATGATGAATACCCGATAAGATGAGGTGGCTTTCCGCGCGGGTCAAGGCAACGTAAAAGAGACGCTTGATTTCAGCTTCTTCCTCTTCTTTTTGCAGGGCTTCGGCTTGCTGATAAAAATAATTGCCTTCACCCCAGTTAATGGTAATACCATAGTCTTTATGAAAATAAAAAGGGGCATTGGCCTCACTTGTGTTGGAACCCTTGTTTCCCATGTCAGCAACCATGACAATCGGAAATTCCAGACCCTTGGAGCGGTGGACAGATAAAATGGCCAGGCCCTGGTTTTCAGCCTTAAGAACCTTCAGGTCCTCCTGTTTCATGAATTGGCCAAGATTGTTTTGAATCTGCTTCAAGAATTGGGCTAATGCCTTTTCTTCTTTGTCTGCGTTCCGGGCCATGGCCAGGATATAATCAAAAAACTCAAGGTAGTGATGGTTTTCGGGCTGCGATAGTATAAAATAACGGTATCCACCGTTATACCAGAGATGATTAACTAAATCACTCAGGGGACAGACGTCAATCATGGACCGGATTGATTCATGCAATTGTCGACCCAGCTGGATTTTTTTTACTTCGCCGGGTGAAAGGTTTT
The DNA here is from genome assembly GCA_016937215.1 of Spirochaetales bacterium. Classification (GTDB taxonomy): domain Bacteria; phylum Spirochaetota; class Spirochaetia; order SZUA-6; family JAFGRV01; genus JAFGWI01. The sequence continues at coordinate 5,137 of JAFGWI010000323.1, read as the reverse complement.
CTGGCACATAAAAAAGTTGTTCCGACCGTTGCATCATTTTGATGAGGCTTTCGTCTTTCAGGTTGACAAAGGGCGAATGAAGATAAGAGGCATAGGCCAGCATGTCGCCAGGGTCTGCTGCCAGTTTAATGATGTTGTAAAAATCGTAGAGAGGGGCTTCCAGAAATAGACTTCGGATATTGTCAGTAAAATAGGGAATTTGAAAAAGGCGGAACATTCTTTCATAAATGTTCTGGTTGGAGGTGGAGCGCAATAACAGGGCTATGTCGCTGAACTCAGCGGGTCTGACCCCGCCTTCCTGGCGAACCATCAGTTTTTTCTCTGCAATAATTTCGGCAATATAGCGAGCCAGGTTGTAGGCTTCGATTTCTGTGTTTTTATAATCACTCTGGCTTTCTTCATTGTCGTATGCTTTGTACAGAAAATGTATCTCTGGCATCAGCATTCCATCATTGCTTCTGGGGTTTAGGCTTTTGTACTCTGCTTCAAATGGTTTTTCCCCTTTTCCCAGAACCGAGGGGAAAAGCTGGTTGAAAAAATGAATGAGCCCTGGTTCCGAGCGGTAATTGTAAAGAAGATTAAGGGCTTTTCCTCCGCTTTGTGTTAATTCATCTTTCAGCCCTTTAAAAACACTGACATCGGCTTTTCGGAAACGATAAATCGATTGCTTTTCGTCGCCGACAAAATAGAGTTTATTGGGTTCCAGATCTTCTGCTTTGGGGATTTGCTTAGAAAAAGTATGCTTTTTTTCGGCAATCAGATAGAGAAGGTCCTTTTGCAGGCTGTTGTTATCCTGGAATTCATCGATCATGATGTATTTGAATTTATTTTTATAATAATTTCTAATATCCTTGTCGCGTAACAAAATATCTCTGGCTAAATAGGCGATATCAGTGAAATCGGTCTGAAGATGGTTTCTTTTCTGGTGTAAATATTGCTCGTAAAAATTCTGGAGCCACTCGGCCAGGCCCATTAAATCACTTTCTTTTGCCAAATAGTCGAGGGATTGCGCTAACTGAGAGCTTAAATCCCTGAGATGGGGAATGATTTCTTTCATGATAAGGAGATTTTCTGCTTTTACATTACCGGGTTGTTTTAAGTTAAGGGCCTTCAAGCTGTGGCTTGCTTCAGAAAAAGCATTGTTTTCGATGTGTAGGGATATTTTCAAGGATTTCAGTTGTTCCTGATTATTGACCAGGCTTTTTTGGTCGCCTTCAAGGGCGAGAATGGAATCCCTGGCTTGGTGCCATTCCTTTGAAATTTTTGTGATATGTATTTTAAGTTCTTCAAGTTGCCTTGAAAATGTGGCCTTGAAATTCAGGTGACTGGTTAAATAAAAATGATCAGAACACAGTTTTTCTAAGAAATTTTCCCAAATGCGGTCAAAACCGAATTGAAGCACCAAGGCATTAATCACGGGATTTTCATAAGCCTCAATGAGTTTTTCAAGGCTTTCCTTACGCACAAAATCCTTCATGTTCGCGTACTGAAACTGGGAAGGAAGTCCGAATTCATGGGAACCGGAACGGGCAATTTCTCCGCAAAAGGAGTCGATGGTAGAAATGGAAGCAGTTTCAAAACAAGCCGCCGCCCTTTTGGCCTCTTGAGCTGTGGATTGGGACAGGCTTTGATAAATGCGCTGATACATTTCAGACGCCGCTTTCTGAGTAAAGGTGAGTGTAAGAATTTCCTCGGGCAAAACCTTTTTTTCGACCACCAGATAGAGATAACGCTGTGACAAAACCATTGTTTTCCCGGAACCTGCCCCAGCCATGATGATGGAATTATCAAGGCATTCAATGGCTTCGGCCTGGTAAGAATCAATTTTTATGCTTTTGGACATGGCAATTTCCTTTATCAGGGCATGAATCTATTCACCCTAATATATCTATCATATTTGAACAGAAAAATAAACGAATTAAATGTAAAACTCGCGAAAGCATTTGTTGATTTTGGTATTTTACTAGCCTCCAGGGGTGTAAAATATAGGCTAGTTCTACTTAATTTTTGCCCCCATTATTTCCATATTTATGTGAACCTGCCGCGCTGTTCCATTCAGATGCTTATAGATACCCCACTTTTCGCGCTAAAAAAGTAATTTCTTAACTAAAAGAAAAAGCCACCTGCTGTGCAGGTGGTGGTTGACTATAAATAATATTAGAAACTAGCTAAATTCATTGGGGGAAAGCAGAGAATGAGGTTGAAGATGTTTGGCTTTTGGGCGTTGCCTGCCGCCCAGGGGCTTGGCAGGCCGGGCTTTCCGCCACTCCGGCTATCGCCTTCGAAGGTTTTTTTCCTGAAATTATCAGGAAAAAAACGCTTTGGCCAAGCATTTTTGAAAAAATGCCTGGCCATGGCTTCAATCCCTAACGCTGTAGTAGCAGTTTGTTATTATTTACAAAGCAAACAGGTTTCTCTTACACCATGCTAATAGTTAATGATTATGTTACAAGTAAACTTATCAGAGCAATCGTATTATAATTTTTATAGTTGTTTTGTCACTCTGAGGTAGCACCCGCCGTCATTCTGAGTTACCACCCGCCGTCATTCTGAGCAAAGCGAAGAATCTCATTTGGCATAGACCAATTGTATTCACAAACAAAAGTACCAAACCAAGCGAGATTCTTTCCGGACGCATGGATATAGTGAATCCCAATGAGGATTCACGCCAAATAGTGAATCCCAATGAGGATTTACGTCACCGAGCAATAAATGCGGAGCGTTTACGACCAGGCCAGGACGCATGGCCGAGCAGTAAACGCGGAGCGTTTACGACCAGGCCCCCATCGTTCCTCCTCAGAATGTCCTTACGTACTTGGGCTAGTGTTAATGGTGTCTGGTCATGGAGTTGGCATTACAGGGTAATAATTGGAATTCAACAGGTTCATAAGGAATGGACTGAACCATTTTTATGGTGGACTGTTTTGCAAATATCTGATAGCTATTACTATTATATGCATGATAATGGCAGTGATGGTATACCTATGTCTGGAGGATGCAATTGGTGGGAAGTCGCGGGAAGCTTCGCGCAATTTGAAAGCGTCACTGCAAAGAATAAGTAAATGGGGAGCTTAGAAAAATGAAATATTTACCAATATTATTGTTGACAATTGTTACCATGCTTTTTATATCATGCGGTGGAGATTATATGCCAACGCGAATCGAAATTTATTTAAATGTTCAAAATGAATCTCAAGTGCCAATATCAGGAATCCAATGTGTGTTATCAATAAATGACATTAAACTGGACACTAAACTAACAGGAACAGATGGGAAATGTACCTTGTTGACTGAAATAGGCCATGAGGATAAGTATATTTTGCCTGACGAATTTTATTCACAGTTAAAGATTGCTATATCAGATGTGGACGGTGCTGATAATGGAGGTAATTTTACTTCCCAGAATTATACACCCAATGATTGCCGTTATGATGATATTACAATCACTTTAATTGAGCAATAACCTTGGAAAAAGGCAGCTAGTTAATAGCTGCCTTTTAAAAGAGCCGGCTCATCAACGGTAAACAACAGCGAGGACCCGGCTGCACTTTGCTCCGTCCTAATTGGCTCTCTCTGGTTGTCATTTTCGGGTACTCGCGGAAGCTTATGTGTAATTTTAAGGCACGCAAATAAATGCCCTCCTCTTCTCCAAATCAACTTTGTATAGTCATCATCAGCTCTGGTAAGACAATTCAGGCTGCCCGTGGGCTATAAAAATAGCCCTTAATTAAAGTAATCTGCCTTCGGAATGTTTCGCTTTTCCATTATTGATTGTACCTATGAAAGTTTTGAATCTATTCATTAAATTGGTGCTCTGTCCGATTATAAGGATTTTTTGCAGATCAGGTTTATTACATCGGTTGTATTTGTTTAACATTATCCCAGGTTATGATATATACGCCTTCGTCTGCAGGGGGCATATATTGTTTTGTGTAAATAAATAAATTTAAGCTTGGATTTGAAGGGTTCTTGCTGACTTTAATAAATGAATTAAATCTATACTTATAAAATATCCTTTGTGAATAACGGTTTGCTTAACATGAGGCAAAGTAACTTATCAAAATTACCATCCAAATGTATTGAATGGTTTTACGCTTACTCTCCACTAGTTGCGCCATATGCTTCATTAATTATCTCTGTCAGAATTTCATTGTACTTTTCTATTTCACCAGTCTTAAGGCGTATTCTGTAACGTCCCCATCTGACGTCATAATCCATGACATCTAAACCTGCATTCTCTAACCTTTCCGTTGTACTGGTTAAACTTTTTAGTCTCGGCTCAAAACGAATAAAATCTTTCTTGGGGCGAACGATTATAAAATTGCTGGGCTGGCCATTTTTAGCAAGGCCAATGTAGAACTTGTTGTACTTCAATTCTAAAGAAGGATCACATTTTTTCGCCAATTGAAGAAGCTCATCCGCCATTGCTACAGTTTTTTTGCTGCCTCTGATTTCCCAGTATGCTCTATCAGTTACTTCTTGTGTTTCTTCATCCTCATCTACAAGACCAAGGGTTAACTGATTGATCACAGTCGTGAATACCAAACCGATTAGATTTCCATTCCTGAGGGCACTCATTTGAATTGCTATTAAGGGGATCATGCCATTGAAAAGACTAACAACATTTAGAAATCTGCTCGTTATATCTTCAGCCACAATTACAGCCGTATGTTCGTATTGGGGATATCGTTTTCTTTCAATATCCCAATACTCAATCGTTCTAATGATATGGTTTTCATCTGTTGCGCCTAGTTGAACTTCAACCTCATAGCGACGACTAGACTCAGCTTCTTGCAATAATAAATCAAGACGCCCAGCGCGTGGCTGGATACGCTCCTTATCTTTAAGAATTACATCCCCATGTCCCAGAATACCAGGATCATCTGCAATACGATCTTGCACCCATCGCTCATTCAATTCTGGATGATTTTTGAGTGATATTTTTTCAAATTTAGTAAATTCCATGAATTATAGTCTCCTATTGTGTATAACGTCGTGTTTCAATAGCTTATCCAATAAAATGCATTATTTGTGGAAGTTTAAACAAACACCCCCCAATTACCCCGATATGGCTCCAACGAACGCCAGCCTATACCTGGAAATTTCGGATCATCGAGATACCTGGCAAGGTCGCCCT
>JAFGWI010000322.1 GCA_016937215.1 Spirochaetales bacterium | reverse complement strand
TTTAGAGTTAAGAATTTGCGATTTGCAAAATCGCCTTTTCTATTTCTCTATAATATAAGAAATTACTATTTTAGTGCGGAAAGTGGGCTATAGCATTTCAAAAATTTATTTTTAAAAAATTTTTAAAGTGCTCTTAAAAAAGAATAAACATAACAACCCTCCCATGGCCCCAAAAAAAAGGCAAGCTGCTTTACCCCACTGGCAGAGAATAACACACCATTGCTAATGGCTTTACATCACAACTGCTTTTTTGCTTTAAATCAAAATGATTCAGCAGCAGGATGCTTCATAAAAACAGGTAAATCATTTATCCCAATTTCAACTGGCTTGAGAATTCCGGCATCATGTGACACCGCGTTAGGGATTGGAAGGGGCCGCGCCATTTTTTCAAAAATGGCGCGGGCACCAGCCAGGCCGCGATTTTTCCGCGGCCTGGCTGGTCGGAGCGAAGCATAGCCCTGGAAAGCCCGGCCCGCCGGTCCCTTTCGGCGTGTAACAGAGAAAGGGACCGGCGGGAAACGCCCTTATCATGAAAAAAAGCAAGAAATGGCTTTGAGTAATTTATAAAAATAATTATAATAGAAAAACAGATATAAATTAACAGGGCAGCTGAAGGACAAGGGAGACTCCATGGAAGCATTGACAAAGGAAAATTTAAGATTACCTAAACTTATTAGTCATAACATGGTTTTACAGCAAAAAAGCTTGAACCACCTTTGGGGTTGGGCCAAGGCCGGAGAAGATGTGGAAATCAATTTCCTCGGGAAAATTTGTTCAACACAATGTGACGATTCCGGATTATGGAAGGTTGCCCTGGATATTGGAACAAATACCGAATCCCTTTCCATGACAATCTCAACTGAAATGGCGACTCAAAAAATCGAGAACATCGCTATCGGGGATGTGTGGGTATGCTCGGGCCAATCCAATATGTTCATGCCCATGGACAGGCCCAAATACATCTATCAAAAAGAAATCGCGGAATGCGAAAATCCCTGGATCAGGCATTTCAGAGTGCCCGAACATTATGCGTTTGACGACGCTAATGATGATTTTACCGGCGGAAACTGGTTCGCGGCCCATCCTGACACCATTCTCGATTTTTCCGCTGCGGCCTATTTTTTTGCCCTTGAATTATGGAAAAAACACAAAACACCCATTGGTCTCATTACCGCTGCTGTAGGCGGAGTACCCATTGAGGCGCTCATGGGGCGAAAGGCACTCAAAAATTATCCCGGATTCCTGGAGTTGGCTGATCAATTCAGGGAAAAGGACAAACTCCGGCAAGAAGAAGCCAGGTTGAACGCCATATACGCACAACGAAGCCGGGTCATTGAAAAAAATGACCAGGGCTGCCAGGCCGAAGCTCCCCACTGGCACCACCCGCAGCTTGATGACTCGCATTGGCAGGAAATACAGATCCCCGGATATTGGGAAAAACAGGGCTTTGACAAGATTAACGGCGTATTCTGGCTGCGACGTTTTTTTTGGGTTGATCCAGCCCTGGCCGGGCAAAAAGGACTTCTGAACCTTGGCCGCATTATTGACAGCGACGAAACCTATCTTAACGGCCAAATGGTGGGAACAACGGGATATCAATATCCCCCTCGTATTTATGATGTTCAGCCTGGTTTGTTAAAACCCGGCTTGAATCAGCTCACCCTCAGGGTCTTCAGTTACGGGGGTGATGCAGGGGGTTTTTCCGTGGACAAACCCTATCACCTTGAAATAGGAGGCACCAGGATCGACCTGACCGGAGCGTGGAAGATCAAGCTTGGCGCGGCACTCCAATTCCAACCAGAAGGCACACGATTGCAAAGCCTGCCCACGGGAATTTACAATGCCATGATTGCACCGCTTCATTCCAAAGCCATCAAGGGTGTTATTTTTTATCAGGGTGAAAGCAATGCTGATAAAATTGAAAACTACGCCGAACTTTTTCAAGGCCTCATCACTGATTGGCGACAAGAATGGAAGCAGGGGGATTTCCCCTTTCTTTTTGTCCAATTACCCAATTATCATGCGGCTATGGAGCACCCCGGAGAAAGCGACTGGGCGCCCGTCCGGGAAGCCCAGGACAGGGCTCTGGCCCTGCCCAACACGGCCATGGCCGTAACCCTGGACCTGGGTGAATGGAATGATATTCACCCTATGAATAAAAAGGATGTGGGGAAACGCCTGGCCATGGCTGCCGAACATCTGATTTACCGGGAGTGTGACACCAGCCTCATAAGCCACCGGTTCAAGGGCCTGGAAAAAAGGGGGAATCAGGTGATTATCACCTTTAGTCCTGAAAAGGAAGCCCTCCAAACCCGGGACAACAAGGCGCCTCGCCACTTTGCCATAGCCGGTAAGGAGGCTTGCTTTGAATGGGCAGAAGCCAAAATCGAAAACAACCGGGTCGTTCTTTGGCACAACAAGATCGCTGATATTAGATTCATACGCTACTGCTGGGCCAATAACCCGGCCCAGGCCAATTTATGCAATAGCGCCGGTTTGCCGGCAGCTCCCTTTTCATGGAAAGCCGACTAGGCTCAAGGCAAACCACAGCCTTTAGTGATTCTTGTTAACCGGAACTTTTTACTAGCCCATTCTGATGATAGAAACAAGGCGCAGTGCTTCCGGGCTCTGTGCCCAAAGGCCTAGAGCATTAAAGCATCCATATCCACTTCCAGATCCTCCATCTTTTTCTGGAAAAAACCGCGGCAATTGGCCACACCGAGATTATAGAATTCCCGACCCAGTTTTTCCGTAAAAAAATCTATAAGCAGTTCTGCTTTCAAATCACCTATATCCAGGTCCCATTCAGTGTAAAAATATTCCTGAAGAAGGTGAATTATCCTTTTCTTTTGTTCCTGATCAAATTGAAGAATATTTTTTTTCACAAAAACCCGAATTCAAGTGTGAGAAGCAACACTTTTAGGGTAACAGCTCGCCCCCAGAGGGAGGGGGTACCCCCTCCCTCTGGGGGCG
>JAFGWI010000030.1 GCA_016937215.1 Spirochaetales bacterium | reverse complement strand
CTTGCAATTTTTGAAAAAATTGCAAGCCATGCCTTCTATCCCTAACGCGTTAGTAGCCGAATTGCGATTTAGCTAAACAAGTACAAACTTTTTACCCCCATTTTTTATAGGATTTATTTGCATTTTTTAAGCTTTTCATAAAAAAAGGTTACCGGAAATGGCAGGTGCCTGAGGTGCAGGCAATGTCAATTCCCGGTAGCGCAAGCAATTAAATTGGATTGGCGCGGAAATAGCTATTAACACAAAATAAATGTTACCGGGAATTGCCAGTTTTTGACAAGTCCTCCGATTTTGCCGGGCCTATCTGCATCCGGGTTAAAGTGGCTATCAATCATTTTTCCCTTTCATAGGGCCAGGCCATAATGCCGCCTTCCAGTACTTTGACATTGCTGTAACCGAATGATTCGATCACAAGCGCGGCTTCGTAGCCACGTAAGGATATTTTACAAAAGCAAATGATTTCCATCGCCTTGTTTTCGGGCAGTTCGTTTATCCGGTTTCTGAGGACACCCAGGGGAATCAGTGTTTCGCCTATTCCCAGTCGCATCTGTTCATACTCATCTGAATCACGAGCGTCGAGGATGAAAATTTTCTCTTTATTTCCGACCTTGGTGTAAAGCTCTTCAGCTGAAATACCTTTTAGCCGGCCTTTTACTTTGTTTTGCAACAAATGGGCTGTGGTAATGGAATGGTCGATGGCCAATGAAAAAGGCGGCGCGTAGGGAAGGTCAAGATTGATACAGTCCTCGATGGTCAGTCCGCCTTGAATGGCCATGGCCCAGGTTGTGATTTGGCGGGACACATCTCCGGTGCCGACGCATTGGGCCCCGATGATTTTTCCGTCCTCTTTTCTGGCCAATAATTTAGTTACCACCAGTTTTCCGCCCATGAAACCCGGTTTGTCAGGGCTGGCATTAATAACGGAAATGTAATTTATTTTCAGATCCTTAGCCGCTTTTTCGGTGATCCCCGATGAGCCGGCGCTGAAATCAAAGATCTTGCATATGCCGGTTTGTACAGTGCCGCTAAAGGTGACTGAATTTCCGCCAGCCGCGTTCTCTCCGGCGACTCTTCCTTCCAGGTTGGCCAGATCCCCGTAAGGCGCGATGACTTTTTGTTTTGTGATTCGGTTTGTTATTTCAACGCAGTCTCCCGCTGCGTAAATATCAGGATCCTTTGTCTGCATGTAATCATTCACAACAATGCCGCCTCTTTCACCGATTTCAAGGCCTGCTTCTTTGGCCAATTTGGTGTTGGGTTGAACCCCGATGGCAATGACTGCCAGATCGGTTTCCAGCTCAATGCCATTAGCCAGTTTGACAGCTTTGATTTTACCATTTTCCCCGATGAATTCCCTTAGGCCATTGTTGATTATAACATTGGCTTTTTTGGATTTAATATGGTTTTCCACTAGTTTGGCCATTTCCTGGTCAAGGAAGGTCAGTAACTGGGGTAATAGTTCCACAATGGTGATTTCAATTCCCGCCAGATGAAGGGCTTCACAGGTTTCAAGGCCTATCAAGCCGCCGCCTATTACAACTGCTTTTTTGATTTTCCTTTCGTCCCGGATTTTTCTCAGAAAGTCGGCATCTTTCATGGACTGGAGGGTCGTGATCCCTTCCAGATCAATGCCAGGAAGAGGCGGGAGTTTGGGTGTTGAGCCTGTGGCGATGATTAATTTATCATATTCAATTGAAGCTGTTTCATTTGTCAGAGTGTTATTGAAAATGACTTTCTTGGATTTTCGATCGATTTTTGTAACTTCTGTATTCACCCTGGCGTCAATACCTTTGGCGTTCAAATAAAAAACCGGGTCGCGGACCACGCCAGTGGGTGTGCTTAAAAGCATGTTTCTGTTATCAAAGCTGCCTCCCACATAATAGGGGTAGCCGCAGGAAGCCATGGATAAATCGGGTCCTTTTTGTAAAATAATGATTTCCGCTTCAGGGTCTATTCTTCTTGCTTTGGCAGCTGCTTTAGGGCCGGCGGCTGAACCTCCGATGACAATGATTGGTTTCCTCATAATTTCCTCCTATGGACTTTGGTTTATGGGTTGTTTTCAAAACTTCCAATTTGAATCCGGAATATAGGTTGGAAAGCAGGTTGTTTGTTTTTCTGGTTAATGGAAAATTGAAGGGTTTAAAAAAAGCTTTATATGTTTGTAAATAATTGAATCCTGTTTTTATGCTAGGTTGATTGGTGTTTATTGTTGTTTGAAACTTTTTTATAATTTGAAATGAACAGCTATGGTTGGTGAATGTGTTAGGGATAGGAGCAGGGCCTTGTTTTTTTTCAAAAAAACAAGGCCACCAATAACCCCGTGTTTTAAGCGTGGCTTTTGGTCCTATCCTTATGGCGAAGCTGCTTAATAGCCCGGCCTGCCTTGCCCCTGGGCGGCAGTTAACGCCCATGACCTTATTGCTTAGGCATGTATTTTGTTTTGCCATTACTTTGTTAATCGTTTTTAAAAGCAATAATTTTATCTATAATGGTGTTAAAAATTTTGCCTGTTTCAGTTTCCCTTTGATAATGCGCGTAGGGCTTTCCCGCGTCTCCATGGATTACCATTTCAGGTTCTATGGGAATTCGCCCCAAAAATGGAACACTCAGATTGCTTGCCGCTTTTTCTCCGCCGCCGCTTCCAAAGAGATCTGTTTTGCTATTGCAATGGGGGCAAATAAAACCGCTCATGTTTTCAATGATTCCTGCCACGGGGATGTTTAGTTGTCGAGCGAAAAATACTGTTTTTCTTGAATCAAGAATGGCCACATCCTGGGGTGTGGTCACGATAATCGCGCCTTTGATGTCGGGAATTAATTGACAAATACTTAAGGGTTCATCTCCGGTTCCGGGAGGGGAATCCACAATCAGGTAATCAAGCTCGCCCCAGTTTACATCGCTGATAAATTGTTTGATGGTAGCCATTTTAAGAGGACCGCGCCAAATAATGGGGTTGTCCTGTTCCTGGTTTAAAAGGGCCATGCTGACCGCCTTAAGATTGGGCAGGGCTGCAAAGGGTTCAATGCCCCACTGGCCTCCAGTTAGTTGGTTTCCTTCGATGCCCAGCATTTTCGCGATATTAGGGCCATGAATATCAACATCCATGATTCCAACCTTCAGATTTTTTTTGGCAAGAGCATAGGCAAGGTTAACGGAAACCGTTGTTTTACCAACGCCGCCTTTTCCGCTTATAATGATAAATGTGTTTTTGATGCGGCTTAAATTTTCTTTTAAGCGCAGTTCCTGTTCTTGTTGTTCCTGTATTTTATTGTTCATAGAATTTCCTTTTCGGTTTACAGAATATCTGCATCAATTGCCTTGTGGTGGGTTTTCAGACCCGCCAGCAAAGGGGGAGTGTGATTATATTTATTTCTCCATAATGATATTCTCTTCATATGGCGAAACTCCCTGTTTTTGTATTTAGTGATATAGAAATGGAAACCATTTTCATTTCTATATTAGATTAACCAAATAAGCTGAAGATGTCAATATTTATCCTGCAATTCGAAATGCAAACCCTGCTTTCCAATGTAATATCATAAAGCTGCCCGCTCATTGCTAATGTAAGGATTTTTGCAATGAGCTCTAATATTTAAGAAATGACATTTTTGTTGCGGAAAGTGAGTTTTTTTTTGAAGTGATTTTCTGACCGAGAATTGTTGCGGCTTGGGGGCTCTATTGACAACTTTGGTTGTGATCGGTATATTGATAATGGTTATCATTTTCATTACTCAGTGTTATGAAGCATTACAAAAAGCAGAGGCAAAAACGATTTGGCTGTGGTTTTATGCTTAGAGATGTCCTGGAAAATAGTATTGATCTTGATACCAAAAAGGAACAACCATGTCAGCGTCGCTGATGATTATTGGGGTATTACAGTGGTAAGCCGGAAATGTGGGGCTCCATGCCTTTCAGGTTTTAGACGCGGTAAAGATTGGTTTTTAATTCTTGCTTAGCTAAATCGCGATTTGGCTATAAATGCCCTATGGAAGGCATGGTTTGTTATTTTTTTCAAAAATTACAAACCAGAGGCTTGTTAGTGTGCCGGAAGGATGAAAGGAAATGGTAAAAAACATGAAAATTAAAATTGTTTCTGAGGGGTCGACCAAATTGGATTACTTGAGGGGGAGGTGGGGGCTCTCTTTTCTGATTGATGATGATATTCTTTTTGATACTTTTTGTGATCCCGATCTTTTTAAACATGACTTGATAAAAAGTAACGTTGATATTCAAAAGATTCAACATGTTATTATCTCTCATGATCATTGGGACCATAAAGATGGGCTTTGGTATGTTCTTGAAAATAATCATCACCTGAGTGTTTATGTTTGCAGGAATTCTGATGAAGCGTTCAAGAAGAAAATTTCGGGATATCAATGCCGTCTGATTGAAGTTGAAAAGCCCATGGAAATTAAAACCAATGTTTTCACCACAGGAGAGATTCCTGCAAGCTACAAGAGCAAGGCGATTTTTGAGCAGTCTCTTGTTATAAACAACAAGGGAAAAATAACTGTGGTTACTGGCTGTTCTCATCCTGGAATTATTAGCATATTGGATATTGTGAGAAATCAGCACCCGGGAAAGATTGAGCTTTTGATCGGCGGCTTACACCTGATGGACAAATCAAAGGATGAAATTGCGCCAATAGCTGATAAGCTTGATTCTGTTTATGATATTTCTTCGATTATTCCCCTTCATTGTACGGGGAAAAAGGCCATTGGTCAATTGAGGAAAAAAATGCCTCAGAAAATTAAAAAACTCAGAAAGTCTGATCGTTTGAAATGGAAACCGGAAAAGTCAATATGGGAAACATCGGCCGGCAATGGTTGATCCTGCTTTCCTTTTTTTTCCTCTAGTAGGCGGCCGCAAAAATCGGATTTGGATTGGTGATAAATCCGGTTATGGCCATTATATTTCCCATGGAACAGGCTTGTTTACTGTGGTTTTCTAGTGTGTCACTAGTGGAATCCACAGATAAAAACAAGAGATAAATGGCTTTCCCTAATTAGGGAATTCCCTGATTGAACTTTTAAAGGTTCAGGTTTAGAATAATCTGGTAAGGTTCAATTTTCTCTGCCTGAAATTGAATAGTTGTATTTGTTTAGCTTAATTACTTTCTGGACGTTACCCGCCTCCGGCAGGTCGGGCTATCCGGCACTTCGCTGTCGCTCCGAAGGTTTTCTGCCGGAAATTATCCG
>JAFGWI010000321.1 GCA_016937215.1 Spirochaetales bacterium | reverse complement strand
TTTAGAATTGCGGCTGATTCTTTGAAAATAAAGTGCAATTCGTACAATTTCTACTCAAATTGAGAATTGCTGCGATGACAACGATTATCCGCTATAAAAAATATTTTAGCTGATAAAAAATGGGGGGAATGGTTTTTAACAGAATTTACACCCCAGGCGAGCCCTTTGATACAACACAAGATACAACAGAAGGCCTAATTCCTAGGCCCGGTTTTGTTTTCTCAGGCCTTTGCCAAGGCTGCCGCAGGGTAGTTTTTATGAAACCATTGCACCGCGTATTGCCGAAGTTCAGAGGCATTTGAAATTTCCAGTTTGCTTTTGATTCGTTCGCGATAGGAGCCAACCGTTCTGACACTAATGCTTAAGCGTTGGGCAATATTTTTGGGAGAATCGCCCATCCCGAGATAAAAGAAAACCTCATACTCCCTTTCGGTAAGTTTATTGACCTGGTCCTGACCAGCGATAAAGGTCCCAAAATATTTGTTCAATAAGTGCTCTTTTAATTCCGGGCTGATATAGGTATCATCATGGAGCACAGAATCGATGGCCTGTAATAGGCATTGGGATATTTCCTTTCGCAACAATATTCCCTGAATTCCGTTTTGTATGAGTATTTTCAAGTCGTTTATAAACATGACATTTACAACCAGCACAAAATAGGTTCTGGGGTTCTTTTTTAGGAAATCCAGAAGAAAAGAAATCTTGTCCATATCTAAAGCGTTTAATTCAATAATACCAATAGCATTATCCAAATCTGTTTCTATATTATCGGTGGAAAATAAATCAAAGTCATGAATTTCATTCATCACAGAATAATTTTCCTTCACAAGGTGCATAATGCTATTTTTAAAGGCCCAGTCTGAAGAATGTATAAAAAAATCATACTTCTTCTTAGTCGGATTCTCTCTATTGGTTAATCCTCTTATTAATTCTGCTAACGACATTTTTTACCCCTGATTCTTCTATTTCTTAGCCTCATTATAACAGGGAGCCTATAATTGTCAAGCAGAACGAAAAGTTATCAAGTAATAATTATGATTTTGTAAAGTGATAATTAAGATTTTGTAATGATAAAATAGATTTGTCAAGCTAACGCGACAAGATGGATTGCCGGATCACCAGCTCGCCGGGAATGGCAATCTGGTAATTTTCCGAGGTAAAACTATCCTTTTTCATCAGCGACACAAGAAGATCAATAGCCCGCTCACCAATGGCCTCACGCTTCACACGATAAGTTGTTAATGGCGGTGATGAAAGCGACGATTTTTCAATGCCGTCAAAGCCTGCCAAGGAAACATCCTGCGGGACCCGGATTCCTGCGGATTTCAATGTTTTCATCACAAAAAGGGCGAGCCAGTCATTGGAGCATAACCAGGCTGTCGGCTTGGTTTTCAAAGCCAGAATAGGATCGGCGATTTCCTTTTTTACATCAATTTCCTGGGCTGAATTAAATCTGACAAAGGAAAAATGATCATGCACCGGCAAATCATAGTATTTCATGGCAGAAACAAAGCCGCACCAACGCTCAAAAAAACTGCTGCTCATGGAAATTGAACCAATAAAGCCAATATCACGATGGCCTTTTTGAATAATGTACTCGGTAAGCTGAAAGGAGGCTTGAAAATTCATGGTTACCACCGAGGGCAGCGGCACCTCTTCCGAATAGGTATCGGTAATCACCCCTGGAAACCCCGATTCACGCAATTCCCGCAAATAACTGGTGGTAAACACACCGACGATGATAAACCCCGCGACATTGTACATTTTAAAACCCTGGGGCAAAAGGTTTTTTCGTTCCTGTTCTTTGCTGACCGATAGAATGATGCAGTCAAAATCATAAAATCGGGCCCGCCGCTCCAAAGCCCAAAAGATCTGGTAATAAAATGGATTATCATAATTAACATAATCGGGGCATAAAATGAGAATCGCCGCCCGGTTTTTGGAATAGCGGGATGTGCCTTTGTAATTCAGCTCTTCAGCAGCTTTTTTCACTGCTTCACGCAATTCCTTGCTTACTCCAGGCTTGCGATTCAAGGCCAGGGAAACAGCATTCTTGGAGATCTTTAATTTGTCTGCTATATCCTGCATGGTAACACGGTTTTTTTTGCCTGGCATAAATGCCCCTTTCAGCTTATTGTAAAATTTGTAAAGTGAAAAACCGCAATTGTCAAGTTAATTCTTTACAGTAAAGTGCAAATCCGGAAAAAATAATGAATAACCGTGTAAAAGATACACATAAAGAGGATAAAACTCCTATATTTTTATAAGCCGATGCCATGCCTGGCTTCTCGGTTCAATAAGTTAATGCGGAGCCCTGGAAAATAGCTCCTTTTATCAAAAAGCCAAAAGCGGCTATAAGCAGGTGAAAATTTTGTTTTTCAGATAACGCAGACTCAATAGAGGATGAAGCAAAAACATCCGGGGCCCTGAAAAAGCCATGACCTCCCGGATTTTATGGCGCATGCTTTTTTTATAGCAGTGAACATGGCAACTTGAACAAACCAATCCTTGCCTTTTAAAGCGGCAAGACTCGATTCGTTCCAGGGAATAGCGATAAAGCTCCTGGCAGGATTCACAAAGTTCACCGCCCCATTGGTGTTTCCAGCGACAATATATCCTGATCATGGCTTGGAGGGTGAGTTTTTCATAATGAAGACTGTCTTTTTTTTTCGTTTCCATGGGCTTATTATAAAGGTGTCTGGATTTTCGTCAATTTGAAATAACAGATTGATAACGATATCCATGCCAGTAAAAAACCAGCGGCACAGAGAAGCACCGCGTTAGGGATTGAAAGGGGGCAAGCCCATTTTTCAAAATGGGCGCAGCCAACATCAGGGCCGCGATAATTTCGCGGCCCTGATGGTCGAAGCGGAGCACAGCCCTGGAAAGCCCGGCCCGGCCGAAACAATTGAGAACCTTGGCCAAGCCTAAGGAGCCAACCGATAAGAACCGAGCTCCGGGCAACGCCCAAAAAACAACCCTATTTTTTAGTCTGAAAAAGCTTCCGAATGGCTTGCCCAGTTTTTTCAACCTCGTGGGCTTTCAACTCTTCCCGTTTCTGTTTCAGGACCTTGGAGCCATTTTTAACTTCCTGTATCCAGTTTTTCGCAAAGGTCCCATTGTCGATTTCTTCCAGAACCTTTTTCATGCGCTCCTTTACCTCCGGACCGATTACCCGGGGCCCGGTTTCATACATTCCCCACTCGGCTGTATTGGAAACCACCTGGCTCATGAGATCCACGCCGCCTTTGTAGATCAAATCAACGATGAGCTTGATTTCATGGACTGTTTCAAAATAGGCGATTTCAGGGGCATAGCCTGCTTCGGTCAGCACCTCAAAACCGGCTTTCATAAGATAAACAAGGCCGCCGCAAAGAACAGCCTGTTCGCCGAAAAGATCTTCCTTGGCTTCATCGGCAAAGCTTGTTTCAAAAACGCCGGCCCGGGTCAGACCTTCGGCCTTTGCCATGGCCAGCGCGACTTGAAGGGCCTTTCCTGAAAGATCTTGTTCAACAGCAACCAAACCAGGCACACCAAAGCCTTCTTCAAAGGTGCGACGCACCTCGGTTCCCGGGCTTTTGGGCGCGACCATGATCACATCCACGCCTTCCGGGGCCTTTACCTGATCAAAGACAATAGCAAAGCCGTGGGAAAAGCTCAGGGTTTTTCCAGCAGCAAGATGGGGGCCGATTTCAGCCGTAAAAACATCGCCCTGGACTTCGTCGGGTATGAGGATGTGAACAATATCGCCTTGCTTCACGGCTTCCGCTATGGGCATAACCTTGTAACCAGCTGCCAAAGCCTTGTTCCAGCTGGCTCCGTCCTCTCGTAGGCCTATAATGACATTCACGCCGCTGTCCCTTAAACAGGCTGACTGCGCTTCCGCCTGACTGCCGTAACCAATAATGGCTATTGTTTTTCCCTGCAACACATCCAATGATGCATCCTTGTCGTATAAAAGTTTCATTTTCTCCTCCTGATTGCGAAATTATCGAGATGTCAGAAATAGCCCCAAAAATAATTCATTTAAAAGGGCAAATCGCGTAATTCCTGACATTAACAATTAGCCGCAAAATAACTTATTCGCGCTTTTTATGCTTCTTGCAAAATTCCGGTTTTGCAAGAGCCTCAATACTAAAATAATTCATTTTTAGTATTGCGTAAATTGAAATAATAGTAATATAATATTTCATATTATGAAATGTAAAAGGAGTTTCCAATCGATATTTATCGATTGCGCCTTTTTTTGCATCTGTCACAGAGCCTGCATTTTAACCGAACGGCAGAGGCTTGCCATATAAGCCCGCCGGGGCTCACCCGGGCCATCCAAAAGCTGGAGGAAGAGGCCGGGACTGTTCTTTTTCAAAGGGACAACCGTCAAGTCAATTTAACACCAGCCGGGCAAATGTTGAGAGTGTATGCCAAAGCTATTTTGGAAAACTGGGAGGGTTTTCAACAGCAGCTTGCCCAAAGCCAGGGGGAAATAAAAGGCAGAATACGTCTGTTTTGTTCAGTCACTGCTTCCTACAGCCTTTTACGGCCCATTTTGCAGGTATTCCGGGAAAAATATCCTCAGGTGCATATTTTGCTTCAGACCGGTGAAGCGGCGCAGGCAATCAATATGGTCAAAAGCGGCGATGCTGATCTGGTTATTGCTGCCCGGCCGGACAATCTTGACAGCTCTCTTGAATTCCAGAACATGGTGTCTGTGCCTTTGATTTTTATCGCGCCACAATCCCATAAGTGGGAAAGCCTTAATAGCAGCCATCCTCACTGGGAGGAAATTCCCTTTATACTGCCAGCCCATGGATTATCACGCTACAGAATGGACAAATGGTTCAAAAAAAACCGCCTCACCCCGAGTATCTATGCTGAAGTTGCTGGAAACGAGGCCATTATTGCCATGGTGGGTCTGGGTTGCGGAATCGGGATTGTACCGGAGCTGGTGCTGAAAGAAAGCTCTCTGGCCATGGAGGTCCGCTCCATTGAACCACAACCAAAGCTTGACCCCTATGAGGTTGGATTTTGTGTCCGGTCAAAGTCACTTAGCTCACCGATTGTTGCTGCTTTTTGGGCCCTGACCCGACGGGGCCTCTAAAAACCCAATTACCGCAACAAAGCAGAGGGACAACACAGAGGCCTGGTCAGTGATTTTTTCAAAAACGCTAGCGACATCAAAATTTCAGACCCATTGGTGGTGTTTTATGCCTTCAATTAGGGTTTATATTTTCATATCAGTCGATTTTCTTGCCAATAATTTTATTCAATACCCGCGGAAGCGCGTCTTTTGAATCTCCCCATGGTTTATCCTTGTTACGGTAGTCGAATTTTTGGGTAAACCAGAGAATTTCCTCATCAAGACGATTATAATTATCAAGGGCCTTCTGAATAGAAATTCCATACCAATCCAGAAATGTTTTTCCAGAGAGAACATCGGGCGCCATTTCAAGAACCTGGACAAAGTGAGGCGCGCAAAAGCCCCTGGAATCTTCATAGGCTTTTCGAAAATTTTCATCTTTCTTCCATAAATAAATTATAGTAAAAATATATCGATTTAGGGGCTCCTGCCTTTTTTCGCAAAAAACACAGCTCGATTCTTTTTGAATGGTCCATTCTTTCAAATCGCTTAATTCTTTTGTAAAAGCCCCTTTGGTTCCTATCCCCTTGGGCAAAGAAATTTTTTTAAGCCGCCTTGCAAAATCCTCCTTGAACTGCCGCCAGTGAGTGTGAGCCAACAATGCCAAGCCCTGATGATTTCCCTGTCGATAAAGGGCTTCAAAATGCTCAGGGCAAAATCCCTTTTCATTAACCTTGGCACGGGTTTCAGGATTCATCACCGAACTTCCCAGATAGAATTTCAGAAGATCCTTGTTGATCTTATCCATAAGGAAACACAAAGGGCATTCAGTTTCAGCTTCATAGGCTGTCCAAATAGGAATGGTATCCAACTCATATTTCATGATGATATTGTAGGGTTATTTCGCGCTTATTGCAAGGAACGAACAACAATCCTTGCCCAAAGGGATGTTAGATTTTTTGCGCTCGGCTAAACTTGCTTGACAAAGCATATTTAATCTGGCTAGATTTTTTTATGTCCACCATAAACGATGTTGCCAAAGAAGCTGGCGTTTCCATTGCAACGGTTTCACGTTATTTGAACAGCAAAGAAAATGTCAGCGCCCAGAAAGCCAAAAGTATTGAGGCTGCTGTCAGGAAATTGAATTACCAGATCGACAGTGCTGCCCAGAGCCTTAAGACCGGCAAATCATACCGAATCGGATTGATTTCTCCTGCCACCGGGCCCCATTACTGGGAAATCATAAGCAGCCTTGAAAACACCCTCGTGCAATCCAATTATTACAT
The DNA here is from genome assembly GCA_016937215.1 of Spirochaetales bacterium. Taxonomy (GTDB): domain Bacteria; phylum Spirochaetota; class Spirochaetia; order SZUA-6; family JAFGRV01; genus JAFGWI01. The sequence goes on along the minus strand of JAFGWI010000321.1, from coordinate 1,032 downwards.
GCGCATGATTTTTACCAGGGAGCCAAAATACAATATCCAACGAGACGAAATTTTATCAAAAATCCGGGACGTGGACGGAAGCATCATTATGCCCCTTGAAAACAAGATCGACAAACAGGTGATAAAGGCATTAATCCGGGAAAAACTCCATTTTGTGCTTGTTGATGGTTTGACCGACAACAAAAACATTTATCAAGTGGGTGTGGATAATTTTGATATTGGCAAAACAGCAGCGGAAATTTTGCTGAAAGCAGGGCACAGGGAATTTTTATTGCTCACAGGGATAGAAGATTTATCCTCCTCCTACGATCGCATACTTGGTTTTCGCCAGGCCCTCAAAGAATATCACATCGAACTTCCTGAAGAGCGATGCATTCCAGGCGATTTTAATCCGCGACAAATACTGGATTTTCTTGAACAGGATTTTTCAAAACTCCCACCCTTTACAGCCGTTTTTTCAAGTAACGACCTTATGGCCTTGGCTTTTATAAAAGCCGCGGAACAAAACAATAAGCTTTCACCACGGGATTTTTCGATAATAGGCGTCGATGATCTGGATATTTTACCCTATTTATCACCCGGGCTCAGCACCTTTCGCCAGCCGCTGCAAATCATGGGAACCATTGCGGCAAACATGCTGGTGTCTCAGGTTGAAGGCTACAATCTTCGTGAAAAGCAAGTGGTTTTAAAAGCGCAATACATTGAGCGGGAAACAGTCGCTGAAGTAAAATAAAGTAAAGTAATCGACCGCATCAACGCTATTCAGCGATTCTTGATAGTCAAATCAGGCAAAAAAAACGAAAATCAAGACACATTCAACATCAGAAATCGCGGAAAGATCGCGCTTCCCTTCACAGTAATGAGTGTATTTAGTTTTTGGGCGTTACCTGATAAGCCCAGGGGCTTTCAGGCCGGGCTTTTCTCCACTCCGGCTTCGCCTCCGAAGGTTTTCCAGCTGAAATAATCAGCTGGAAAACGCTTTGTTAACCCATTTTTGAAAAAATGGGTTAACATGGCTCCAATCCCTAACGC
>JAFGWI010000320.1 GCA_016937215.1 Spirochaetales bacterium | reverse complement strand
GCTTTGGCTTGCAATTTTTGAAAAAATCGCAAGCCATGCCTTCTATCCCTAACGCGTTAGTAGCCGAATTGCGATTTAGCTAAACAAATACTAAAAAATAATTAGAACAATTTGAGTGCGAATTGTTCTAATTGTCTATTTTCATGAGTTTTTAGAACTGCCAATAAGAAATCATATTTTAGTGTGGAAAGTGGGATTATACGGTTTCATCAGTCGAAGAATTCATTTTTTTTTCTTCACCATTAATCGAATTTTGTTTTTTTTCATGTTCCAATTTTTTCTCATGCATCGAGGTAATAATTAGAAGAGCGATAACCCCAAAGGTTAAGGACAAATCAGCAACATTCAAAATGCCTGTTCGTAAACCTGCTCGCACACTGCCAAAACCAAAATTCATAAAATCCGTGACCCAACCACCTCGAAAAAGCCTGTCCAGAAGATTTCCAATTCCTCCGCCAATAACCGTCGCGAGGGCAATCACCTGACCTATAGTCAATTTCTTATTAAGAAAAATAAAAATAATCATCCCGATAACAGCGATAATTGGTAAAACATAAAGCAAAGCCAGTTTTATAAATTCCGGAAATCCTGAACCCAAAGACAAAAAGGCGCCATCATTCTCAGCAAGGGTTAAAACAAAGAGCTGGCCAACAACTTCAACATATTCATGGGTTTTTAGATTGTCTCGCGCGAGCTGCTTGGTAAACTGATCCGCACCTAGGTTAAGGGCAATAACTATTATAATTAATAAAAAAATTTTCCATCGCTTATTCATTTGCCCAAAATAACATAAAAACTACAAAAACAAAAGAGAAATCTGTGTTATTTTTTTGAAAATCCAAAATGCTAATTCCCGATAAAAAATCACTCGGACTAAAATAGCAACAAGATATGGCTTCCACAAAACAAAAAAATGCCCCAAGAGCCAAAAGGGCGCATGGGGCAAATTATGATATTTTTTACTTTAGATTACAAAATCAGGTATTATCTCTGGTTATATATTTTGTATGCAATAATTTGTGAGCCAATTCACTACCCGGTTCTTTTAAAAACTCATCATAAAGCTTAATAATGTCAGGATTCTTATGTGATTTTCTAATGGGTTTTCCTTTGTCTTCCGCGTATATTGCGTCACGACGTTTATCAAGAATAGAGGTGTCACCATGAATAAATGGCTGGCCCCCACCATTAAGACAGCCACCAGGACAAGCCATAATTTCAATGGCCGTGTAATCAGCTTCGCCTTTTTGTATTTTTTCCAGCAATTTACGGGCATTTCCCAGACCCGATGTAACCGCGACTTTAAGATCCATTCCCGCGACCTTGACAGTGGCTTCCCGAATTCCGGACAAACCTCGAACAGGCTCATAATCTACAGCTTCAAGATCTTCACCTGTTAACCAATCCGCGGCGGTTCGTAGAGCTGCTTCAAGAACACCACCAGAACTTCCAAAAATAACACTGGCACCGGTTGATTCACCAAGGGGATTATCAAAATCCTGATCTTCCAGATTCTTGAACAAAATACCCGCTTCCTTGATCATACCGGCCAATTCTCGTGTGGAAATAACAATATCCACATCTCTAACACCTTCGCGGGAAAATTCTTCCCTCGAAGCCTCATATTTCTTGGCCAAACAAGGCATAACTGAAACAACAATTAGATCGGAAGGATCAATTCCTATTTTTTTCGCGTAATATGTTTTGGCCATAGCGCCAAACATTTGCTGAGGTGATTTCGCGGAAGATGGAATATGAAGCAAATCCGGGAATTGGTGTTCGAAAAACTTGACCCATCCAGGACAACATGATGTTAAAAGAGGCAGGTTTTTGTTCGCTTTTACGCGTTCAATCAGCTCTGTTGTCTCTTCCATGATGGTCAAGTCCGCGGCAAAATCAGTATCAAATACCGCGTCAAAGCCCAGCAATCGAAGCGCGTGGGCCATTTTTCCTGTAACACTGGTACCTGGTTCAAAATCAAACTCTTCACCCAAAGCCGCGCGAACAGCAGGCGCTGTTTGAACAACAACCTTCTTTTTGGGATTATTCAGGGCCACCCAAACATCATAGCTTCGGTTCATGGCGCTAAGCGCTCCAACCGGACAAGCCGCGACACATTGACCACAAAATACACATTTTGTGTCACTTAAAGGCCTGTTTGAAACCGTACCAACAGTGGCATTAAAACCACGATTCACACCTGAAAGAACCCCAACGGTCTGAATCTCGTTACAGGCGACTTCACACTTTCGGCACATGATACATTTGTTCATGTCCCGAACAATGGCTTCATTGGCAAGATCAATTTTATAGGTAGAGGTTTTACCGGCATAGCGAATTTTATTAAGCCCCATTTCAGCAGCCAGATCCTGCAATTGACAGGAACCATTCTGTTCACAGGTAAGACACTCCTTGGGATGATCAGACAATATCAAATCCAAAATGGTTCGACGGGCATTTATAACCCGAATGGTATTGGTCTTGACATTCATACCTTCATGTACCGGAGTACAACAGGCAGGAGCAAGGTTCTGCTTGCCGTCAACCTCAACCACACAAATTCGACAAGAACCTGTTCGATGTTCAAAGTCAAAGGTGTCGAGTTTGAAGTGACAAAGCGTTGGAATCCTGATTTCCAGTTTTGACGCAGCTTCAAGAATGGTTGTTCCTGGAGCAACTTTAACAGGCATATTGTTTATGGTCACATTGACTGTATTACTCATTATCTTATCCTTTCTAATTCTTCGTAATTGCGTGGAATTTACATGCCTCGTAGCAAACACCGCATTTGATACATTTGCTTTGATCAATCACATGAGGCTGTTTTCGTTCACCACTGATACAACTAACCGGACAATTTCTCGCGCACAAGGTACAACCCGTACATTTATCAGCTTCTATGGTATATTGAATCAACTCGCGGCAAACTCCAGCCGGGCATTTTTTTTCATAAATATGCACTTCATACTCATCAATGAAGTTAGCCAAGGTTGATAAAACCGGATTCGGAGATGATTGTCCTAATCCGCAAAGAGATGTATCCTTAATAACATGAGCCAAATCACGTAATTTGAAAAGAGTCTGCTGAGTTCCCCGCCCCTTAGTAATATCATCGAGCATTTCATACAAACGGGTATTGCCGATTCGACAAGGTGTACATTTACCGCAGGATTCATCCAGAGTAAACTCAAGGAAGTACTTGGCAATATTAACCATACAATCATCTTCATCCATAACGATCATACCGCCGGAACCCATCATGGATCCAAGGGCACGAAGAGAATCATAATCTATGGGTGTGTCTATGCTTTTGGCTGTAATGCATCCACCGGAAGGACCGCCGGTCTGAACCGCTTTGAATTCACGGTCATTTCGAATACCCTCACCAATTTTAAAAATCATGTCACCCAGAGTTGTTCCCATAGGAACCTCAACCAGACCAACCTTCTTGATTTTACCGGCAAGAGCAAAAACCTTGGTTCCCGGGGAATTTGGCGTCCCGATGGTTTTAAACCAGTCGGCACCCTTTCGGATAATCGCGGGAATATTGGCATAGGTTTCAACATTATTAACTATGGTAGGTTTTGCCCACAAACCGGCGACCGCTGGAAAGGGCGGTTTAAATGAAGGTTCGCCTCGCATACCTTCTATTGAATGAATCAAAGCTGTCTCTTCACCGCAAACAAAAGCGCCGGCGCCGTATTTGATTTCAATATCAAAATCAAAAGCGCTTCCAAAAATGTTTTTTCCCAGAAAACCCATTTCTCGGGCCTGGTTCAGGGCTATCTGCAATCTCTTGATGGCTAAAGGATACTCGGCCCGGATATAAATACCACCCTTGGTCGCTCCAATAGCGTAACCAGCAATCGCCATTGCCTCTATAACAGCATGGGGATCACCCTCAAGAACCGCGCGGTCCATAAAAGCACCAGGGTCGCCCTCGTCAGCATTACATAATACATATTTCTGATCAGCAGAAACCGCTTTGGCAAGTGACCATTTTTTACCGGTGGGGAACCCTCCACCGCCTCTGCCGCGAAGGCCGGAATCCATAATGGATTTTACCACATCATCGGGGCTCATTTCACAAAGGGTCTTGCCAAGAGCCTGATACCCCTTTTGCATAATATATTGCTCAATACTCTCAGGATTAATGCGTCCTGTATTTCTAAGAACCACACGAGCCTGAGGGCAATTTTCTTTTTTGCTTTCATCTTCCGGATAGTACCAGGTTCGATTGATCAAGGTCGGCCCATTAATGGGATTAACACCATTGCTTAAAATATCCAGAGCGTGCTCAGGTTTTACATCACCGTAGACAATACTTTTGGAAGCTTTATGATCGATTACTTCAATAGAAGGTTCACTATGACAAAGCCCCATACAACCGGATTCTGTAATCGTGACTTTATTGCTTAAACCTTTTTCCTGTATACCCTTTTTTAATTCATCCAAAACAGGGGTTGTCCCGGCGGCAATGCCGCAAGTGCCCATGGATACGATAATTTCCAGATCATTCTTGGATGATTCTTTGGTGATCTTGTTATAATACTGTAATAAATCCTTATTTGTTTTTATCATTCTTCACCGCCTATTCACAATCATTTATAATCTCGGGCACCATTTTGGTTGTTACCTTGCCGTAGACCTTGTCATTAACCATTACAACCGGCGCCAGACTGCAAGCACCAACACAGCGAAGCCCACCTAAAGAGAATTTTTTATCCTCCGTTGTTTCGCCTTCCTTGATTCCCAAATAGCGCTCGAATTCTTCGACAAGTCGACCGGCGCCGCGAACAAAACAGGCCGTGCCCGTGCAAATATTGATTTTATACTTGCCTGTTGGTTTATCAGTAAAATACGAATAAAAACTGATAACACCATAAACTGCAGACACATGGAGCTTCAGTTGATCCGCCACAAAAAGTTGAACACTTTCTGGCAAAAAACCGTAAATTTCCTGGGCCTTGTGCAATGTCTGAATCAGAAACCCCTTATTGAAATTCCTGTCATCACCAATCGGCAAAACATCAATATATTCTTTTAATAATTTGCGTTTTTCCGGGTACATATTTAAAACATTATCACTTCCTATTGCACCATTACAACATGATGATTCTTGAGTCATATTCCCTCCTGTATACAAGGTTTAATATTAAAGATGTTATATAAAAATTGGATTTTTATTTGTTATTGTGAAAAACAAGCGCAAAACCAACAAACAACCATTAGCTGAAATAAAAAAAACAGATAACCACACAGTCATTCAGAATTTCAATATCTTCTATTTTTAGCTTGAGCCAGACTATCATAAAAATTGTCGGTTGTTCAATAGGTTTGGCCAAATGAACCTGCTCAAAATTCAATTAAATTTCAAACCAAAATGTAATAATTTCGAATTTCATCGCGTCACATTTTAAAAATGATTCAAGGGTGTTTCCCTCTGAAGAAAATCTTCAGAGGGTCGGGCTTTACGCTACTCCGGCTATAGCCTCCGAAGGTTTTTGCCCGGAAATTATCCGGGCAAAAACGCTTTGGCATCCATGTTTTGAAAAACATGAATGCCCTAGCTCCAATCCCTAACACAAAAATTAAAACCTCAAAACATCTGAAAATCAAAAAACATTGTGCCATAGGAAAATCAATTTAACATCGGTTGAAAATCTGAAAACCAGGTCAAAGAATACCATTAAAGGACATTAAAGTACAAAAATCGCATAAAAACAATTAATAAATGATTTTTTTCACAATAGTTACAATACCATGCTCTTCCACCGGCATTTCAAAATACATAAAATTACACTCAAAGCTGATCGCGCAGTTCCAAAATGAATCATCTTTATTATCCGTCTCCAATAAAATCCTCCAAAAAACCGAACCAACTCCAAAAAAACAAACACACAACACAACCTTGTTTGTTGGAAATACAAATACTAAAAATTCACTCATAAACTAAATATTGAAAAACCGACACAGCCATAGTATAGTTAACTTTATTCCAAAAGCCCGAACAAGGAGGAGCCCGTGAATAACCAACAAAACACACTTATCAAAATGCAGAAAAACGAAATAACAGAATACTGGATTTATAAAAAACTCGCCGAATCAACCAAAGACGAACATAACCGGAAAGTGCTTGCCGGCATTGCCCAAGACGAATTACGACATTACAAAACCCTAGAAAAGGCAACACAAAAACCAGCAAAACCAAGCAGATTTAAAATCCTTTTTTACACCCTCATCTCAAAAATCTTCGGCCTTTCATTTGGACTCAAACTCATGGAAAAAGGGGAATCAATAGCCTCCCGGATTTATGAAGAATTTTCCACTAGCACCAAGGAACTCAAGGCCCTTAGCATCGACGAACAACGTCATGAAAAAGACCTTCTCAACATTTTGTCCGAAGAGCGGCTTGAATACGCCGGTTCCATTATTCTCGGCCTTAACGATGCCCTGGTAGAATTAACAGGGGCACTGGCAGGTCTGACCTTCGCGCTGCAGAACAACAAGCTTATTGCCTTAGCCGGCCTTGTCACAGGATTCGCCGCATCCCTTTCCATGGCTGCCTCGGGATATCTATCATCCAAAGAAGAAGCAGAGCAAAACCAAGCCAAAAGCCCGATCAAGGCAGCTCTTTACACAGGCATTACCTATGTGATGACAGTCATCCTGCTGATTCTACCCTATTTTCTTTTTGCCAATGTTTTTGTATCTCTGGCCGTTACCTTGGGAACAGCTATTACCATCATCTTCTTGTACACCTTTTACATAACAACAGCCAAAGGCCTTAAATTCTGGGGTCGTTTTCTTGAAATGGCCATTATCTCTCTGGTCATCGCGGCCATTGGATTTTTCGCGGGATTAGGATTAAAGATTTTTCTGGGAGTAGAGCTATAAAACAAGGGCAGAACAAAGATCTCCTGCCCTTGATTGAATCGATTTGTTTATTTTTTTAAAGCTTTATGACAAAACCACCAGTCATAGCACTCAAGACTCTTGTCCTTAAGGCGCTCTTTAGCGGTTTTTTCATCGATAGGAGGCGGAACAATAATTCTGTCCTTGATCAATTCATTGTCAGGCCAGCCGGCAGGAACAGCGCCCTGCTTGTCAGCAATTTGCAAGGCTTTCACTGCTCGCACAATTTCATCCATGTTTCGCCCTACTTCCTGTGGATAATACATGATCAAGCGGACCAGACCATTGTTGTCCACAACAAATACAGCACGAACCGTATTGGTTCCTTTACCAGGATGCAACATTCCCAATTTCGCGGCAATCGCGTCATTGGCCGCGATAATAGGAAACTGAATCTCCACATCAAGATTTTCCTTGATCCATTCAACCCATTTTATATGAGAAAATGGTTGATCAACAGACATGCCAACTAGCTCACAATTCAAATCCAGGAATGACTGGTATCGTTTTTGAAAAGCAACAAACTCTGTTGTACAAACCGGTGTAAAATCAGCAGGGTGACTAAAAAGAACAAACCATCGGCCTTTGTAATCCTGTGGAATAATTTTACGACCATGGGTTGTGACAACCTTTAATTCAGGGAATTCATCCCCCAATAAAGGCATAGAGATTTTCATTTCATCCATCTGTATACTCCTCTTTTATATTTAAATCAGTTATTTCCAAACTGACTTTTTCATTAATCAACAGGCGTCAACGCTAAATATGAGTGAAATCAAGACTTTCCATCACAAAAATAACTGCCCCGGCTTATCCATTTTCACAGAAAAGCTCTCACAGCAAGGTGTTCTTTATCAATGGCCCTGACAACTGTTGTCAGGAGACATTTTCACCAGCTGGCCTGCCAACAAAGCTTCCACGGCAGACTGCACATCCGGGTTCTGCTGATCAAAATAAACATCTATGCCCACACTTTCAAAGCCCTGTAAAGGACGAAGGCCCATTCCTGCTGCAATCAAAGCAGTGACCTTATGCTCAGCGCAAAGATTTACAGGAACCATACATCCACCCTCACGATGTTCCCCATTGGAAATCGCGTCAACAGAGATGATTTCTCCTTCCTCTATATCCACTAAAGTAAAAACTGAACAATGGCCAAAATGTCCTGAACGTTGAGCATCCAGCCCGCCTTGCCCTTCCGATGGAATAGCTATTCTTCCCGATATCATAAAATTTCCTTTCAATCTCGAAAATATATTGAAAATGATTTTCATTTCCGGTAATATAATGTTTTTAAGGATCAAGGTCAAGCTCGTTACACTTGGAGAACAAGGCAGCTTTACACCTAACAGATATGACCAAGGAAATAATAAATACCTGTTATCCTATAAAGGCTCTTGCAAAACCGAGGATTTGCAGGAATCATAAAAAATCGCGGATAAGCGATCTTTTGGCCGGATAATCAGTTATAAATTTACAGCTGCCTGCTAATGGCTAATGTCAGAACTTTTGCAATTAACTCAGTATTTTAATGATATTTTCACACCAGGAGATTGAAAGCCACTCAAGAGACTGATATAAAGACCCTTGAAACAAAAAAATCGGGCAACCCGACAAAAGCCGTGAAAGATGGGAAGGATGAAGCCTGTTTTTTCAAAAACAAGCTAAAAACCATGGAACCGCGTTTTTTTCACGGCCCCAGGGGTCAAAGCAACAGCGAAGTGAGCTTGCATACTCGAGCAATCAATGCAAAGCCTTTATGACCAGAGCCAGGACAGCCCGGCCCTGCACGGGCGCATTACAAAAAAACAAGCTTGTTTTTTTAAAAAAACCCATGCAGAGACATGGCCAAAGGTAAATTAGATTCTGTACCTTATTTAAGGGAATCATTATATTAAATACAAGGAAGAACCATGAAAAACACTGATAATTTGAATATTGCCCATGTTAAAACCCTGATGTCTCCCAAAGAGCTGAAAGATCAGTTACCCATAAACGATGAAAGCAGCGAAACAGTTTACAAAAGCCGGGAAGTCCTGCGAAAAATTTTACGCCGTGAAGACAAACGCGTCATCGGCATAATAGGACCTTGCTCCATTCACGACCTTGAAGCCTCCCTTGACTACGCCAGGAGGCTGAGGGAACTTGGCAAAAAAGTCAGCGACAAAATATACATTCTCATGCGCACCTACTTTGAAAAACCGCGCACCACCATCGGCTGGAAGGGTTTGATTCCCGACCCCTTTTTGAATGGAAGCGATGATATTGAAACAGGCTTACGTTACGCGCGCAAGCTGCTGTTGGATATAACAGCCATGGGACAGCCCTGCGGTTCGGAACTGCTGGATCCTATTGTACCACAGTATACAGCCGACCTCATTTCCTGGGCCTCCATCGGCGCGCGGACCACCGAAAGCCAGACCCACAGGGAAATGGCCTCGGGCCTGTCCATGCCTGTTGGGTTCAAAAACGGCACTAGCGGCGATCTGGAGGTGGCCATCAATGCCATGCAGTCCGCCCTTTCACCCCATTCCTTTATCGGCATCGACCAGATGGGAAGAACCTCCATTCTGGAAACCAAGGGCAACAACGCGGCCCACATCATCTTTCGCGGAGGCAATTCCAGCCCCAATTATTATGAAGAAAATGTTGAAGCCGCGGAAAACGCCCTCAAAGCCCTGAATATTTTACCCGCCATAATCATTGACTGCTCCCATGCCAATTCCGGTAAAAAATACGACCGCCAGAACCGTGTGCTAAAATCCATTATTGAACAACACCAGGGCGGCCGGGAATCCATCCGCGGATTCATGATAGAAAGCAATATTATTGCCGGCGCGCAAAAACTTACCAACGACCCTGGGAGCCTGGTTTACGGCCAGTCCATAACCGATGCCTGTGTGGGCTGGGAAGAAACCGAAGAGATGATGATGCAAACTTACGCGGAACTTTAGAATTTCTGCAATCGGATAATAATTGTAGAAAGTTATATTTTCAGGGCGTTGCCCGGTTCAGCCAGGGCTGTTCCGGGCCGGGCCTTCTGCCACTCCGGCTTTGCCTTCGAAGTTTTTGCCGCGAAATCATCGCGGCAAAAAGCTTTTCGTCGGGTTTTTGAAAAAACCCTCCTCATGGCTACAGTCCCTAACGCGAACAGGGAAAAACCGATTTTTTAGGCAAAAGCCCTGAGATTAGCCTTCAGCATGCAGCTGCAATTGATTACTTATCATCAAGCAATAAATTAACTTATCCGCAATAAGACAAAATAAGCATATTTTCTGTCATTTCAGCAAATTGCAAATTTAAAAGATACTGATACTATTAAAATATCATAATAATCAACAAAACTCCACAATAAACTGAAAATCAAGTGTGAACTTATTGAAGTTTAGGAAATGGCTTCCAAGAAATACCTCAATGCGCCATTTTATCCATACTTGACCCTCCCCATCTCTCTTTATATACTTGAACCATTCTCAAACGATAAGGAACATACCATGACAGACACAAACGATAAATTATTAAAACTCAGACACTCCACCGCCCATGTAATGGCAGAGGCGGTGCTTCAAATATTCCCTGAGGCTAAAATCGCCATTGGCCCGGCTATTGAAAATGGATTTTACTACGATTTTGATTTACCACGCTCCTTAAAGCCCGAGGATCTGGAAGAAATTGAAAAACGTATGCAGGAAATCATGAAAGCCAAGCTGGATTTTGTTAAAAAGGTGGTGACCAAAGACCAGGCCCTTGAAATTTTCAAAAACCAGCCCTATAAACTTGAACTCATCAACGAGCTTCCCGAAACTGAAGAGATCTCCACCTACACTCAGGGCGAATTCACCGATCTTTGCCGCGGGCCCCATGTTGAAAACACCAGGGACCTGAATTTCAAGGCCTTCAAGCTTTTGAATGTGGCCGGCGCTTACTGGAGAGGCGATGAAAAACGCCCCATGCTTCAGCGTATTTACGGCACAGCCTGGGACAATCCAAAGGACCTCCGGGCCCATCTTGACTGGCTCAAGGAGGTTGAAAAACGGGACCACCGCCGCCTGGGCAAGGAGCTCGACCTTTTCTCGCTTCACGAAGAAGCCGGGCCCGGCCTTGTATACTGGCACCCCAAAGGGGCCAGGGTGCGTCACGAAATTGAAAAATTCTGGAAGAACGAGCATTATAAAAACGGCTACGAACTTTTATATACGCCCCACGTGGGAAAATCCTGGTTATGGGAAACCTCAGGTCACCTGGATTTCTATGCCGAGGGCATGTACCCGGAAATGATCATGGACAAGGCCAATTATTACGCCAAGCCCATGAACTGCCCCTTTCACATCATGATTTACAAAAATTCCATGCGTTCCTACAGGGACCTGCCTTTCCGCTGGGCTGAACTGGGTACGGTTTATCGCTATGAAAAATCCGGGACCCTTCACGGGCTCATGCGGGTTCGGGGTTTTACCCAGGACGATGCCCATATTTTCTGCACTCCCGACCAAATGGAAAGCGAAATCATTGAAGTACTTCGCTTCAGCCTCTTTTTTCTTAAATCCTTTGGCTTTGAAAAAATCCAGGCCTATCTCTCAACACGGCCCGAAAAAGCAGTGGGCGACCCGGCCCTGTGGAAAGCAGCCGAAGAATCGTTGAAAAAAGCCATCGAATCGGAAAAACTGGAATACGACATAGATGAAGGCGGTGGTGCCTTTTACGGGCCCAAGATTGATCTTAAGATTAAGGATGCCATTGGCCGATCATGGCAGCTTTCGACCATACAGTTTGATTTTAATGAGCCCGAACGCTTTGGCATGACCTTTGTGGACACAGACGGCAAGGAAAAACGGCCCTACATGATCCACAGGGCTTTGTTGGGTTCCATCGAACGCTTTTTCGGAGTCTATCTGGAACATTGCGCCGGAGCTTTTCCTGTATGGTGCGCCCCGGTTCAGGTCGCGCTTATCCCGGTTGCCGAAGCTTTTAATGATTACGCCAGGGAAATCGAAACCAAACTAAAAGCCATGGATGTCCGTGTCTGGGCAGATCTCAGCGACGACCGGATGAACCAGAAAATCCGTAAAGCCCAGAATGAAAAAATTCCCTACATGCTTGTGCTTGGAGAAAAAGAGGCTGAATCAAAGGCCATTTCCCTGCGGCCTCGCCAGGGCGAGCAGAAAAACCTTATCCCCTTTGATGATTTCACTCAATTTTTGATGGAAAAAATTACTAATAAGGATTTACTCTAGGCAATAACAGCAAAGAGGAGGCAGCCATGATCCAGAAGATCGTAAAGAGAGACGGCAAAGTGGTGGATTTTAATCCCGAAAAGATCACTTTTGCGGTTTTTCAGGCTGCCATTGCTGTCGGCGGCCGGGACAAAGCCATGGCTGACAGCATCAGCCGGGAAGTGGTTAGGCAGCTGGAAGCCAGAAGCTTTGAAAAAAGCTATCCAACAGTTGAAGAGGTTCAGGATCTGGTTGAAAAATGCCTTATCGAAGAGGGCCACGCCAAAACAGCCAAAGCCTACATTCTTTACCGTTATGAGCATTCGCTGAAACGGGCCGGGCAAAAAAGCCTGGCTTATTCATCAGACAATGTGCCCTATGAAAAACTCTGGCAAGCCTTAAACTGGGCCTTTGATCACCGATGCGTAACACTTGATGATTTGAGCCAAATTATTGAAAATAAAAGCTATGAAAAACTGATCGCCGATTCCGAGAGTTTTTATCAGCAGGAAATTCAGCGCGCTGTTAATGTTCTGATGAATCAACTTGAAAATTTGAGAGCTATCATCGTGGCAGGTCCCTCTTCTTCAGGGAAAACAACAACCAGTCTGAAAATCGCGGCTGCCTTGAAACAAAAAGGTTATCGTTTAAAAACCATGGCCATAGATAATTATTTTTTCGATCTCAACACCCATCCCAAAGACAGTGATGGAGATTACGACTTTGAAACACCCCAGGCTATTGATCTTGAACTACTGAACAGCCATTTCAAGGATTTACTGGCCGGAAAAAGCATAAAAGTGCCCTATTATAATTTTAAAAAAGGTTGCCGCGAAGGCTCTGCCGGAGAAATGAACTTAGGAGCCAGGGATATTTTACTCATCGATTCGCTTCATGGCCTTCACAGTGATTTAACCTCAGCCATCGCCGGTGATGAAAAACTGAAGATCTACGTGGAAACATTAGCCCAGCTTAAAAACGCAAAGGGCCGCTTTGTGCGCTGGTCCGATATCCGCATGATGCGGCGCATGGTGAGAGACAAGCAGTTCAGAAACTACAACCCGGTACAGACCCTCACCCATTGGCATTATGTCCGCCGCTCGGAGCTGCGCTACATCATTTCAAAACTGCAAAGCGCCAACATTGTCCTCAACACCTATCTTCCCTATGAAGTTCCCCTTCTTGTCAACCGCCTCCGAAATTATCTAGCTGCTTTTGAAAAGGATCTGGCAGAAAAACCCCATCATTATGATGCCCTGGAAAGGTTCGAACGCTTAAAAGACCTCTTTGCCCAGGTACCAGTATACACAGATGAAAACAGGGTTCCCAAACAATCCCTGTTACGTGAATTCATTGGAGGAAGCGATTTATCATACTAAGACCATAGGTTTCAAATAGCGTATGATTATTTTTAAAGCCCCAAGCCAATCCTTTAAAACCCCAGTGACTGGAGTTTGAGAATAAAAATAATCTATTGGTTACAGAAACCCAGGCGCATCTTTGGCCAAGCATATATGTTCAGCTTTTCATTTTTCTCGGAAACCGACTTTTTACGACCCCGCTTTTCAAAAAATCCCTTTTATTGATTAATGAATAACAAGAAAAGGCCAATTTTTTCCAAAAAATATCTTACTGATGCTAGATAATTCAGAAGAAGTGGTAAAAATTGAATATAAAGGGCTTGAAAAAGCAAAAAAATTCAGGTATACTTTAACAAATAAAACTTAAGGTCTTTTCATAGCTATTGCCTTTTAATTCTTTAATCTGCAAAACTGAAAGTGTTTCCTTATGTTTTCTGAAACAAATAAAAATACCAGAATAAATTGGTATTAAATTATATAAGAGAGGGAAGAATGGCAAAAGGCAAAGTTAAATGGTTTAATGAAACCAAAGGTTACGGCTTCATTGCAAAAGATGATGGCGGCGACATTTTTGTTCACAAAAATGAAGTTACCGGATATATCGATGAAGGTGATGACGTTGAATATGAAGTAGGACAAGGCCGAAAAGGCCCCTGTGCTGTCAACGTTAAAAAGCTCTAAGCATTTTTATTTGAAACTAATTTAGACGTTGTAAATATTAACTAGATTTAGAGAGATAAAATGCACAAAAAGGCTGCCTAAAAGCAGCCTTTTCTTTATTACTCCCAAGACTGCCAAAACAAAATCGAGGCAGGTAAGGCCGAAAGCAACTTTGGAAAAAAAAAGACAACACCGATCTGACTCAATAAACCTGCTTTTAACAATTTCGGCTTTAGAATAAAGAGCTCCCTGGATAATTTAATTATTTTTACCTCTGCTTTTCAACCAGCTGGCTTAGTGAAGATGCTTTTTTCGATACTCTCCCGGAGAAATTCCAATATACTGTTTAAAGGTGCGGGTAAAATGAGAAGGATTATTGTATCCTAAAAGATGCGCGATATCCGCAATTTGCCTGTCACTTTCGCGCAAAAGCCTTCTGGCCTCTTCAAGGCGAATCTGGTTCAGATACGATTTAAAGCTGAGTTGAAACTCCGATTTCAATATAACAGAGACTTTATTGGGCGACACAGCCGCAGCCTCAGCCACACGGGCAAGGGCCAGGTCAGCTTCATTATAATGCTGATTCATATATTGAATAATTCTCAGGGCTTTATCATCCAACTCACCATTCTGATGCCTGGCTTTCTTTTTTCGACAAAGCCATTGGCGAGCCAATGGTCTCCAGGGTTTGAAAATAATAAAATAAACCAAATAATATGTCAAAATCGCAGCAAAAAGGGTGATATAATAAGATTGCACCGGTTTTTTAAAAAAGATTTCCCTTACTTCTAATTTTTGTTTTTTTGAAAGGGCTGAGGAGCTGTCTACCAGCTCTATGCTTCGAATACGGGAATAATCAATGGCTTTTTGCCAGTCCAGTTTTTTTTCCTGAAGATCACACCACCATTGCGCAAGATTAAAACGATTCAAAGGGATTTGATACTCACTTGAATTTTCATTTTTAACCACAACTGCTTCGAGCACCAAATATGTCAAAGGGTCGCCGGTTCGGGAAAATTCAGGAATATCGATCTTGAAACACACACGCAAACTGGGCGCGTCAAAGATCATGTTAAAAAAAACTATGGCATCATCAGGAATCGAAAGATATTTTTCATGCTGCTGAAAAACAAGCCCGATCAAAGGATAGGGCGAGCCATTTTCAAGGGAATAGTCCATAATAACCTTTGAACCGGTAATCAGCAAATTATTAACTCCGGAATTGCCCTTGTCATGTTCATCATTATAAGAAAAGACATTCATATAGTTTTTTGAAGGAAAATAGCCCTGCACCTCATTGAGCCCGTTTCCAATCACAAAAAAAATCACCACACAAGCAGGAACAAAGAAGGCAATAAGCATAAGAGCATTTTTCATTTACTTTATATTATGGAAAAAACACATTCAACGCAAGCAATTGCTTTTCAAATTCCCCATTTCAAAGAAAAAAATAATGGCTTATCTTCTGTTTCAAGGGTAATACTTTTAACAGATTTTAGTGCCCGGGCGAGCCCTGGGGTGTAAATTCTGAAGCAGTTATATAAAACTTTTTGCCCCCATTTTTTATAGGATTTATTTATATCTTTTAAGCTTTTCATAAAAAAGGTTACCCATGTCATTCTGAGGAGGTACGACAGGCCTGGTCATAAATGCTCCGCATTTATTGCTCGGTAGCGTGAATCCTCATTGGGATTCACTATGTCCATGCGTCCTGGCCTGGTCACAAATCTCCGATTTGTTGCTCGCCTCTGCAACCATAAAGAATCTTACCTGT
>JAFGWI010000029.1 GCA_016937215.1 Spirochaetales bacterium | reverse complement strand
TCGGAGCGACAGCGAAGTGCCGGATAGCCCGACCTGCCGGAGGCGGGTAACGTCCAGAAAGCATGTAAGCTAAACAAATACAAAAATTATAATACATAGGAAACAAACGATGAGCCAAAAAACTCCGGTTAATCCCGATGACCTTCGCGTTCTCCGGCAATGACACAGCCGGCGCGTATTTGTCAAAAAGCAGCTCATTGCGTTTTCGAACCAGATCGAATTGATCCGCGTCAACATCTATTTTAAAACGCTGATTATAATATTTGTTACAAGCACCGCCAAAGGGATAAACCTTGTCTTCGATCCGAATACGATTAATGGTACAAGCTATATCGCATTTTTCTTTTCCGCCAGCACAGGTAAAAGCTTTTTCATAGGTAACAGCTCGATTGATGATTTCTCCCAGATCAAAATCCTTTTCTTCAAGCAGGCCCAGCTCCAGTCGTTTCTTCACTTCCAGAGCCACACCAAAAGCGCCCATAAGACCAGGCTCAGGCGGTACAATAATCGGCTTTTGTAGAATGGCCGCCATGGCCAGAGGAACAGCCTTGTTATAACACACACCGCCCTGAACAAAAACCTTCTCCCCTACAGGCCGATGACCCTTAACACGGTTTACATAATTCAAACAAATGGAATAAACAAGTCCAGCCAAAATATCCTTCCGGGAAATGCCTTCATGAGTAGCGTTTTTAATATCCGAAGAAATAAATGCCGCGCATTGGTCATTAAAATTGGGTGGCTTTTCACCTTGAACAGCCAAATCAGCAATATCAGTGACCTTAACCCCTAGGGATTCCCAGGCTGCCTCCTCCAGAAAGGAACCAGTACCCGCGGAACAGGCCTCATTCATGGCATAATCGGAGGCAACGGAATTGGTAATATAGGTATATTTGGCATCCTGGCCGCCAATTTCAAAAATCGTGTCAACCTTGGGGTCAAAATAAATAGCAGCTGAAGCGTGGGCAATAATCTCGTTGATAATACCATCTGTCAAGGAATACAAACCAGCAATCTGGCATCCCGATCCAGTCACACCAATACCGATGATTTTGATATTGGTGGTCCCGATTTGCTCCATAAGGCTTTTGTAACAATGACGAGAGGCCTCGACAGGGTTACCATTTGTCCGTAAATAAATAGAACCCAGGAATTTGTTATCAGCCTCGCGCATTAAAACAGCTTTAGTGGTTGTTGAACCAACATCAAGCCCCACAATACAGCGGTCGCCCTCCTGAGCCATAGCCGTTTCAACATCATTATAAGTTACAAGATGTTCAAAATCCTTAAGCCTGGGTAAAAAATTAAAATTGGAATGTTCTTCATCAAAGAGATTTTCTGTGACCACAGCCCCGCGGTCCAGAGCCGCGATGGAAGCACCAAGAGCCTCAAAATAAGCCGCTTCCTCAGGCACCCTCACATTGGGAATCTCCTTTTTGATATTCTTGATTACCGCAAGATTAAGAGCCGTACCACCCACCACCAAAACATTATTATAAGGAACTTTCGCGAGTAACTCTACAACTTTCTGGCCAATCATTTTGCATAAACCTGCAGTTACATCGGAAATAGGCTCACCCTTGTTAAGCGCATGGGTACAATCGGATTTACAGAATACCGAACAACGACCGGAAACCGAATAGGGCTTGCCCTCGTTGGCAGCCTTAACCGCCTGTTCGATGGATAAATCCATTCGTTTGATTTGCTGAAGAAAAAATTCACCTGTACCTGAGGCACATTTATTACCTGTTGAAATGCCCGAAACCTTCTGATCATGATCCAGACGATAAACCATAAAGGTTTCACCCCCGGCGGAAACCACCGCGTCATAATCCTTACCATCTTTAGTAATGGAATCAAGAGCGTATTCAATCGCCTCAGGCTCGGTAATCGACGGCAATTTTACAAAATCACGGAATTTTCTACTGGTAATCATCACAGGCCTATCGCCAGGATTCAATGTTTCCAAAACCTTTTGAAAAACCGCTTTGGGATTACCTTCATGGGCTTTACGCTCAACCCGCTCGACTCTTAATATTCCATTTACCTGGGAAATTTCAACCGCGCTGATCATTGAAACCCCCAAACAAATGCCAAAGGCACGATCATGTTTGTAATGATGAGTTTTCTGCATAATTTTGTTTCCTTTAAAATAAAAATAGTTACGTAGTTAGTGTAAAATTATTTTAGTGAAACTTATCAGAAAATTATGCCATTTTCAACAAAATATCTATTAGCGAGATTTGAGGGTGTTCCAGCTCTGTTCCGGTCTGAAAGAACACCCCAATACAAGATCAACACTGGCTGAACTCTATATTCCTCAGCGAAGATAATTGGACTTATCAGCACCAGCCTGTTCATTTATCGAAGTTTTAACATCTCGATTCAAGGCATTGTAATCAGCCTGCTTTAACCTTTCGGTCTCCTTAGCATTGATGATGAGCATTTGCAGGCGGTTTTCAACATTGGCAAAACTGGTGTCCGGGTCAAAATCCAGGGAAAGAACCTGGGCTGTTGGGAAACGGTTTTTAATGGACTTGATCATACCACGACCGGTTATATGGTTAGGCAAACAGCCAAAGGGCTGCACAATCACCACGGAATTAACACCTTTTTTGATCATCTGAATGATTTCAGCCGGTATTAGCCAGCCCTCGCCAACTTGATAGGATATGTCGATAAAGTCCTTGGTGTTTTCAACCATCTGGTTAACCGTAACCCGGGGCTCGGTAAATCTGAACTGATCGAAGATTTTTCCTACCCGCTGTACAGCGTATTCATAAACCGAATCAGTAATATCAGCCACCGCCATGTTCAGCCAGGGGTGAGGAAGCAGTTTTCGCACACCCTTGTCCTTCATGGCCACCAGTTCCCGACGGAAAAAATCTACCATGGTCGGAAACACCACTTCCATGCCGTTTTTCTCAAGATACATCTCCATGTTGCCATTGGAAACAGGATGGTAATTCATTAGGATCTCACCCACTATGCCCACACGGGGACGACGGATTTGCTCAATCACTTGAATTTCATTAAACTGTTGAACTATTTCCGGCAAAATAGCCAGGGCCTTTCTATAGCTTATCCTGAGCGCGGATAAAACACGATTCAGAGCACCTTGATACACCTCTTCGGTTTGGCCTTGAACCAGTTCATAAGGACGGACTCTTCGGCGCATGGCCTCTAGCCCATCCACCATAGCCAAGCCCCAAAGCATACGAAGCTGAAAAGAAAGGCCGAGACGGAACCCCGGATACATATTTTTGGTATCAATACCAGTGGTCACAATAGGAATCTGGGGATAGCCAGCTTCATCAAGGGCTTTGCGAGCCAAAGTAGCGTACTGGCCAGCCCGGCAGTCTTCGCAATTTTTTGCCAAGGCAACGGCCACATTATCAGGATCCATTTCTCCGGATTCAATCATGATCAAGGCTTCTCCGATATTAATCTGGGCAGGATAACAAATATCATTATGCACATATCGCTTGCCCAACTCAATGGCCTTGCGACTGGCCAAAGGAAGCGGTTTAACCATAAAGCCTTCTTTTTCCAAAACCACAGATGATAAGAGACAAAAGGCTTCTGACAAATTCGGGATTAACAAAGTTTTCTTTTTTCGGTCAGCCTTTTCAAACTTCAAAGGAAAGGCTTCCCGTTTTTGCTCAACAGGTAATTCCATGGAATTGGCACGTTTGGCTTTAATGGTCTGAATAAAAGATTTTATACGAATGTTTAAAGGCCCGGTGTTTTCACCCTCATCAAGCTTGAGAATCAATAACTCCTTATTGCCCTCTTCATGGAGGATACGGCTCATTTCATCGGATAACACCGCGTCATGGCCGCAGCCAAAACTGACAATCTGTACAATTTCCAGATTTTTCGCCCGGGCCACCTTTTTAGCCGCGGCAATTATACGGGTATGAAAAGGAATAGTTGTTTCAATTCGCACATTCGAGAGTTCCTGTTCATGGATTCCCGGTAAACTATCCAGAGTCAACACTGGAATGCCCAGTCTGGTAAAATAGCGTGCCAGATTATGATTCACCAATTCATCGGAATGGTAAGGTCGACCCGCGAGAAGAACAGCAAAATCATTTGTCCCTTCCAGAGAATCTAAAATGGCCTGGCCTTTTTGCACCAATTCCGCCATGACCCCGCGCTGAACCTCATCAGCGATTTTAATTGCCACCTTGGTATGTCTTGGAGAAATATTAAAGGTATTTTCCATAAACTCACAAATCTGACGTTGTTTTAATCGGACTGAATACCAGTGAAAAGCAGGATGATCAAAGGGAATTCCAAAACGGCGCAAGGGTTCATCATTTTTATCGATAATAAGAGGATAACCCTGAACAATACAGCAAGTGTGGTTGGCGACCGCTTCTTGATGCTCCTTGAGAATACGAACCATCATGGGCATAAAAATCCGGTCGACCTTTTTGTCAATCAAATCCTGTACATGGCCGTGGGCTAATTTTCCGGGAAAACAAACCGTGTCCGAAGGAATACTCTTTAAGCCGCTTTCAAAAAGGGGATAACTGCTTTTAGCTGAAACCACCACCTCAAAACCAAGTGACTGAAACAGGGATTTCCAGAAAGGCAGACTGGACCAAAACTCCAGGGTCCGCGGTATACCAATTTTCATGGCCTTTGAAGGCAAAATTTCCGGTATATCATAATCCTTAACCAACAAGTGATTATGAAGCGCAACAGCATCGGGCACAGATTTCATCTTTTTGGTTGCTTCTGCCAGCTTGGCCTTAATTACAGGATCCTTCACTTCACCAATAATTTCACCTCGCTCGCAGCGGTTACCTGTAATAAAACGGCTGCCGTCAGAAAAGGTCACGACTGTCCGGTTACAATTATTGGAACAAAAAGTACAAATTAAACCAGGTTCCTTGACATAACTGAAATCCTCAAGATTTTCCAGCCCGATAAAGCGGGAAACATATTCCCCCTGATCAGCTTTTTTGGCCTCAATATGCTTTTTCGTCAACAGGGCAATTCCAATGGCACCCATTTCACCCGGAAGCTCTGGCCTTATCACCTTTTGGCCTGAATACTGCTCAAAAGCCCGAAGCACAGCGTCATTCTTGAAGGTACCCCCCTGAACAACTATCTTTTCACCAAGGGCTTTGATATTTGAAATACGAACAACCTTGGTAAAAACATTCTCAATAATGGAATGGCAAATACCAGCCAGAATATCTTCAGTGGTTTTTCCGTTTTTCTGCTCAGTAATAATGGAGGAATTCATGAAAACCGTACAGCGGGAACCTAACAAAGAAGGATGTTCCGATTTAAAAGCCAGTTCCGCTATATCTTCCACTTTGATTCCCAACGACCGGGCGTAAGTTTCAACAAAAGAGCCGCAGCCAGCAGAACAAGCTTCATTTAAAACAATACCTGTAACAATTCCGTTTTTAATAAAAATGGCTTTCATGTCCTGGCCGCCGATATCCAGAATAAAACTCACATCAGGATTTTCCAGACGAGCCGCCTCGGCATGGGCCACGGTTTCCACTGTATGATAATCAGCCTTAAAAGCCTCGGAAAAAAGCAATTCACCATAACCGGTTGTACCAACCCCGAGAACATTCAAAGTCTGTCCCTTGGCCCGGTATTTGTCCCGCATGGAAACCAAGGCATTCCGTACCACCAACAAAGGATCACCCATGTTACTGGAATAATAACGATCAATAACCTTTCCCTCAGTATCAAGAAGCACAAACTTGCTGGTCGTGGAGCCTGCATCAATTCCCAGATAAGCGGAAACCTCGGCCCCCTCAGGAAATTCCACGGGTTTAAAGTCAATAGTTTTATGGCGTTTAAAAAATTCTTCAGCTTCTTCATTATTCTGAAAAAACAAATCAGTGGTGTTTACAAGGTTCTTTTCACCATTATCAATATAATGATTCAGGGCACTAAAGGCTTTTTCACGATTATAAGTTGAAGGCTGATCATTAAACATTAGAGGAATGGATAAAGCCGCGCCCCAGGCCACAATAATTTCCGGCTTATGGGGAATCACCACATCTTCATCTTTCAAAAAAAGCCGTTCCTTAAAAACCTCGATCAAGCGAGGGTTAAAAGTCAAAGGACCGCCCTCAAAAACGACCTTGGGCGTAATATCCATGCCCTGGGCCAGACCGCCGATGGTCTGCTTGGCAATAGCGTGATAAGTGGAAAGGGCGATATCATCCTTTGATACCCCCTGATTAATCAAGGGCTGAATATCGGTTTTGGCAAAAACACCACAGCGCCCGGAAATATCATAGAGATTCTTGCCCTTATTGGCCAATTCACTAAAAGAATCGGGACTCACATGCAGCAATTCAGCCACCTGGTCAATAAAAGCACCTGTCCCGCCCGCGCAGCTGCCGTTCATCCGCATATCAGAGGTCATGAGCTTATCAGTGGCTTCGTCGTAGTGAAAAAAAATGACCTTGGCATCCTGGCCTCCCAACTCAATGGCAACCCGGGCATCCTTGTAAAAAGTCCGGATGGCTACTGAATTGGCCACCACTTCCTGAACAAAAAACGCGCCTATCCTGTCGGCAATGGTCTGGCCCCCGCTGCCGCACACAGCCACCCGAAAATCCGCCTGTCCAAATTCCCTGTGCGCTTCATCGAGCAGTGATTTAGCCACCTTGGCCTGTTCGGCATTGTGCCGCAAATAGCGGGAAAAAAGCAATTCATTGCTTGAACCATCAACAACCGCGATCTTTACTGTAGTTGAACCAACATCTATACCTACCAGGTATTCATTTTTCATAAAACCCACCTTTTAAATCTGAAAAAACCCCATAGAACCCAAAGCATGATACACCCAATTATAAAGGTACACGATGTTGGAAGAAAATAGCGATAAAATAACATTTAGGCAATAAACCTTCGCTACTTAATGATAATTGTGGTAATTTAAGGTTTTGACAGGGTTTGATCTGATATTTCAATTAAACGTCAATTTCTATGCGATTTCTTTTGTATTATAAGCGAAAAAATACAAAAAATAAAGAGTTAATTGTAAAAGTACCGACTTTAGCCATTATCAGACAGCTGCAAAATAATAACTTATCATCCGGTAAAAAATAACTTTTCCGCAATTTTTATGATTCTTGCAAAACCTCAGTATTGTAAGAGCCTTAAAATAATATTTTACTATTCGCTAAAAATCCACCCCTCCTGGAAGTGTCTGAAAAACATATTCTTTGATAATAATGAAGCAGAATACACCTAATAAAACAGGCATGTCAATATTCCCGCGATGTTCAAACAAGGCAATCGCGTTAAAAGAAAGATGTTTCAAACACTTATCATTCTGTGAAGGAACGACGGGCCTGGTTTGGGGCTTTTATTTGTGATTACAATTGGTCTATGCCAAATGAGATTCTTCGCTTTACTCAGAATGACGGCGGGTGCTAGCTTAGAGTGACAAAACAACCATATAAATTATAATGCGATTGCCCTGGATGTTCAAACCAGGCAAAAAAAAATCCTGATTCATGGCTCATTTTGGGCGTTGCCTGCCGCCCAGGGGCAAGGCAGGCCGGGCTTTCCTCGGCTACGCTCCGCTTCGAAGTTTTTGCCGCTGAAAACGCGGCAAAAAGCTTTTCGTCGGTTTTTTGAAAAAAACCTCCTCACCCTTCCAATCCCTAACGCTTTATCACACCAAGCAAGCACCATGAAAACCAAACCCGCGTCACTATTCCCTGGCAGAATGGACCTGGGTCATTTTAATGCAGGTCACCAAGACCACCACAATAACACCCAGAGCAAAAAACAAACTACGGAAATCAAAGGCTAACTGAAAATCAATGGCCATTAAAAGAGCCAAAGCTACAAAAAGGTTTATCAAGCCCCAAACCGCGTTAAAAAAAGGAGCTGAAATTAAAAGAACAATTTTCGGCAAATGCTTTCTTTCTTCCTCTGTATATGCCGGAAAATGGCGGCCCGACATTCCCCACACCAAAGAAGGCAGGGAATTGGACAGAATCCCGCCGGACAAAAAAACAAGAAAATAATCCAGAATCATAAAAACCCTCCGTGATCAATAGTTCCTGTCATGAAAATAGTTCAAGAGCCGCGCAAGGCTTTTCATGCACAGGCAAAAATAGCAAATTCCTAGATTTTTAGCAATTCATAATTCAACAGGAAAAGCGTAAAAGAGCTGACATGAACCATTAACAGGCAGAGGTAAAAAATTACTGATTATTCCGAGGATAAAATAACATATTTACAATTTTCAGCTCTTGCAAAACCTCAGCTTTGCAAGAGCCTCAATCATTTAAAAAATTACAAATACGATTTTTGAAAGTGAGGTTATTGAAAAATACTGATTCAACTCCTTTTACTCCATACATAGAGGGCAAATCCTTCAGATCTCAAGACCATTAAGAAAATCATTAATTTCTCCGGCCAATATCTGATAATTCTGTGATTCTACTGCAACCATTACCAAAACAGAACCATATTTTTCTTGGGAATACAAATAGCAGCAAATCAAAATCTCTGTATTTGTTGTTACTTCAATGGTTTTAAAAGTCACATATTGCAGTTCAGTACCATTAACAATTCTTTGTTCCCTATGTATAATATGAGTTCCACTAAATGAATCACCCAAAAACAATTCTGTGCTTTTTTGAAAATCATCCAAAGGAAGATATTCACTTATGGAAAGTACAACTCCAAATAAATGCTCGCAACTATGCGCAAATTGATAATCGACTCCCTCGGCTGATTGTTCATTCCAAGACTTACTTATTATGTTAAACCGATAAGGGACGACTTCACCCTTAACAACACGATCAGCATCAGATGATTTCCTATATCGCACAAGTTCAACCTCTTCTGTTTCCAGAATTCCTTCGCCAATTGAAAAAATGGCCCATCTTCCTCGAGTATATTTCATGGTAATTTTGACATTATCATAACCATTCAAATATTTTATGCGTATTATTCCATGAAAAAAGGTTTTATCCTTCTCATCTACGTTTTGACGAACTATTTCAAAGGTTTCAATTTTTCCAATATCACCAAAATGCTTGCAAACAATACTATTAAGATAATCCTTTGAGTAGAAAGAACGAAGATTTTCTTTACCGGCTTTTATATAATGTCGCCTTTCTTCTTCATTGGGATATTGTTCTTCAATATACTGAACAAAGTACTCCTCACTTTTTGAAAGTGCCCTAATATAATTATAACCAAGCGTAACAAGACGTTTTTTTTGATTTAAGCTTTTTCCAAATATGTTATTGAAAATATTATTACTAATTGATTTATTACTTAAAACATTCAAAAAAGATTCATAATAATCGTTTTCCGGACCAGGCAAATTATCTAAATTATAATTATCAAGAACGGTTGCGCAGATTTCATGTAATGAATTAAAGCTGTAGTCAACATTAGCCCTGAAATCAAAACAAAAATAATCATTAGAAATATATTGATCACTGGTTTTGTAAATCATGTCCTTCATAAAGGATTGAAGTTTCGATTCTATTATTTTCTTAACAGCATTTTTATCATCATTTCCTTCAATACTGTCAATGGTCTTCATCACTCTATTGATTGGGATAGCATAACCTGTGTTATCAGTGAATTTCATATAAACCACACCTAAAACTTCTCCATTCTTGTTAAGCAAAGGGCCCCCACTGTTTCCAGGATTCACACCAATATCAAGCTTTATCCTGTCTTTATCATCAACTTTTACATGGGGATTGGATATTTTTCCAAAAGAAACCGTTAAATCTCCAGAATCTGGCCCGCTAGGAAAACCTGCTGAAATAACATCATCGAACATATTGCAGTTTTCTTCAATCGAAAAGCCTTCTCCTCTTAATCCCTCAACTCGTAAAATGGATAAATCTTCAATTTCATTATCCACAAGAACAAGAGCACCTTTAAAAATTTCATCATTCTTGTCTTTTTGTTTTCTGGAAACAATAATTTCTTCTCCATCATGATAACCAACAACATGAAAATTGGAGACAATATAATTTTGATTTTTGTATTTTATAATAAAGCCACTTCCCCATGAACTCTCTTCTCCGTTTTCTGTTATACTGATTTTTACAGTATTCTCCCTTATCAGCAATTCAATACATGAAGTAAGACTAAAAACCAGAAACAGAAAAAAACAAAATACAATTATATATTTTCTCATACCACACCCCCCAACTCATTCTTAAACTAATTTATGAATTATTGTTCGGTTAAAACAAAAATAAATTTTTGAAAAACTCAATCCCACATTCCGCAGTGAATTTAGGTAATTTCTTATATTATTTAGATTTGAGATTTTTCGATTTGCAAAATCACCTTTTCTATTTCTCTATAATATAAGAAATTATTATTTTAATGCGGAAAGCGGGCTCAATGGTTTTAATCATATTTTTGCCTTATTTCAACCATTGCGCTATAAATAGAATTACTAATACTTTTATCAATAAAATGAATTAGCCAAACAAAAAACAAACAAACACCTCCTGAACCAAAAGTATAATCGAACTAAAATAATCTTCCTGTATAAGAGTTGAAACACCACCGACAACAAAGCCAACTCCTCTGTTAAATTTCAAATCCCTCCTTTCCCCCCTTTCAATTTATTACACATCTCAAATATTCTTGAGCCGCCTTTTCCCATGAAAAGGAATTCTGAATACGGATAATCCCATCCTTGATCTGACCCCAGTCATCATAACGTAAAATTCGCATTTCTCTTGAGTCTAGAAAAAACATTCCGACTGGCTCCATATACTTTTTTATTGAAAATGTTTTGGTAATCCTATAGTGAAAAGGAGTAATTGCAATCATATTAAAACCAGAAGCCTGCTTTACATATAAGGGCAATCGTGACATGACAGTGCTTATTCCTCCACAGGGTGCAAAAGAATTTTCATAAGTGATAAAAGCAATACTTTTGGTCATTTATTTCTCCTTGTTAAGTAAATGACAAAGGCACTTCATGGATATATGTTTATTCAATTAATGAATAAAACCTCATGAACCTATACTCAATTACCTAATCCGCACGTCACTTTA
>JAFGWI010000319.1 GCA_016937215.1 Spirochaetales bacterium | reverse complement strand
CGAAGCGGAGTTATGGAAAGCCTGGCCTGCTGTAATGAAATGAAAGCAGGAAACGCCCAACGTACAACCAGCTAAACAAATACAAAATTTTCAAAATTTTAAAGAAAGACTGGAGATTCAAAATGAATATTTGCTACAATTTTATATAAATATCGACTTTGTTTTTTAAGAGTACCTCTAAAAACTATCTTTTTTACTATATATTTTTGTGACAAATTATTAATATGCTATAATCTTTTAGTAAAACTAATATTAATTGTTTGTATATAAAAAAGATAGTTTTTATCCTTAGGCACCCTTGATGTTTTAAGGAAATTTTCTGTATTCTAAAAACCCATTTTCATGGGTTTTAAAGCAGCCATTAAAGAATAAGCAGGAAAGTGTTTATATGATAAAAGTAATCAGAGATATTTTGGTTTTTATTGTAGCCATTTGTTTTGTTGTGACCCTTTGGGCATTTGCCATTCTTTATACTTTTCAGCAAACCATTGAAAACCCCGATTTTCATATATCCATTCTGAAAAATTTCGATATTTCTCAATTAATTTATGATACGGTGGAATCTGAGATTTCAAAAAAAATTGGGCAGGATTTTCCAAGTGAAATCCCGGAATCTGCCAGAAAATTGGTTAAGGCAAAAATAAGGGAGATTTTTGAAGAGAATATTCAGGATTCTACCTATGCTTTTTATGATTATTTATCAGGTAAGTCCGAGACACTGGATATAAATATTGACACAAAAGAAGTAAAAAGAGAATTAAAGCCTCTGGCTTTGAAAATTCTGCTTGAAAGCCAAAGCGAGGAAATACGAAATAAATTCAGCGATCGAATGGAAAGAGAGTTTAATCTTCTTTGGGATAAAATGATAGTTCAAGTTCCCGATAGCATTAATGGTGAAATGATTCTGGTTGAACTGAATAAAGCAAATATAATTAATAAGCTTCAAAAGTGGTCAGAAATACGAAAATTAATTAATCAGGTTTATTATTTATCCATCGTTTTAATTATTGTCCTGATTCTGTTTATAGTTTTACTTCAATGGAACCATAAAAAATCCTTGCTATTGATAGGTACTTTATTTTTATTATCAGGTGGAATATTGATACTTCCCTTGTTGTTTTTTAATTCTCATCTGATTTTAGGGGTGCTTTCAGATTCGCTATTCCCGCAATTAAAAAGTCAAAATATCCCGGCGTTTATGATAATTCTTGTAAAAAATATTATCGATGGTTTGATTTATCATACAGGTGCCGCATTAATTGGTTATATATTAATTGGTTTTACTTCGATAATTGCATCGTATATATTAAAAAGAAGTCAAAATATTCGTAATCAGAAAAGAATATCTAAGCATTGAATATAAATAGAGAGCTGAATTAGCATTAAAATAATGAAAAGGGTTGAACAATGAAGAAAATATTATTTTTTTTTGGTTTGTTTCTATTGTTTTCCTGTTCCTATGAATATGTTTTAAACATCACACCCGCTGATGCTGTTGTCAAAATTAATGGTTCACTTGTTTCGAGTTTACGATACAAAACAAATCAAAAAACCATTTCAATTGAAATTACTAAAAATGAATATCTACCTATCAACGAAGTGCTAGAGAATTCAAATTTTTTCATAGCTAAAAAAATAAATTATGTTTTACAAGCAATAAGCTATCCTGTAACAATTTCAATTGTTAATACTCCTTCGGAAATCATAATGGATTCAGTGAATTTGGGTAGATCACCTTTAGTAACTGAATTAAGTCACGGCCCACATGAAATGATATTGAAAAATTCAGTTTATCCGCCTCAAACAATTCATTTCAATTTTAATAAACAGGAAGAATTGATTTTTCGTCACCAGGAAAAGCCAATCGCAATGAATCATTTAGGGGTGTTTCCTTGCGATACCTGGCCAAAGCAGGTGATTTTTACTCCGGACAGCCGGTATATTTATATCACGTTACTTGAAGGTTTTGGTTTTCAAATTTTTGACACTCAAAAAATGAGAATAATCAATTACATCAGAATAGAACCCTATGCAAAATACCGAAATTTCGTAGAGGGAATTTTTATTGAAGAGAAAAAAACATTTCTTTGTTCCCAAATGGCGACATCCCGCGTTTTTGAATTTGATGTTCGCGATTATGAAAATCCGAAATTATTACGCGAGATAAAAACCAAGGGTAGTTGGTCGAAGGTGATTGAATACAATAGGGTCTTGAATCAATTGGCGGTTTCAAATTGGTTATCCAATGATGTTTCGATAATTGATTATGATAGCGGCGAAATAATTACAAAATTGTCAAAAATCCCTGCTCCCCGGGGCTTGATATATAGGGATGATGGAAAATATCTTTTTGTTTTATCTTTTGATGGAGGCTTTATTGAGAAATATGATACCCACACCTGGAAAGTCGTTGGTCGCGTTTATAAGCCTGTGGCGGCTATGCGTCATGGTGTTTTAACAAAAAATCAGAAAAGGCTTTGGGTCACCAATATGACTCATTCGGAAGTTTATGAAATTGACACCGATAAATTCGAGATATTAAAAAGTTTGAGTGTTTTTGATAAAACCAATACCATTGATTTGGGTAAAAACGATCTTTATGCTTTTGTTTCATGCCGGGGCCCTAATAATGAAATTGATTATACTCTGCCAAGTCCTGAATCCGGGAAAGTGATGATTATTGATACCTTGTCTTCAAAAATTATTGGTGAAATCAGAGGAGGCAATCAACCCACTGGTCTTGATGTCAGCCCTGATAACAGATTTTTATGCTTTTCAAATTTCCAGGATAATTCAATTGAATTATATGAATTACCTGAGAGTTTTTAGTTATTGTGACGGGCTAATCCTTTTTTCGTGTTGAAAACTTAAAAGGAATATAAAGTGGACAAAAAGAGATTAGGCTGGTTAATACCAGAATGACAGCAAAAACAGCCAGAATAATGGCAAGCGGTCCGGATAGTTTTAAAACAAAAATCAAAATACCCATAAGTGCAGCCAGTATGATTCTAATCACTTTATCTATGGTTCCCACATTTTTTTTCATAACTATTTCCTCCTAAAATTATTTCTTAAATTTAGTCAATTAACAAAGGAAAAACAAGTTTTATTTGTTACAATATTTTTGTTAAAATAAGTAGAATGAAAATTCGGGATGCCTTAGCCAAAGTATTTTCAACCCGATATTAAAGTACTGAAAACTTTCGACCACAAAAAAGAGTATTTCTGGAAAAATGAACCAGGCACATAGCTTTGGACAAAAATCATGAACTGCTTGCAATTTTTTTTATTATCCGCTATCTTTATTAAAACGGCCTTCGGGGCAAGGTGTAATTCCTTACCGGCGGTAAAGCCCGCGAGTTTTTTAACTGATCCTGTGAAATTCAGGAGCCGACAGTGATAGTCTGGATGGGAGAAGGTTGTGCTGTTTTTTTAATAAAAATTCCTTACAATGCCCCGAATCCTCAATGAATGAGAGTGACTATGATTGAAAATCATCAGAAATTTATGGATTTGGCGATAGAAATCGCGGCCAAGGGCGGCAGAAAAACCTTTCCTAATCCAAAGGTCGGCGCGATTGTCGTAAAAAATGGTAAAATTCTGGCAACAGGCTATCATCATGAAGCCGGAGCGCCTCATGCCGAGGTCGATGCTTTGAATAAAATTACCGGTCACGCTGAAGGGGCAACACTTTATGTTAGTCTGGAACCATGCTGCCATTTTGGAAAAACGCCTCCCTGCACAGAGAGAATCATCAAGGAAAAAATTGGACTAGTTGTTTGCGCCATGGAGGATCCCAATCCTCTTGTGGCAGGAAAAGGCTTTGAAGCCCTGGAGCGCTCAGGTATCGAGGTCATTAAAAACATAAACAATAGTGAGGCCAGGGAACTAAACAAGGAATTCATACATTTTATGCATTTCAACAAGCCTTTTGTCACCTTAAAAATCGCGTCCACCCTGGATGGAAAGATCGCGACCTCCAGTGGAAACAGCAAATGGATAAGCGGTGAAGAATCCCGTAAATATGTCCATCGCTTACGTTCCGAAGCTCAAGCCATTATGGTAGGGGTAAATACCATTATTAAAGACGACCCTCAGCTGAATGTAAGGTTGGAAAAACATTCGGAATATATACCGCGATTTATTCTTGATCCTGAGCTTTGTATCCCTTTGAAAGCTGGGGTTTTAAATGATGATGGCCGGGAAATCACTCATCTGATCACTTCCACCACAGCTGATTCTGATAAAATAAAGGCGATTAGGAGTTTGGGCGCGGAGGTTCATCAATTACCTCAGCGGGATGGAGTGTTTAACCACGAGGAGTTGTTGAACTATCTCGGTCAAATGGGAATGATCAGCCTTTTTATTGAAGGCGGTGGTAATTTAGCCAGCGGTTTTTTAAAACATAACGCGGTGGATCGTTTTTTATTATTTATGGCCCCGATTTTATTAGGTGACCCTGATGGGATCGGTTTTTACAAAAATCGAAAATGTGAAAATATAACTGACGGGATTAAAATGAACTTGGTTCAGAGTCGTCAATTTGGCCAGGATATCTTCTTGGAATACCGAAAGGAAACTGAATAGATGTTTACCGGAATAATCGAAGAACGGGGAAAAATAAAGAGCAGAAGCCATTCAGGAGCGACTTATCAGCTGAGTATAAATTGTTTGAAAGTTTTAAGTGATACCAAGAAAGGTGACAGCATAGCTGTTAATGGCGTTTGCCTTACGGTTATTGGTCTGGGAAATGACTGGTTTTCTGCCGATGTTTCACCGGAAACCTTGACAAAAAGTAGTTTGAATTTTCTTAATACCGGAGAGGTTGTTAATCTTGAACGCGCCATGTCGGCTAATGGACGGTTCGGCGGGCACATAGTGAGCGGCCATGTTGATGGTTTGGGCGAAATTCAATCCATAAAACCCCTGGGCAATTCAATGATTTTTAAAATAAAAATCCCGGGAAACTTACTGAAATACGCGATAAAACACGGGTCAATATCCATAGATGGTATTAGTCTGACCATTGCTGATCTTGAAAAGGATTTTGCCAAATTGGCGATTATCCCTGAAACAGTTGAACAAACAAATCTTCGTTATAAAGCAGCCGGAGATAAGGTCAATGTGGAGATGGATTTAATTGGCAAATATATCGAACGTTTGTATTTATTCGAAGACAAAGCTGAAAATAAAGAATCAAAAATTAACCGACAATTCCTTATGGAAAAGGGATTTTTCGCATAATGAAGGAGCAGAATTAATGGACTTTATATCTATAGAACAAGCTGTAAAGGAAATCGCCGAAGGTAAATTCGTTATTGTCATTGATGATGAAGACCGGGAAAATGAAGGTGATTTTATCATGGCTGCCGAAAAGGTCACGCCCGAAGCTGTGAACTATATGGCAAAATACGGCCGGGGCCTGATTTGTGTGCCCATGACAGCGGAGCGGCTTCGCGCGCTTGATTTACCCTTGATGGTATCGCAGAATACGGAAAAAATGAAAACAGCTTTTACGGTTTCAGTAGACGCGAAAACTTGCACTACAGGTATTTCAGCCTTTGAAAGGTGCGATACAATTAAGGCATTGGCGAATCCAGATTCTGAACCAGATGATTTTATGCGGCCTGGTCATATTTTTCCGCTGCGTGCTGAAACGGGCGGAGTGTTAAAACGCGCGGGTCACACTGAAGCGGCTATTGATCTGGCCAGAATGGCTGGTTTAAGACCAGCAGGTATTTTGTGTGAAATCATGAATGAAGATGGTACCATGGCCCGGTTACGGGAATTAAAAGAGTTTGCCAAAAAGCATAATCTCAACATGATAACCATTGCATCCTTGATTGAATACAGAACCAAAAACGAAAAGCTCATCAAGGAGGTAGCCGATACAATCCTTCCAACAGCCTATGGGGAATTCCGATTAAAAGCATTTGAATCGGAAATCGATAAGCAATGCCATTTAGCCATAATCAAAGGCGATGTGGCCGGCAAGAAAGATGTGTTGGTGCGTGTGCACTCGGAATGTCTTACAGGTGATGCTTTAGGTTCCATGCGTTGTGATTGCGGGCCACAATTGGATAAGGCCCTCGAGATGATTGCTGAAAAAGGTGAAGGAGTGGTGGTTTATATGCGACAGGAAGGGCGTGGTATCGGCCTGGCTCATAAGCTTCAAGCCTATGCTTTACAGGACCAGGGTAAGGACACGGTTGAAGCCAATGAAGCCTTGGGTTTTCCAGCAGATCTCAGGGATTATGGAATCGGTGCCCAGATACTCAGGGAAATCGGTTTAACTACCATTCACTTGCTCACCAATAATCCGAGGAAAATTGCTGGTCTTGACGGCTATAATCTCAAGGTCACCAAAAGAATTCCTATAATCATTGAACCAGGCGAAAAAAATGCCTATTATCTAAAAACCAAAAAAGTAAAATTAGGTCATTATCTGGATATTGAATAATTGTATTATGTGAAAGGAAATATTATGGGAAAAGAATTGATAAAAACCTATGAAGGCGAATTGAACGCCCAGGGCCTTAAAACAGCAATAGTCGTAGGCCGCTTTAATGAATTCATTACAGGAAAGCTGTTGGAAGGGGCCATCGATTGCCTTGTCCGCCATGGAGCATCAGAGAAAGATATCGAAATATCCTGGGTTCCCGGGTCCTTTGAAATACCCTTAGTCGCGCAAAAAATGGCAGCCAGTGGAAAATATGATGCTGTGATATGCCTGGGAGCCCTGATTCGCGGCGCTACCACCCATTACGATCTAATCGCCGCTGAGGTATCCAAAGGCCTTGCACACATTAATTTGCAATATAATTTACCTGTTATTTTTGGTGTATTAACCACGGAAAATATCGAGCAGGCCATTGAGCGAGCTGGTACAAAATCGGGTAACAAAGGATTTGCCGCGGCTGAAACAGCTATTGAAATGGCTAATTTAATGAAAAAGCTTTAACAATTTAATTGTAAAGAAGTCCAATTGATGGCGTTTCCTGAAAAACCTCCGGTGTTTTCAGGTCGGGCTTTTCAGGGCTGCGCTTTCACTCCGACCATAAAGGCCGCTAAAAAAGCGCGGCCTTTATGTTGGCTGTGCCTGTTTTGAAAAACAGGCTTGCCCCCTTCCAATCCCTAACGCGTTAGTAGCCCAATATCACTGTTGTTATTTTCAAAGATTATTCATAAGCCTTGCATATTATGAAATATCATTTTTAAACAAGAGAATCCCTTAAATATGGCATTATCAGGCAGTTTTATGAACCATAAATGCTATAATTATACTTGATGCCTTGATATGATTGTTTTAATATTATTGTTATGCAAGTCCATGAATTAGCTGGATTCTTGAAAAACGAAAAAGAGCAACTCTCTAAAGCCGCGGAATTTATATCCATGTTTTATCAGCAAATCTACAGTTCTATTTGTAATTTTAGGGAGAATTTGTTTACATCGGCTTTTCCTTCCAACCAGGACTGGAAATTTGAAATTAAGCGAACAAGCGACAGCATCAGCTTCCCTGATATTAATTTGCAAAGCATCCAGGGAAAATTGCAGAATAATTCAAATCTATTATTTGCAATTGTGAATAATATTCACGCGATTGAAAACAACTATTTACCCCGTATTGATGAATTAAGCCTTCAGGACATGGAATTGGTCCAGAAATTTAATAAATCGATTGTTGAATTCCTAAATCAAATATTTATAAAAGAAAACACAATAGTATTAACAAAACAAAGGCTTGAAATCGCGAAATCCATTAAAACAGGCATAATCAATAATATGCAGAATAACATTCTTAATTTCTGGAATCGTTTGCAGGATATACTACAGGATGAATATATTATAAAATTGCGTCCTGCCTTAAAAACCCTGATTGGCAGTCAGAAAGAATATATGGCAGATCCTTTTAATTATGACCGCTTGATAAAGCATAAGGTTGCTGAACTCGGTGTTCACTACGATCATGAGCTTTTACTGGGAATGATTGCCGACCTTTCTAAGGAAAATGAAAAATTTTATGATGAAATAAAGATCAAAT
Organism: Spirochaetales bacterium; assembly: GCA_016937215.1. GTDB lineage: Bacteria > Spirochaetota > Spirochaetia > SZUA-6 > JAFGRV01 > JAFGWI01. Next base: position 1,366 of record JAFGWI010000319.1, on the reverse strand, counting down.
ATGAAAAACCCCAGGAAACCAATAAACCACGGGTGAGTTATCGTTTAAAAGAAATTGCCATGCGCTATTTAGGACAAGGGCAGAATATTAGCAGTCTTGAGAATTTTGTATATCTTGTTTATGATGTTTTTCAGCCCCTGAGTTTTTTTCAACGCCTTATAAATACACTAAGAAAACTTTTTACAGGTAAAACAGTTAATTTTCCCAAAAAGGACATTATTTTTACCTACACCCTCGAACGCGGGCCCATCGATAAAAAAAAATCCTCGATAGAACAGCTTATCAAGGAAATCAAAACTTTAAAGGAGTTTTTGTCACGTTTTAAAAAAACCTATGAATTTTATAAATACACCAAAGTTTCGCATTTGGCTAAACAGAACGAATTTGAAAATATTATCGATAATTCAGTTTCTTCTCTGGAAAGCATTTATATACAATGCCAGGGCTTAAAAAATTGGTTGAGCGCAAAAGAAAACGGGAAATATTTAAAAAAAATATCCTTTAAGGACCAGGAAGATTTTAACAACATTTTATTATCTATTAATTATAATAACATCATCAATAAACAAGCCCTTCGTGAATATCAACACAAATAGCTTTTTAAATTTGATATAGGCCCTTGAATAACTGGCGTTTTACAAGAGCCTATAACAAGTGTTTTCCCTTATTTGGAAGGATCAATCAAGGAAAAAGCCTTTAAAACATCGGGATGAGATAATAAAACGGAATTTTGTTTCTGTAATTGAGCAATTTTTGAATAAATGGGCAAGAGTTTGGGTACAGCCTGGGCAATAATGTCCTTATTTTTTTCATCAACCAATGTCTGAGCCACATTTTTAAGTTCATCCTGATGTTCCAGGGTATAAGCCTTCACTTCTTCAACACCCTTCATCGTTGAATCAGCATTTCTTTCCAGAATATTCAAAATGTTTGTATAATGATAAACAACATTCTCCAGAGAATTGCGTCCGCCTGTGTTTCCATTGCCACAGGAAAAAATCAAAAGCACAACCAGTAAAATCATCGAAATTTGTATTCTCATTTTTATCTCTCCTTATGATGAGGATTATAAATAAATATAATTTGATACACAACCATGCTGTCATAAAAATATGCTTGTGTATGAAAATATCGCATTTATTTAGCTAAATCAGTTTGACGTTTCCAATGCGTTAGGGATAGGAGGCATGGCTGCCTATTTTTTCAAAAATAGGCAGCCAAAGCGTTTTCCTGCGGATAATTTCCGAAGGAAAACCTTCGAAGCGACAGAGAAGTGCCCTATAGCCCGGCCTGAAAGCCCCTGGTACAACAATTCCAAATATAAACCTTTTGTTAAGAATAAAAATTAGCCGATGGTATGAAACTG
>JAFGWI010000318.1 GCA_016937215.1 Spirochaetales bacterium | reverse complement strand
CTGTCATATTTACCTCCTGGTTGTTTTGAGGTAAACCTATCAGATATTTAGATATTGGAAAGATGGGTTAGATTGGGCGCTTACAAAAAAACCAAAGCAAACAGCAATATTTTAGGTATTAATATCACTAGAAAACATAAAACAACCCATAAAAAGGACATCCAATGGAACCAATAAAATTCTTCGAACGCGAACTTCGTAACCGCAATTACGCGCGCAACACCAGGAAAATCTACACCAACTATATCGAAGGCTTTCTTGCCTACGCTGACCAGCACTCTCAAACCAACCCCATCGAGGTAATCGCCTCCTTTATCGATAGGTTTGGAAGCCCGGAGCAACGAAGGCTTGCTTATAGCTCAATTATTGCCTATTACCGCTTTGTTTTAAAACAAAAATGCCCCTATCAGCTGCGTAAACAAAAAGTCAGAAAGCGTATACCTCTGGTGCTTGAGCGTTCGGAAATTCTGGCCATTCTCGACTGCATAAAAAACCATCGCCATCGCTTAATAATCGGAACGATTTACGCCGCCGGCCTTAGAGTGAGCGAAGTGGTAAAATTGAAAGTCGCTGATGTGAACCTTTCCAATATGACACTCCTGATTCACGACTCAAAAAACCACAAGGACCGTGTCACCATTTTATCAAAGCACCTTATCAAGCCTTTGGAAAAACTGATTAAGGACCGATTCAAAGGGGAATTTCTTTTCCTTAACCAGAGCGGCCTTGCCTATTCTGTCCGTACCATCCAGATTATTTTTACCAAAGCCCTGAACAAATCGGGTATACAGAAAAAAGCCACTTGTCACACCCTCCGGCATTCATTTGCCACTCACCTGGTTGAAAGCGGTATTAGCCTGGCTGAAATTCAGCGTCTGCTTGGGCATAAGAGCGTTAACACCACCATGATCTATGTGCACCTTGCCGATACCTCAGGCTGCAAAATTGTAAGTCCCTTATAATAAGTGTCGGATACATTTTTAGATTTATCCAACAGAGTCTTAACAGAGCCAAGGTAATTGGTTCTTGATGATTTATTGTGGTTACCAGGGGAGGGTGATCAGGATTTTTTTTCGATGACTATGGTAAAGACTTCTTTATTGGCAAGTCTAAAAACCGATGAAAATGGCTACCATGCTTTTTACCAAAATGCACAGCCTTGTCCTATCCATCGCTGGCTCGTCCTAATCGCTTGTGGAAAAGGATAAAGTGATCTTGGCCCAGGGTCTAATCTTCTTTATAACGCCCCTAAGCCTCCTGAAGCTTTCATCAACAGGGCTGACAGCCTTATCGTGATTTTCACGGTATTGACCAAAGGTTATTTGTCTCTAAACCTCACCAACGGTCCATTTAGTTTCTATTTGCCAAGCCAAAGCCGGCACCGGGGATTCACGCGTTAGGGATTGGAGCTGGGCAAGCCAGTTTTTCAAAACTGGCGCGGCCAACAAAATAGCCGTGATAATTTCACGGCTATTTTGGTCGGAGCCGAAAGGCGGAGCAGCGCAAAGCCCGGCCTGCCAAGCCCCCGGGCAGGCAGGCAACGCCCAAATCATTATCCTGATGAATTTAACCCACATTCCGCAGTGAATTTAGGTAATTTCTTTCATTATTTAGAATTGAGAATTTGCGATTTGCAAAATTGCCTTTTCTATTTCTCTATAATATATGAAATTACTATTTTAGTACGGAAAGTGGGTTTAATGTGAATAATTTGACTTTTTAATCTCCCCAAAACTATAATTAATGAACCAACCGGGGAGGTTTTTTAAATGTTTCAAAAATATTTGTTTCATTGCACGGAAAAATGTATTGGCGCTTTGAATATCGGTATTAAGGAAATGGTTAACATGCGCCGTCACGTTTTGTCTCCGGAATTTATCCTCATGGGTTTGATCGAGCAGCATGATTCAGCTGTCATGAGCATTCTTTACCAGATGGATGTGAATGCTGAAGAGGTGCGGGACACCATTATGTCGGAGATATACAATGGGGAGGAGGCTCCTTTTGACTTGGAAACCGTGCCCAACAGCGGGCCCTTTAATGTGGCTATCGCCAAGGAGGTGGAGGTTTTGTTCAAAAAGGCCCTGGCTCAGGCGAAAAATCTGGGTGATAAATACATTAGCGCGGAACTTCTTTTTGTGACCATGCTCAAGGACGGGGTGGGTGATGTCAAGGATTTATTGCTGCGTGTGGGTATTACCGAGGATTCGGCTCTTGAGGCTTACCATTCCTTTCGAAGCGGCCGGGCTGTTGACAGCCGGCAGGGTGACGCTAAAACCGATGTGCTGAAGCTTTATGCCAGCGATTTGACGGCTCAGGCGCGTCAGGGGCTTCTCGATCCGGTCATAGGCCGTGAAGAGGAGATTATGCAGATGATCCGGGTTTTATCCCGGCGGAATAAAAACAATCCTGTGATTATTGGTAAATCGGGTGTCGGAAAAACTGTGTTGGTCGAAGGATTGGCTCAGAAAATTGTGGCTGCCGAGGTTCCCGATACCTTGATCGGGAAAAAAATCATGCTCCTTGAAATGGCCGAGCTCATAGCCGGGGCCAAATTCAAGGGTGATTTTGAAGAGCGGCTCAAATCTGTACGTGAAGAGGTGATTAATTCAAAAGGCGCCATTATTTTGTTTATAGACGAGTTCCATACGGTTCTGTCCACTGGCGGGCCGGGCGACACGGGTGTGGCCGCGGACATGCTGAAACCGGCCTTGGCCAAGGGTTTGCTGCAATGCATCGGCGCGACGACATTGGAAGAATACAAAAAATATATTGAGTCTGACAAGGCTTTGGCCCGGCGGCTTCAACCTATTCAGTTAGGAGAACCCACGGTTGAAGAAAGCTTTGAAATTCTAAAAGGGATTATCCAGAAATATGAAGACCATCACGACATTAAATATTCCAATAGCGCCATCGAGGCGGCAGTGCGCCTTTCAAACCGTTACATCACCGACCGCTTTTTACCGGACAAGGCCATCGATGTGATCGATGAGGCCGGAGCAACCCAGAAACTGGCCCATTTCAATTTTCCACCAAATATGAAAAATGTGGAAACCAAACGCATGCGATTACTCGACCAGCAGCACGAGGCTCATGAGGCCAAGGATTTTACCAAAGTGGCGGAGATTCAGAAAAAGCTGGTTAATATTTCAGCGGAACAAAAAAAACAGAAAACCAGGTGGCGCGATAATTTACTTGCCCAGAAAATTATTATAAAGGAAGATGATATTGCCCGTGTCATTTCCCGCTGGACAGGAATACCCTTGACCCGTTTAATCGAAACCGAGGCTCAAAAACTGGCCCACATGGAAGAAAAAATCCATCAGCGGATAATTGGTCAAAACCAGGCAGTCACCGCCATTTGCCACGCTATTCGCCGAAACCGCGCCGGCTTAAAGCTCCATAACCGCCCCATTGGCAGCTTTCTGTTTTTAGGGCCAACCGGTGTGGGGAAAACCGAGCTGGCCAAGGCCTTGGCCGAGTTTTTGCTCGATAACGAAGCCAAGATTATCCGGCTGGATATGTCGGAATATCAGGAACGCCACACAGTTTCCCGTATTGTCGGGGCTCCCCCGGGCTATGTGGGTTACGGAGAAGGCGGCCAGCTCACTGAAAAAGTGAGGCGCAACCCCTATTCGGTGATTCTTCTGGATGAACTGGAAAAGGCCCACCACGATATCTTTAACCTGCTTTTACAGATTATGGACAATGGGGTTTTAACCGACGGCCAGGGGTTGGAGGTTAATTTTAGGAACACCCTGATTATCGGAACATCCAATATCGGCGGCACCATTTTGTCCAAGGAAGTGAAGCGTATTGGTTTTACACAAGCCAGCCATCTGGAAGGCTATGAAGAAACCAAAACAGCGGTAATGTCCGAGGTAAAGGATTTTTTCCGGCCCGAGTTTTTAAACCGCCTCGATGAGGTGATCATCTTTCATCCCCTTTCAAAGGAAAACATCCGTGAAATTGTGGACCTGGAACTGGCTAAACTGCAAAAAGGCCTAGAAGAGCAGGGAATGGAGCTCTTTGTCGATGAAGGGGTCAAGGATTTTCTGGCAGAAAGCGGTTTTTCCGAAACATACGGCGCGCGTCCTTTGAAGCGTGAAATTGAAAGGCTTCTGGAAAATCCGATTTCCGCGAAAATCATTGCAGCTGTAATTGGCCCTTCAGAAAAAATAAGAGCTGTTCTTTCTAAGGATAATCAGATTATACTGAATTGTGATAAATAAGCCATCCACAGAAACCCGGCAGCGTGACTCCTTTGAAAAACTCTATGCCCATTATAACCACCGTTGCTGGGCAGATCCCGACCCGATTATTATGGTGTATAAGGCAAAAGCCGAAGACCAGGAACTCACCGCTTTTTTATCCGCTATTTTTGCCTATGGCCGGGTGGCCTCGATACTTCAGAATCTGGACAAAATTCTGACCATTTTAGCCCCCATAAAAAAAACACTGCTCACAACGAACCGGGACAAACTGGAAAAACAATTGGCTGGCTTTAAATATCGTTTTACAACTCAAGAGGAACTTATCGCCCTTTTACTTTTACTCAAAGAGATCATTAACGAACACAAAAGCCTGGAGAATCATTTTCTGCTTTTTTTCAACCCCAATGACACGAATATTCTTCCGGCCTTGAGCCTGTGGATAAGTGAGCTCTTAAGGCGCATGAAACTTTCAAAGCACAGCCTGCTTCCTCAGCCATCCATGGGCAGCGCCTGCAAGCGCCTTTTTTTGTTTTTCCGCTGGATGGTGAGGAGCGACCAGGTCGATCCCGGTCTCTGGAAAAAAGTACCAGCCTCAAAATTGATTATTCCTCTGGATACCCACATGTACCGTTTTTGCTCGCGCCTGGGTTTTACCGCGAGAAAATCAATGGATTTAAAAACCGCCGAAGAAATAACCGAGGCTTTCAGAAAGCTGAACCCTGAAGACCCCGTGAAATATGATTTTGCCCTGACCCGGCTGGGGATTCGGGGTGACAAAATCGATAAAATCTTTTACTCTTCGCTTATCTGAAAAAAAGGACAAATTTATGAAAAATAATTATCTATTCACTCTGGATTTTGATGTTCGCGATTATGAACTGGATCTTCAGGGAATTGTCAACAATTCGGTGTACCAGAATTATCTTGAGCACGCCCGGCACCGTTTTCTAAAAGCAAGCGGCGCTGATTTTGCCAAACTTCATGACCAGGGCATCGACGCTGTGGTGACCCGGGTTGAGCTGGATTTCAAGCGCTCCCTTGTTGCCAATGATTCTTTCTGGGTTGGTCTGAACTGGGAGCGCAAGGGCCGTACTCAAATCGCCTTTTTGCAGGATATTTACCGCGGTGATGAGCTGATTTTAAGGGGCAAGGTTTTTACGGCTTGTATCCAGAACGGCGGTATTATCATTCCTGACCAGCTTGTTAAACTTTTTGAGGATTATCAAAAATAGTTCGTTGGTATTTTCATTAGTTATATTTTGGGCGTTACCTGGCTGCCCCGGGGGCTATGCCAGGCCGGGCTTTGCGCAACTCCGCTTTTGCTTCGACCAAAAACAGCGCTGAAAAAACGCGCTGTTTTTGTTGTTTTGAATTTTTTGAAAAAAATTCAAAACTTGCTCCAATCCCTAACG
>JAFGWI010000317.1 GCA_016937215.1 Spirochaetales bacterium | reverse complement strand
TGAAAGTTTCTTTTCAACAGCTCTGCGGCAACGAAGAATTCTCCAGCCAGCCCTGTCACCTGACCATCGATTCGTTTTTTCTTTTTCCGCATGGGCCTCCTCATATTAGTTTACTAAAGTGCGCCTAATTAATGTGGCTGGAACGGCAGTATAAGCCAAATCTGAGTTGATACGGTTGTGAGTCTTAGGCAATTAGTCTTTGTTGGTTAATTCGATAATCTGGTCTATATTGTTTTCAATATAATCAAGTATTTTTGTTGATAATAGATCGTCGATAAGTTCAAGGCCAAAATGGCTGGCCAAATAACTGAAGGCGAATGACATCTGGGGGATATCGAATAATTCACCGACAATTTCTTTTGTGGCCACATAACTTGACAAGGCAGCCTCTGTGGCTTTATTCAAATTGCTCTTCGATTGTTTAATTCCTCTGAATTTCAAGCATACCGCGGGGCCAAGATGAAAAAGATCCTCCGGCAGTATTTCTTGACCAACTAAAATACCAAATGGTAGAGTGTCATACGCGTCGTTGTAGGCTTCCGCGATTTCTTTTATCCATAAATCTGGAGTTTTGGGAATAGGCGTTTTGAATTTCATAATATCTTGTTGGTTAACATCTTGTTAAACAGCCCTCCTATAATATACACGCTTAAAATATATGCCCCACTTTCCGCACTAAGATAGTGATTTCTTATATTATAGAGAAATAGAAAAGGCGATTTTGCAAATCGCAAATTCTTAACAAAGCAAATTGTAAAAGTCCAGACATTAGCAATTTGCAGGCAGCAGTAAAATAGTAACTTAGTATCCGAAAATAAAAAAACCTATTCGCAATTTTCATGATTCTTTCAAAACCTCAGTTTTGAAAGAGCCTCAATTCTAAATAATATAAGAAACTACCAAAATTCACTGCGGAATGTGGGATATGCGTTTTAAACACTACTTTTACTAAATAATCAATACATTTTTAGAAATCCATAGTAAACACAAGCCTTCACCGCAAACCCATATTTACAGCTATAAACCCCCGGCATTATCCTTAAAAATCATAAAACATTGCCAAAAAGTTAGGAAATTACAAAGAAGCACAAACAATTTCAGCCTTAAACAGAAAAGGCCTATTCAATTCCTCAAAACAGCCCTCTGTTATACTATCCATTTTACCCCATATTCCAGACTTGTCAAGAAAAAATACCTTATCAAGCCTTCTTATCACCTCCCGGCGCAAAACAAAGCGCCAAAACACCTGATTTCCCCTCACTGGCAAACTCGTCATAGCGCCAATCCCCACACCTAAGCTGCTTGAAAGCGCAAAGGACAGCGAAAACCCCACCTGAACATCAGAAGCCTCCTCGCCATACCACCCGGTTCCACATAGAAAAGGAAGGAATCTGTGAATATAACAGCAAAATGAATGACAGGCTTCAGGCTTGTCAGTTCAATTTTTGAACACCTTCGGATTCTGACAAAAAAGATCTCCCTATTCATCTTCCTGTAATTCATAAATAGCATTAATTAGTTGATCAATATTTGTATAGGGATTCATATTATATATTGGGGTTCCATGGGGGTTTCCATCAATCTGATGGTTCTGCATCTTTTTCGCGTTTTTAATGGCATTCTTTAATTTATTTTTCAATTCCGAATATACATCTGTTCTTGATTTTTCATAATTCATGTAATTCTTAGACTTAATGTATTTAATGACTTCATCACTTTTTTGAAAAACATGTGTCGTAAATTCAAAATGCAGTAAAATCCATATCTCAAAAGATATGGCTGAAAAAGCAATATTAATTTTATTGTCTTTAGCTAATGAAAAAGTTTCCGCATGTAAAGTATAACCGTCCCTATCATATACAACCCAGGCTTCATCAAAAGGGAATTCCTTTATTTTCTTGGCCATTTTTACCAATTCTCGTCCTGTGTTTTTCCTGGTATCGATAACTCTCACCTCTACTTTATCACCTGCAAAATGGCAGCATTTTATTAATGATTTGAAATAGGCGCTTTCTGATTTATCTTTGCTTCCTTCGCAAACAATAAATAGTCTTTTTTCAATTGAACGTGAACCACTTTTTTTTCTTGGTTTAGGCATTAAAACAATCCCTCAATCAGTTCTTTTATATTTATTGAAGGAACCGCCTTAAATCTACCATCCAGATAAAGCTTGCTGTATTTGGAATAATCTCTTACTATATTTTTATCATATTCATCAAGAGAAAAGAGTTCAGTTACTCCATACTTTGTTTTATCAGTAAACCAGATTTGTTCACGTTTTAAAAGACTCAGATCCAATACGCAGGTGTCATGGGTGGAAATGAGTAATTGGGCATTTTTTTTATTTATATCCTTATTTATGAAAAGCTCCACTAAAAACTTATTTAACAATGGATGCAGGCCACTGTTAAATTCGTCAATAATTAATACGGTTCCTTTTTGGAGAGAATTTAAAACCTCACCAGCAATATCATACATCTTTAGTGTTCCAGTGGACTCTTCGTTTTCTAAATTAAAATATTCAAGTTTATTTGTTTCGATATTATTATCAAAAACCGGGTGTCCTAGATAGGGCTTATATCTAAAATCTTCAAGTATACTTTTCTTAAGTTCGTCTGGTATATCCTTGGGCATACGCAATTTCAAAGCAACATCTTTATCTTCAATCAGCTTTACATCTTTAACACTCAAATCAGCCGCGTTCAATATTTTAAACAAGAGTTTCTTGAAATCATTTTTTTTATCACGCAATTCCAGAGTTGTGCTATGGAATGGATTTTGAGAAGAATCCATTTTTACATGAATGTTAATTAAATCTCTAAAAAATCTGAATACAGGATGAAGTATTTTGTTGTTGGAATTGGCAGCCAGCGATAATAATAATCTATTTGGCAATAAAAATGTTTCAAGTGGTTTCTTTTCACCAGTAAAATACATTCCGAATTTAATATCCTTTTTTAATCTTAAAAAAAGATTTGCTTTTCTACCTTCAGGGAAAAAGTTCAGTTCTTCTTTCAATATTTCTTTATGATTGAATTCTATTGAATATATATAACGCGTATTTTCTACCATGAATTCAATTTCAAAAAAAGTTGGTAATTTTGAACTCCTGGTGTCAAGTTTAAATGGTTTATAGGCAGGAATCGGTTTATCAATATCGAATCTATGTGAAAAAATTATAAAACCAATCAAATCTGAAAGCGCTTTAATTATATTTGATTTGCCTGAAGCATTGGGACCGTAAATTGCTGAAAATGAGTATAAATGAAATTTTCCATTATCAACAGGAATGATATTTACCCCATCCTTAATATTTTTGGTATTTGCTAAAAAACTCAATGATATTTCATCTTTAATAGAAAGGTAATTCCTGATTGAGAAGTCAATAATCATAATATTTCCTTTTTAGAGCTAATAATTGTATAAATTATACAGAATAGTGAATTAAAATGCAAGTCATTTATTTTTGAAGCCAATCCTATCATTTACCCCCATCAGGAGCCGTCAACACCGCTTTCTCATACCAGCCGGTTCCGCCCAGAAGCGAAACACGCATATCCCCAAAGCCCCTGTCACCCTCCCATGAGTGCTCGCGATTTCATCCCGGATTTCCTTCTGGAATTCCTTTAGATTAACCACCTCTGTTTCGATCAGCCCCAAATCTTTGTAAGCGCCCAATCTAACCCATCTTTCCAATATCTAAATATCTGATAGGTTTACCTCAAAACAACCAGGAGGTAAATATGACAG
>JAFGWI010000316.1 GCA_016937215.1 Spirochaetales bacterium | reverse complement strand
GAAATAGAAAAGGCGATTTTGCAAATCGCAAATTCTTAACTCTAAATAATATAAGAAATTACCTAAATTCACTGCGGAATGTGGGCTTAAGCTGACAATTTTTGAAAAAATTGTCAGCCATGCCTCCTATCCCTAACGCGTTAGAAGCATAAAATTAAATCAGCTAAACAAATACAATAAAAGAAAGCAAGTGATCCGAAAATAACTGAAACTCTTAGCCTGTGTTATTTTGAGGTCGAGCTATGGCGCAAAATTTATTTACTCTGACTGAATTCGGAAGCGGAAAGTGGGTTTGTGGTAAACTGCCGCCCCTTTTCAGGGCCATGATTTTTTTTGCCTGCTAGACATTGCCCTCAGACAGATAATATCTTATCTATATAACAAGCGGCACAAGAAGAAATTGAATTGGAATGAATGGTGAAACCCTTTTTTTGAGCTGCCTTTTAAAAATCAGGCTGAATTTTTCTGCCGTGCTTCCTGTTTCATGGCTATGTTTTCTTTTCGGGCATTCACATAGGTAATGAAACCATATCCCATCAGTACGCCTATCCATACAAAAAGCATTAAATACACATTAGCTTCTTTAGGCATGACAACGGAAGTGATGGCCATGACACTCAGATAAAGGCAAATGGAATAGATAAGAAGCAGGATACGGCGTTCCGGTAGGCCTATATCGAGCAATTTGTGGTGAATGTGTTTTCTGTCAGGTGATAATATTGGCCTGCCCTCGCCAAGGCGTCTGATGATGGCAGCTGCCATGTCAATAATCGGAATCATTAAAAGCGTAATGGGAATGAAAATTGACCCTGTCTCGGCACTTGTTGTCAAACCCATTAAAGGCAGAACAGAAAGAATATACCCTAGGGACAAACTGCCTGAATCTCCCATGAATATTTTGGCAGGAGGAAGATTAAACACAAGAAAGCCGGCTGTCGCGCCGAAAACACTAAGACTGATAACAGCCGTAGTCCATTGTCCGCTTAGAAGAGAAATAATTCCCATGGAAAGGGAGGCAAAGGCTGCAATACCGCCGGCAAGTCCGTCCATACCATCAACCAGATTCATGGCATTGGTAATACCGATAATCCAGATAAAGGTTAAGGGATAGGATAAAAATCCAAGGGAAATGGAACCAAGGTAGGGTAATGGAATTTCCTTAATAACAAGGCCGCTGGCAATGGCCATTATCGCGGCGATTGCTTGAATCGTCAATTTGGCAAGAGCGGGCAAACTTTTAAAATCATCCATTAAACCCAAAATGTGAATAAGAACAAAAGCGCCAATCACAGCCGCGTATTTTAGTTGGAGAATACCACTGATGCTTCCCTGTGAAAAAAGAGATAGCAGAGTGGAAAACAAAAGCGAACACACGATTATTGACAGAAATACACCGATTCCGCCAATTCGGGGAATTAGACCTGTATGAATTTTTCTGTAATCCGGTTTATCGTACCATTTTTTACTATGAGATAATTTAACAATAAGCGGGGTTACCAAGACATTTATCAAAAATGCAGTAATTATAGTAAAAATAAATATTATCATTATTTCCATAGTCGTTCTCAATTATAACACCCTTTCAATCAAAAATCTGAAATTCCGACAAATTACTCGCATTTTCTTTTGTTTATTTTTTATTATTTTTTTCTTCGAATTTTTCTATTTTTTGAAAAGCCTGATTTAATTTGGTGGTGATTTCAGTTGCAAATTTCAGTTTATCAGGCTGATTCGCATACTTATCAGGATGATATTGCCTTAATAATCGTTTATAACTCTTTTTTACTTCATCAAATGAAGCCCCGAAGTCACATTCCAGTGTTTTATAATCCTGTCGCAAGGCATCCTTTTCAGAGTGTTGCGCCTTTGTATAGGAATGCTCTTTGTATTCCTGATATTGCTTTTGTCTGGGCTCTTCGTTGTCATCATTGAGAAAGTCGTTTAATTCGTCCCAGGCATCCTGTTCGTCAGGATCCAGTGTTGACCGATATTTGGTCTTTAAGGACTCTTCATCATCTGCAAAAAAAGACTTTACAAGATTGCTTAAGCGATTGAAAATTTGATCCACCTAATTTCCCTTTCGGCTTTACTAAAAAACCATATAATATTTGATTGAAAATAACAAGACTTTTTTGCTATCACCCATAAAAAATTTGCTCACAATTATAATTATACTTATAAAACACATTAAATTTCACTATTTTTTACCTGAATTTTCATCTTTTTTATTTTCTTGTATGCCTGATGACTATACTTTTGAGCCTTGTCTGATAAGCCTGAGGCTTTCCGATCGGGCTCCTCGCTACTCTATTATAGCTCCGAAGTTATTCGCGCGGGACTCTTCCGCGTGAATAACCTAATATGGCTTTGAACCCGAATGTAATTATAACCGGAATTTGATTCAGCTAAAAAGGTGATTTGTATTAGTTTAGCTGGTTGTTACGTTGGGCGTTTCCTGCTTTCATTTCATTACAGCAGGCCAGGCTTTCCATAACTCCGCTTCGCTTCGAAAT
>JAFGWI010000315.1 GCA_016937215.1 Spirochaetales bacterium | reverse complement strand
GAGCCATTTTGACTGTTTTCAACTCATTTATAAGGGTTTTAAATAAAAAAATGATGAAAATAGGTGCGGAAAGTGGGCTGAAACTCCGGAATTTGCTATTTCAGTTTTGAAAGATTTTCAATTCTAAATAATATAAGAAATTATCTAAATTCACTGCGGAATGAGGGGGTAATGGTAAGATATTTTTCATATAGTATTGGGACTATTTTCAGTTTAAAAAACAGTCCCAATTAATTAGATAATAATGTAATTAGAATAAATATTGAAAATCAAAACCAAAAGATAATTTTGTGAAATTAGTATTTCGTGAATCAATAAAATGATTTGTTTCCCAATCACCATAAAGTTGGTGTTCATAAATACTGGATACTCCAAACCCAATTTTTGAGACAAATATATTAAATCCTAATTTTAATAATAGACTTAAATTATTGTTTTTAAGATCGGCATAGTAGGTTTTTAATGCCTCAGATTCAGTCGAATATTCACTATAATCAATATTACCACCAACAGATAAAACCTGTTCATAAGCAATGCCTGCTCCGAATTTTGGTATAAACGATAGATAATCATATGTATTTGGCCACTTAAAATTAATGAATACAGGAAATTGTAAGTAATTTACATTCCATGTATCATCTTCATTGTATATTCCAAAATTAATCACAGCGCCTTTGGTATTATAAGCGATTCCAAAGGAGAGAGATAAATTATCAATAAACCAGATATCTAATAATACTGAGCCTGTAAATAGGGGGCTAAAAATTGATTCTATCGAAATATCAGTAAGATCTTTCAATGTTCCTGTAGCACTTGCCGAACCGCCACCAAGTAAAATATTCAGGCTAAATAATTTTCGCTCAAAAGGGTCCATTTTATTATTTCCAGATGCCCCGCTAATGGAATTATTTCTTTTGGAAAGAGAAGACTTTAAGTTTAAATTCATATAATCTATTCGCCAATGTCCATATTCATAAATCCAGGAGATTTCTATTTTTTGTTCATTTATTAAAAAATTTGTTCTGATATAATCAGAATTACCGATTTTTTCCATATCCGCATAATTGATATTGTCAAATTTGATAGAAGATAATTCCTCAAATTCTGATAACGTCTTCCAAATCATAAGAAAAATAGCTGACCTCATCGTCTCAATGGGGGAATAATTAAAAAAGTTATTCTCCCATTTTTTGGATTCGTCACTATCAAGGAAATTGAGTACTTCCAAAAAACTGTCCCAGCCACTCTTGGCAACAAATCCATAGGATATAAAATCTTGGACACTTTCTGAATCAGGACGCTCGCTGCCTAATTCAGAGGCTAATATATTACAGGTTTTTATTAGATATTCTTTTAAAGCATCTTGATTATTTTTTTTGAACAATGTGTCTTTAGTTTTTTGAATAATTTCAGGAACTCTATCCGCGGGTAAAGAAAAGAAGGTATTGTTGCGATTTCCAATCAGCCATGTATTGATTCCGAGCAATTTATACCCGGATTTAGTAGCTGTATCTTTGATTAGTAAAGGCCCTCCGCTATTGCCGGGATCAATCGATGCAGAATGTTGAATTAGAGTTGAAATTTTTGGATCTAGGATCTCTGGAATGCGCGCACTTGAATTTGTCACATTACCTTTGGCAAATTGCCAGGATGGTCGACCCAATAATCCGGGAAAACCTGCAGACCAAACCTCTTGTCCATCTTCAACGCTATCTGTATATAGCTCAATTGGCTTAATATCTACAGTCAAATCTTTAGGCAAAGCTAGTACTGCAAGGTCCAGTTTGTTATCTGCATAAATGATATTACAATTTCGATATATTTCCAAATTGCCATCTTCCAATTCAAATTGAACATCCACTTTTTCAGCCTGAATTACCACATGCTTATTTGTTAATATATAAAGATCGCCCTCGTCATCTTTATAAATAAAACCACTACCATGCCATTCAAGAGTAAAATCCCGAAAAATATTGCCAATTTCTTCAAGATTGGCATTGTCAAAATAATCAGCAATTTTCAGAAAAGATGCTTTTGTTTGTTCATGCATTTGAGATTTTATGATTACAACTGAATCCTTTAAATCCGCATAAACGATAAAGCTTGTAACAAATACGATTAGAAAGATAATAAATAAGCGTTTCATATATTTCCTTTAACTAATTAAAATATTTTTAAAATAGTAATATTTAAAAATTAAAATTTCTATAGGGCTAAGCCTGATTTTGTTTTGATTATATTATTGATGAACTTTGAAATCCTATTGGAAATATTGAATTCTAATTTAATAATATATTTAAATTTGTACTCATAAAACCCGCTTTATGCACCCGAATAGTAATTTTTTATATTATAGAGAAATAGAAAAGCAATATTAATAATCGTAAATTATTAACTGTGGATAACATAAGAAATTACCGAAATTCACTGCGGAATGTGGGATAAACGGTATATTTCGTACTTATTTTTAACTTTTTTTAATGTTCCCTGATGAAAACGTTTGGGTATGGGCGGCTTTTGAGGAATTGCAGAGGTTGATCTATTGCCCTTTTTCTTTAATTTGCATTAAAATGGTGTTGGTAAAAATACAGATGAAAAGGCGGATTCTATGATAAAAAAACACCCCTTTGCCAAAGGAAACATTCACGAGAATTTTCAGAAGAGCCATTTGGATAAAATTCATCCTCTGGAAATTGTTGAACAGGCCTTTGAGGATAGCCTGGCAGAAATTGAATTGCCGGGTCATCAATTGTGTCTGGAAATCTCACACCGCTATTCGCCTCTTCAGCCGGTGATCATGAAGCATTTTCAATCATCGGTGTTTTTATCCGATGATCCTTTTGAGTCTTTGCTGGTTTATCATCATTTTCACCACGAGAATCTTGAGGTGTATCAATTGCCTTTTCAGAGTAAGGCTTTGGAAAACCTAGCAAAAACCCTGCAAGCTGATTTGATTTTTTCCTATCTGGGAATTCCTTTCAAGGGGCTCAGTGCTCTTTTGCCGGAACTCCTGGCATTGGTTAAAGTCTCCGGTTTTATTGCCTGCATTATTCCGACTTACTGGTTTTCTCAGGAAAAGGCCCATGGCGATGAAAAAAAACTGCTGGCCTATTCAAAGCAGAATGATCGGGAATGGTTGTTTACCGAACCCCTGAATGGAGTGGCTGAGGAAAATGGAGCGGAACTGGTGGGGATTCATCCCCTTGGTAAAAGCGCGAAAATGCCAATCATTGATGTAGCCTATTTGGCCGGCTTAAGTAAATTGTACAAGGCTGTTGTGGAAAATAATAACGCCCATCTGGAAGTCGCAGACGTGCCAGATGAGATTGATCTGGATTTGTCGGTTTTGATTATCAAAAAACTGAAAAAAACAGTGAACCTGAATAATTTGTTTTCAGATTAGGTAGTTTTATGGGAGCGATGATTAAAAGGCTGTCTGTTTTTTTATGTCTCCTTTCCCTTGTTTCCTCTTGTTATTATTTTCAACCTGTTGAGGATTTCCCAAAGGGTGACGTGTCTGTTCTTTCAGCCAATTTGCTGGGCAGTAATTCCGATAAAGAAAAAGTCACGCAAGTGTTGTTGGGCCAGGATTGTAGTGTTATGGTTTTGGTTGAGGCAAAGCCTGAATTGAATTTCATTCAATCTGATATTGAATCTGCCGGTTATTATGTGTATTTTTTCAAATCAAACTGGAGCGGATTTAATATAGTTATTGCTTCAAAAGTAGCGGGACTCGAAGGCAGGCATGATAATTATATACAGGATGTCAATTATCCTGATCCCATTAATTTTTTGTTTGGTGAATTGCGTTATTCGATTGCTGGAAGAAATTTCGTTTTATTGGGAACCCATATGCCATCTCCATACAGTTTTGAGCGTTCCAGTCAGGACCAGGTTATGAACAAATTATCCTCCTTGTATCCGATTAATAAGGGGGTACTGATTGAAGGTTCTGGCCCTGAAATTACCAGTTACCCGATTGTCTGTGGTGATTTCAACGCCTTTCCCCAGGAAAGTTATTTTCGAGAGTTTGAGAAACTGGGCCTGGTTGATAGCTTTATCAAAAATCCTGACCCCTATGACTATACCTGGGGATTCAGTGGCGAACCGGTATTAGCCAGAATCGATTATATTTTGGTATCGGAGCATTTCACAATTTTAAAGCAGACAACTTTTAAAATACCTGGTTCTGATCACCGGGGGGTTAAAACCGCGTTAAATCTGCCGGAGCTTTGAACATGAAAAAAATAGTGTTATTGGTTTTTTTGTGCTTCTCTGTTTTACCAGTTTATTCTGCTCCTTATACGCCTTTTCCTTCACCTGTTTTGGTTGATTTGGAGATAGCTTGGGCCTCCAGTTTTTATGAAATGCCCCTGAATGATTATATTCTCCTTGTTGCCGATTACCATGTCTTTGCTGGGCCTTCATTTTCCCTTTATCCCGGGAGTTTATTCCCTGTTGTTTCAGCCGGAGGCGGCGCGGCTTTTTCATTGAAGTTGCCCTTTTATTCCATGCTCTCGCTGTCTGCTGAAACAGGACTTTTATTGAATCCCATGATTGGTTTTGAGGAAAAGTACCTTGATTTGATAGCCAAGGCAGGCATGGGGGCTTTTGTAGGTTTATTTTATCGATTGTCAGATTCGCTTGAAATTCGCTTTGGCGGTAAGATGGTTTTCGATGTTTTTACCAGCCTGGTTTTTCCTGTTCCCTTCCGGTTTTACTATTCCGGTAAAATCATCGCTGGCTTGCACTTTTTGTTATAATGGCAGCTCGGGTTTTTCCGCGTTAGGGACAGGAAGGGCCAATCAATATTTTTTCAAAAATATTGATTGGAAAGCCTATGGCGCGATTTTTTCGCGCCATAGGTTTTCGGAGCAAAGCGGAGCCCTGAATGGCCCGGCCTGCCTCGCCCCTGGGCGGCAGGCAACGCCCAAATTTGATTTATTCAGGAATAGCAGTTAAAATTCACTTATTATTTTTATGAATTTGATTGACCAAAAAATATTAATTCATTATTATTTGCCATAGGAAACAGTTGCTAATAGCAACTTTTAAAGGAAATGACTATGAGAATGATTGACCGGATTATGAAAATCAAAAGCAAGTGCAATTTTGAAGAAGAGATCAGCGAAGCCTTTGATTTGACAGGTCGGGAGATCAGTTGTATTTGCTGTTTTAATAATGGCCTTGTTTTTTCTTCCCGTGATATGGCGGGGATGTTGGGGCTTTCGGCTTCACGGGCCAGCCGTTTAATTACCCGGCTTGTGGAAAAGGGTTACCTGGAGGAAGCTGTTGACAAGGGTGACCGGCGCTTTTTAAGTATTTCCCTTTCAAAAAAGGGGCAAGAATGCCATGACAAAATTGAGCACATGAAAGACCTCTGCGAAGAGGAGCTCAAAAATAAATTAAAACCCGAGGATTTTCAGGCCATTGGTCGGGGGCTGGATGCTCTGATGGGTATTCTGTGATGAGGAGTGAGAACATGAAAGATGAGAGGATAGGAGCTATTCAGGTCAGGTATTCTGATCTGGCTGAAAGCGATTGTTGCTTGTCCTGCGGCGGGGCGATTAATCATGCTGAACCCAGGGAGGGTGAAAAATGCCTTGATTTGGGCAGCGGCCGCGGAAATGATGTGATTCGCATGGCCCAAGCGGTTGGTGAAACAGGCATGGCCTATGGTATTGATATTTCACCAGGCATGATTGAAAAAGCAGAGAAAAACGCGGCCAAGCTGGGTGTTTCAAACGCAAGCTTTATTCATTCAGAGCTGACAAAACTACCCATTGTAAATAATTTTATTGATTTGATTATATCCAATTGCACGATTAACCATGTGGCTGATAAGCAAGCCCTGTGGAACGAGGTGTACCGTATATTAAAACCTGGCGGGCGTTTTTCGGTTTCAGATATTTATTCTGTCAAGGATGTTCCTGCAGAGTGGGCTACTGATCCTGAAAAAATCGCTGAATGTTGGGCCGGTGCTGTTACAAAGGATAGCTATCTCCTGCAACTGGAAAAGGCGGGTTTTAAGGAAATCACGATTATCGAGGAATCAACTCCTTACAAAAAAGGAGAGATCGAGGTAGTGAGCATTACCTTTACCGGGAAAAAAGCCGGTGGATGCGGGTGCGGCTGCCAAAAATAATGAACAATTTTATATTTGTATACAAGTATGAAATTGCATTAAAATGACAAGGAGGATAGATACATGAAATCATTAATCCGAAAAAAAGACAGTCTGAAAAAGAAAACAGCCCAGTGCTGTGCCAAAATCTCAACCATTGTGGCTGGCTGTCACGACTAAAAGAAAGCAGAGGGTTTCCCAAGTGTCAACAGACAAGAATTTGGTATTTTCACAACACAATATATTTTCACAAATCAAAAACTCCGATGATTACTATCTTATCAATTTACTTACCGGCAGCGCGGATATCGTGGACCAGGACAACGCGGGGAAAATCAAGAAAGGCCAATATCCTGACAAAGAGGATCTTCGCTTAAAGGGCTATTTAATTGATCCCCATGATGAAAAGCTGTTATTTATCAATTCTTATCTGGAATTTACCGAGAAAAGGGACAGTTCCGAGGTACAGGTTTTTTTTGTGCCCTGGTATTCCTGCAATTTTGCCTGTTCCTATTGTTATCAAAGTGAATACAATGGGGAACCCAAGCTTTTAACCAAAGAAATTATCGATGCCTTTTATCATTATCTTGATACCATGATGAGGGGCCAGAAAAAATACATCACCCTTTTTGGGGGAGAGCCTCTGATGAATGGCAAGGCCCACCGCGAAATGGTGAATTATTTTTTTAAGCAGGCTGCTGAGCGGAATCTTGGGGTGGCCATTGTCACAAACGGTTATAATTTGTCGGAGTACATAGAAGATCTCCGCAAAGTACCGGTGCGCGAAATTCAGGTCACTCTGGACGGAATCGCTGAAGTCCATGATAAGCGGCGGCCGCTGCAAAACGGGGGGCCCACTTTTGACAAGGTGGTTCAAGGGATTGACGATGCTCTGGAAGAGGGCTTTCCGGTTAATTTACGCATCGTAATGGATAAAGAAAACATCGGCGAGCTCAAAGCAGTCAGCGACTTTGCCATCGAAAAAGGCTGGACCGAGCATCCTGGTTTCAAAACCCAGATTGGGCGTAATTATGAACTTTATTCCTGCCAAAAAAATTCGAGCCGACTTTTTGAGCGGGCCGAGCTTTACGGCGCGCTTTACGATTTGCTTCTGGAACATCCTGATATTCTGAAGTTTCACAAGCCGGCCTTTAGTGTGTCCCGCTATTTAAGTGAAAACGGTGAGCTGCCTGAACCTCTTTTTGATTCTTGCCCGGGCGCTAAAACCGAATGGGCCTTTGACTACACAGGTCAAATATACGCTTGTACAGCTACAGTCGGCAAAAAAGGCGAAGAACTGGGCACATTTTATCCGCAAATCAAACTGGACAAAGAACAGATTGAGGAATGGAAGGACAGGGATGTGACCACCATTGAACAATGCCGCACGTGTAATGTCCGACTGGCCTGCGGAGGCGGCTGCGCGGCAGTGGCTAAAAATAAATTCGGAACTATCATGGCCCCCGATTGCCGCCCCATAGAAAAGCTGCTGGATTTGGGCCTGTCCTTCTATTTCGAGAATGAGAACACGAAAGAAGAACTGTAATTTTGCCTTAGAACATTTTTATTAAAAAACGCGATATTGCAGTATTGATGGTGCTTTGTCATTGTACAAAGGCAAAATTACTACTGCAATGTTTTTAAGGCAGGCGTAATTCTTAACATCTTTATTTAAATGTAGAATTACTGAAAGGAGACCTGTAATTTTGCCTTTGAACATTTTTATTAAAAAAACGCG
>JAFGWI010000314.1 GCA_016937215.1 Spirochaetales bacterium | reverse complement strand
TGGTTTGGGGCTTTTGTTTGTTAATACAATTGGCCTCTGCCAAATGAGATTCTTCGCTTTGCTCAGAATGACGGAGGGTGGTTGCTCGGGATGACGGAGGGTGGTTGCTCAGAGTGATAAAAAGTATAACGCGATTGCCCTGATCGACCCTGTCTTATATAGCAGCGCGCTTCTAATAAGTCGCATACCGGGTTTATAGCGTTAGGGATGGGAGCCATGGCCAGCAGGTTTTTCAAAACCTGCTGGCCAAAGCGTTTTTTTCGGGAGAATTTCCCGAAAAAAACCTTCGAAGCGGCAGCGTAGTGGCGGATCAGCCCGGCCTGAAAGCCCCTGGGCTTATCAGGTAACGCCCAAAAAAAACAAGCAGCTCAATAAATAAGCAAGTTTATTTGGGCATTTTGATGGAAATCGATTTAGCCTTCCAGATTTCATTGGCATACTGACTAATAGTGCGGTCTGTAGAGAATTGTCCCATATTGGCCACATTCATGATGGACATGCGTGTCCAGAGGTCCTGATCAAGGTAAACCTGGTTTACCTTCTCCTGACATTCCACATAGGAGCGGTAGTCGGCAAAGAGCATATAGCGGTCACCAAAGTCCAAAAGCGACTCAATAATGGGTTTGAAGAGAAAGACCTTGCTTTTAGAGAAAAACCCCTGGTTGATCATATCCACGGCTTTTTTCAGTTCCATATCTGTGTTGTAATAGGACCATGGGTTATAGCCTTTGGAACGAAGCTGTTCTACTTCGTTTGATTTCAGGCCAAAGATGAAGATGTTCTCGTCGCCCACTTCGTTTTTGATTTCAATATTAGCGCCGTCCAGGGTGCCTATGGTAAGCGCGCCATTCAGGGCGAATTTCATGTTTCCTGTGCCCGATGCTTCATGGCCGGCTGTGGAGATTTGTTCCGAGAGGTCGGCTGCTGGTATGATGATCTGCGCCAGTGACACTGAATAATCGGCCAGAAAAACCACCTTCAGCTTGTCGCCAACATCAGGGTCATTGTTGATCACCTCGCCGATTGAATGGACCAGTTTGATGATGAGCTTGGCAATATAATAGCCCGGCGCGGCTTTGCCCGCGAAAATAACGGTCCGCGGCACCTTGATGGAAGAAGGATCGGTCTTTATTCTATTATAGAGTGTAATGATATGCAAAATGTTCAGCAGCTGCCTCTTGTATTCATGAATTCTCTTCACCTGGATGTCAAACAATGAATTGGGGTTAACAGTGATGCCGTTATTGTCTTCGATATATTTGATCAGTTTCGCCTTGTTTTGGGCCTTAATGGCCTGCCAGCGCTTCCGGAATTCATTGTCATCCTTGTAAGGGGCGATTTTCTTCAGATCAAAGAGATCTACCACCCATTTGTCGCCTATTTTTTCTGTTATCAGACGGCTGAGACCGGGGTTACAGAGCCGGAGCCAGCGGCGCTGGGTAATTCCGTTGGTTTTATTATTAAAACGCTCGGGCCAGAGTTCGTAAAAATCACGGAAAATCCTGTCTTTGATGATCTCGGTATGCAGCTCAGCTACTCCATTGATGGAATGGCTTCCCACTATGGACAAATAGGCCATGCGAAGGGTTTTTTCCTTACCCTCTTCAATAATGGACATGCGCCGGATTTTTTCAATATCATCAGGGTATTTTTTGCTGATCTCCTTTAAAAAACGATAATTGATTTCATAAATGATCTGCAAATGCCTTGGAAGGAGCTTTTCCACCAGAAAAATCGGCCATTTTTCCAGGGCTTCGGGCAGAATGGTGTGATTGGTATAGGCAAAGGTGCGGACCACCAGGTCCCAGGCTTCCTCCCAGCTGAGCTGCTCGGTGTCCACAAAAATGCGCATAAGCTCGGGAATAGCCAGGGAAGGATGG
Source organism: Spirochaetales bacterium (assembly GCA_016937215.1). Taxonomy (GTDB): domain Bacteria; phylum Spirochaetota; class Spirochaetia; order SZUA-6; family JAFGRV01; genus JAFGWI01. Next base: position 29,173 of record JAFGWI010000314.1, on the reverse strand, counting down.
GTATCGTTCAGTTGAATAGCCACCTTGTCGGGAAAATTATTGAAATCCTGGTTGGTTTTTTTATAGCGGCGCAGGATGTCCTGCAAGGTAGCGGACACAAAAAAGTACTCCTGCTTTAAGCGAAGTTCCTTGCCCAGACTTACATTATCGTTAGGATAGAGCACCTTGGAAATGGTTTCAGTGGCCACCTTTTGAGCTACCGCCTTTTCATAGTCACCGTCATTAAAATAATCAAAATTAAACTCGCGGGTACTCTTGGCCGACCAAAGCCGCATGTTGTTCACAGTGTTATTATTATAACCGGGTACAGGAATATCATAGGCCATGGCCATAATGACCTGGGTGTCCACCCATCGTGTAACCAGCTCGTTTTGGTCATCATAAAACTGTTCAATATGGCCGTAAAAATGAACAGGATACAAATATTCAGGACGTTCAAATTCCCAGACATTGCCATAACGCAGCCAGTTATCAGGCTTCTCCATCTGATTACCATCCTTGATTTTCTGCGAAAAAATTCCGTATTCATATCGAATTCCGTATCCATAACCAGGAATTTCCAGTGTTGCCATGGAATCGAGAAAACAGGCAGCAAGCCGCCCCAGACCGCCATTTCCCAGGCCAGCGTCATATTCCATTTCCTTGAGCTCCTCAAGTTCATAGCCCAGTTCATGGGCTACCTGCTCAATGGTTTCATAAAGCCCCAGATTGATCAGGCTGTTTCCCAGAGTCCGGCCGATCAAAAACTCCATGGAAAGGTAGTAAACCCTCTTGGCATCATTTTTATAATACTGCTGCTGGGTCTGAATCCAGCGCTCGATCAAACGGTCGCGGACTGTCAGGGCAATGGCTTCAAACAAATCCCTGGTGGTGGCGGAATATTCGTCCTTAGCTAGGGAATATTCAAGGTGAGCCAAAAATGATTTTATCAAGGTATTTTTATCGGTTTCCTGAAAGAATTTCTTTTCCGTATTATTCAGAGACTCCATGTCCTATCCTCTCTTACGTGCAAATTGGGGCCAGGCATTATAATTACCATAGTCTTACCCTATATTAAATCATAGGCATTACGATAGGGCGAGTCAAGAAAATCATTCCCAAAGATCGCTTCAATTTGAAGAAGACCCGATGATTTTGGGGGATTGAGGCATTGCCTGGGTTGTAAAATTGAGAACACAAGGCTTCAGTAGGCCTAAAAAATGATTTCCGATGTCATTCTGAGGAGGTACGACGAAGAATCTACCCTGGTGTGACTGGCATGATGTATATGCTGAAATCCTGGTGAGCAAACCTTTGAACACAAGTCAAAGCGCTTACAGGGCGGAATTAAAACCCCTTAAGCTTATTGTAATAATTGATTAAAACAGGCTAATCATGCTATAATATTGTGAAGAGTTTTTGTTCGATTTTTTTTCGCAATCTGTTTTATCGATACACCAAGGCTTAGACCAATTAAAATGAACGAAAAAACAAAGAATAGCGAACAAAAAGTCCGGACATGACAAGTAATCAAAAAAAACAATGTAAAGAAAATAGGAAAAGCAAACACAAAAAGGAGTCAAAATGAGACAAAAATCATCAACCACAAAAATCTGGAGCAATGCCGCTTGGCGAAAAATCTTCCTTTCAGCACTTCTGGTTATTTTCAGTTTTCCTGCCAGCGCCAAAACCATTTACGAAACCATTGTTGTCGGTCCCGGCCAGACCTATGACGGCAAAGGTGAGACCATTGTGGCTGTGGGTCTGGGTGACGGCGGCCAGGGTGAAAACCAAGAACCAATTTTTCGCCTGGAAAAGGGCGCCACATTAAAAAATGTCCGCATTGCCTTTCCCGGTTGTGACGGGGTCCATTGTTATGGCGATAATCTTGTTGAAAATGTGATCTGGGAGGACATAGGAGAGGATGCCTTAACCGTTAAAGGTGGTGACACCACCGACGCGGGAACCATAACCATCCGTAATTGCCAGGCCTATTCAGGTGATGACAAGGTGTGTCAGATTAATGCGCCCTGCACCTTTAGCATGGAAAATATGACAGCCGATGGTTTCGGCAAAGTGATACGTCAAAATGGCGGCAAAACCTTTTTGGTTAATATCTATTTATCGGACTGCACATTCCGAAACGGTAAGGAATGTATTGCCAGGACCGATTCACCGGTAACCCAGCTTTATTATTCCAATCTTTCTATTACCAATGTGCCCCAACTTTGGATTTTTCCATCAAATTCCCAAATCCATGAAAATGGAAACAACACCATGGAACCAACACCTAGCCCGACTCCAATACCGACTCCACCGGTTTTAACTAGCGGCGCGCCACTCAAACTCGAGGCCGAGGAAATGAGCATGAACAAGGCTGAGATAGAGAGCGAACATGGGGGGTTTTCAGGAAGCGGTTATGTGAATTTCGCCAATGAACCGGGCGGATATCTGGAATGGAGTATCAATTCAAGTACAGCGACCAAGGTTACATGTACCTTTATCTATGCCAATGGCGGAAGCAATAGTCGGCCCCTGGATATTACAGTTAACGGAAATATCATAACGAGCAACATGGATTTTCCTTCAACCGACGCCTGGAACAGCTGGACACCTTTATCAGTAAGCCTTCAACTTGATCGAGGCACAAGTCTATTTGGAGTAACAGGAAATGGCAGCGAAGGCGGCCCCAATCTCGACCGGATTGAAATGTCCATGGCTGCCAATGAAACCCCCACAGAGGGGCCCACACCAATAATCACCACAAAGGGCGATGTGAATAGCGACAACATCGTTAATATCGTGGATGCCTTGTTGATTGCTCAATATTATGTTAATATAGCTAATACACAAATAAATCTGGCAACCGCTGATGTGAATTGTGATAATGTGGTTAATATTGTAGACGCGCTTTTGATTGCTCAATACTATGTGCATTTGATCAATTCTTTTTGCTGAAAAGAATGTAATTCCAGACTGTCCCCGGAAAACCCGGGGGCAAGTTGTTTAATCACGTTAAAAATAAGGAAAGTAAAACAAATTAATTGACATAAAAAAGGAGTTAAAAAATGAATAAAATGAAAAGAACCATCTTCCTTTTTGCTTTCATGATTATAGTAGCTTCAATGGGCTTTTCCCAATGGCAGGCAGAACGGCTCAACCGCGGACTGGTAGCCATCAAATCAGGAAACGGCTATTTTCTGAGCTGGAGGCTTCTGGGCGACGAACCCTCCAATACAGGTTTTCATGTTTACAAGGGAAATACCCGCTTAACATCAACTCCTGTAATCAACAGCACAACTTACCAGGATAATTCCACGACCAGCGACACTTACAGAGTAAGCGCCGTGATAAATGGTGTTGAACAGGAATTCAGCGAGAACGCCAGAGTGATGTCTGCCAATTACCTGGATGTACCCCTCTCAACCCCCTCAGGTTCAGGAACCACCTATACTTCCAACGATGTTTCAGTCGGCGACCTGGATGGTGACAGCGAATATGAACTGGTCGTCAAATGGGAACCGGCCAATGCCCAGGACAACTCAAAATCAGGATATACAGGCAATGTTTTCCTCGATGCCTATGAACTAAACGGAACCCCTTTGTGGCGGATTGATCTAGGCCGGAATATTCGTGCCGGCGCTCACTATACCCAGTTCATGGTTTATGACCTTGATGGCGACGGAAAAGCCGAAATAGCCTGCAAAACAGCCGACGGCACCATCGACGGCCAGGGCAAAGTCATCGGCAATGGGTCTGCCGATTACCGCAATTCAAATGGCTACATTCTCGATGGCCCTGAATTTCTCACTGTTTTTAACGGGCAAACAGGAGCGGCCATCAATACCGTAAATTACCTTCCAGCCCGAGGCAATGTGGGCGACTGGGGTGATACCTATGGAAACCGCGTAGACCGTTTTCTGGCTTGTGTAGCCTATCTTGATGGGCAAAAACCTTCATTAGTTATGTGCCGCGGTTATTATACCCGGACCGTACTGGTCGCCTGGGATTATAAAAACGCCAACCTGACTCAGCGCTGGACCTTTGACACCAATAACGGTTATGGCTCCACCTGGGAAGGTCAGGGTAATCACCAGCTCAGCGTTCAGGATGTGGACAGCGACGGCAAAGACGAAATCATCTACGGCTCCATTGCCATAGACGATAACGGAAGAGGCATCTGGAACGCCCGCCTAGGCCATGGCGACTCACTTCATGTTTGCGATATTGATGTAAATCGTCCCGGACTGGAAGTGTGGGGTATTCATGAAGGTGACGGAACACCAGGTTCCGCATTGCTCGATGCCCGAACAGGTCAAATCATCTGGCAAACCGCCAATGCTGATATTGGCAGAGGCGTGTCAGCAGACCTCACCTCATCACCTGGCATGGAATGCTGGGGCGGAACCGAGGGGCTTCGGACTGCTTCAAACGGAAGCGCCGGAAATAACCCTCCCTCGGCCAATCATTTGATTTGGTGGGATGGCGACCTTTACAGGGAACTTCTTGACAGCAACACTATCACCAAATACGGGGGTAGCGTTCTTCTCACAGGAAACGGTTGTACCGCCAATAATGGAACAAAATTCAACCCAAGCCTGACCCTGGATCTCTGGGGCGACTGGCGGGAAGAAGTGATATGGAGAGCTGGTTCCAGCCTGAGAATTTACACCTCCACCTCTGGGACAAATTACCGTTTTCACACCCTTATGCATGACAGAGCCTACCGGGAAGCGGTTGCCTGGCAAAATGTGGCCTACAACCAGCCGCCTCACCCCAGCTTCTTTTTGGGTGAAGGCATGAAAGCCGCGCCCCAGCCAAATATCTATTACCCAGGCGGCCCTGTTGTAACCCCTGAACCAACACCCACACCCGATCCTGTTCAACCAGGAACACGCCTTACCCTCCAGGCAGAGGATGCTTATTTTACCGACGGCATCATTGAATCCATCCATTCAGGATATACCGGAGCCGGATATGTAAACTGCAATAATCAGGCTGGTCCATTTATTGAATGGGAATTCATTCTGTCTCAGGGAACAACAGCTAACTGTACTTTTATTTTTTCCAATGGCGGTACAGCCAGCCGGCCTGGTACCATTACCGTTAACGGAAACGAGATTGCCATTAACAGTGATTTTCCCGCAACCGGTGACTGGACAATCTGGTCTGAAAAAACCTTTAACGCGACCTTTATGACCGGAAGCAACATAATCAGGCTTACTGGCACAGGTTCCGAGGGATTAGCCAATATTGACCGTCTGGATATTCAACTCTCCGCTGTGAACACACCCGTTCCTGAGCCTCCGGTACTTATTGGTGATGTAAATGGCGATAAAGTGGCGAATATTGTAGATGCCCTATTGATTGCAAAACATTATGTCGGGATTCTGGAAGAAACAATCAATCTTGAGGCAGCTGATACCAATTGCGATAACACCATCAATATCGTGGATGCCCTTTTAATTGCCCAGTATTATGTTGGATTGATTAATTCCTTGTGTTAAGCTGATAGTGATTTTAGATATGACCGCGCTCTGTTTATAACAGGGCGTTTTTTTTGCAAAGAAGCGTTAGATGCCGCCGGAAATGCTCAATCATGAGCGATGAACAATCCTGTGAATCGTCTTATGTGCTATTAAGAACTAGAATGAGCTGTTTCAGAATGTAATCTACAGGGGCATTACAGAAATGCCCCTGTAGAAAGTTAATGATATTCTTTAGTCCAGATCCAGAGTGATAAAAGAATGGGCCGGAATAGTAAGCTTCACCGCACCATTGTTTAATTTGAAATCAGTGAAAGCCACAGGAACCACTTCATTGGGTTTATCAGCGCTGTTATGGCTATTATGCTTGGCTGCCGAAAGAATGCGCCCAGTAATTTTCCTGACTTCCGCGCCTCGGAGATCAATACTCACGTTCTGGTCTTTGGTATAATCAATATTGGAAAGTGATACAAGGTAATGTCCACTTTTGCGTGAGGCAGAAAGGGACAATGTGGAAAAGCTTTCCGATTCAAATTCAGCCTTTGGAATATCTTCGTTCATATAAACAGGAAGATTCACGGCATCGTGATGCCCTTTGTTCATTTCAAAGACATGATAGGTTGGCGTTAAAATCAGCTTGTTATCCTGAATCAGAACCGGGGCCTGAAGCACATTCACTGCCTGAGCAATATTGGTCATGTGAATCCGGTCAGCATGCTTGTGAAAAATATCAAAATGAACACTGGCAACCAGAGCGTCGCGTATTGTGTTCTGTTGAAAAAGAAATCCCGGATTGGTTCCTTCTTCCACATCATGCCAGGTGCCCCATTCATCAAAAAGAAGATCAATTTTCTTCTTGGGATCATAATAATCCATTATACTCTTGTGCCGGGCAATAAGCGCGTCAACATAGCAGCTTTTCTTCATCAGCGCGAGCCATTTTTCTTCCTGGTCGTCAAGGGCTGAACCCTTATTGTTCCAGTCACCTGCTATCGTGTAATAATGCAGGGAAATACCCTTGATAAAACGATCTGCCGGGCAATTTCCTGTGGGACAGGCTACCAGATTTCTCATGATTGTTTCTGTCCAATCGTATTCAATGGAATTGGCGCCACAGGCGATTTTGTATAATTTGTTATCACCATAGCTGCGGCAATAGGTGCCGTAACGCTTGGCCTGGTCAGCGTAAAATTGGGCTGTCATGTTTCCGCCGCAACCCCAGTTTTCATTTCCAAGGCCCCAGTATTTGACTTTCCAGGGTTTCTCTCGGCCATTTTTCTTACGCAGCTCTGTCATGGGGCTTTTTCCGTCAAAGGTCATATACTCAATCCATTGGCTCATTTCCTGAACAGAACCTGAGCCCAGATTACCGGTGATATAGGGTTCGGTTTCTAGCAGTTCGCAGAGATCAAGAAACTCGTGGGTTCCAAAATGATTATTCTCAACCACTCCGCCCCAATGGGTGTTAATCATCTCGGGCCGGGAGGTCTTGGGCCCGATCCCATCCATCCAATGATATTCATCGGCAAAACACCCTCCGGGCCATCGCAGGTTAGGAATATTGATTCTTTTAAAAGCCTCAATTACATCCTTTCGCATTCCCCGGACATTGGGAACCGGGCTATCCTCACCCACGTAAAATCCGCCGTAAATACAATTCCCCAGATGTTCGGAAAAATGACCATAGATATGTTTACTGATCTCAGGACCTGGAGCGTCCAGATTAATGATAGCAGTATGTTTCATTTTTACTCCTTAAAATATAAAAATTCCCCATTAACAGGGAAAAAATAACCAAAGCTTAAAAGTCAGAATCTTTTTCAAAAGCCGGAAAATTGGTATTTTTTTTCCATAAACCTTTGAAAATAATTTAAGGGCACCTCTAAAAACTATCTTTTTTACTTATTTCAATAATAATAAATTATTAGTTAACTATATAGTTTTAATAAGGCTAATTATAATTGTCTGTATATAAAAAAGATAGTTTTTCTCCTTAGGCGCCCTTGATGTTTTAAGGAAATTTTCTATATTCTAAAAACCCATTTTCATGGGTTTTTAGAGGTGCCATTAAAATCACATCAATTTTAACCGGACTTGTTTATAGTTTGAATAATATATTTTTTTAACATGATGTGCAAATAGATTTCGCATATTTTTATAACTAGCGGGAAAATAGAAATAAAGAGCTCTTCAAAAGCTAAAAATAAGAAAATCAGAGTCTTTTCAGGAACATCCTGTCTCAGCTTCTCACAAACTTTCACATGTAATTCTCCTAGGCAAATCCAGACTCCGGCCTTTCAACTCATGGTTTCACAGGAATATCTATTACCCAACAAGAAGTGATGATAAAAAAACTTGTCAAAGAGCTTTGCTTAGGATATACATAATTGAAACTTTTTTAACGATCGATACAAAAAAGAGGAGAACCAACATGGCAAAACTGGATCCAACAAAATTAAAAGACTGGGAAATTGCCGAAGAAGCCCAAAAAAACATGAAAACCATTACCAAAGTGGGTGAAGACCTGGGTCTTGAGTATGAGGAAATTCTGCCCTATGGCCACTATCTGGCCAAGCTGGATTACATGAAGATTCTCGATCGTTTAAAAAACAAAGCTGACGGAAAATATATTAATGTCACTGCCATAACCCCCACCCCTCTGGGTGAAGGAAAAACCACCACATCCATAGGTCTGATTCAAGGACTGGGTGTACTGGGTAAAAAGGTAATGGGCGCCATACGCCAGCCATCGGGCGGCCCTACTTTCAACATCAAAGGATCTGCCGCAGGAGGCGGTCTGGCTCAATGCATTCCCTTAAGCGACCTCAGCCTGGGCCTTACAGGGGATATTGACGCCATTACCAATGCACACAACCTCGCCATGGTAGCCCTGACTTCCCGTATGCAGCACGAAGCCAATTATTCCGATGCCCTTTTGGCAAAAAAAGGGCTAAAAAGGCTGGCCATAAACCCCAAAGCTGTAGAAATCGGATGGGCCATGGATTTTTGCGCTCAAGCCTTGCGAAACATCATCATCGGAATGGGTGGAAAAATGGACGGCCACTTGATGCAGAGTTATTTTCAGATAAGCGTTTCATCGGAAGTCATGGCCATATTAGCCATTACCCGTGATCTTGAAGACATGCGAAAAAGAATGGGTAAAATTGTAGTTGCCTACGACAATGGGGGAAATCCCGTGACCACAGCTGACCTGGAAGTTGACGGGGCCATGACAGCCATTATGTCAAAGGCCATCAATCCTAATCTCATGCAGACAATCGAAGGCCAGCCCGTTCTTGTTCACGCGGGCCCCTTTGCCAATATTGCCATAGGCCAATCCTCCATCATCGCCGACCGTGTGGGTTTAAAACTGGCTGATTATCACATTACTGAAAGTGGTTTTGGCGCGGATATTGGTTTTGAAAAATTCTGGAACCTCAAATGCCGGGCCAGCGGCCTTACACCCCATTGTTCGGTTATTGTGGCTACCATCCGGGCATTGAAAATGCACGGCGGCGGCCCCAAGGTGACTCCTGGAGTATCACTGGATTCAGCTTATACCCAAGAAAACATCGGCTTGTTGGAAAAAGGAGTTGAAAATCTTCTGGCTCATATAGAAATCGTTAAAAAAAGCGGTATCACTCCTGTTGTCTGTATCAATCATTTTCATACTGATACAGACAAAGAGGTCGAAGTTATTCGCGAAGCAGCCAAAAGCCTGAATGTGCAGGCAGCTGTTTCCCGCCATTGGGAACAAGGCGGAGAAGGCGCTGTAGAATTAGCCGAAACAGTTATTGAAGCCTGTGAAACCAAAAGGGATTTTCGCTTTTTATATCAAGACTCCATGGCTGTGAAAGATAAAATCAGAAAAATCGCAATGGAAATCTATGGAGCCAGGGATGTCAGCTTTTTACCTGAAGCTGAAAAAAAGCTCCAGGCCATTCAGGGAAACCAGGAACTGAGCAAAATGGGCCTCTGCATGGTTAAAACCCATCTCAGCTTGTCCCATGAAAGCGAACTCAAGGGTCGGCCAAAGGACTTTATTTTCCCCGTGCGGGACATTCTGGTGTACCAGGGTGCCGGTTTTATCGTTCCTGTTGGGGGTGATATAAAATTGATGCCAGGCACAGCCTCTGATCCAGCCTACCGCCACATTGATGTGGATGTGAAAAGCGGCAAGGTTACTGGCTTGTTTTAATTTCCAGACAAAAATTTTTTCATCAAACGGCTCACCAAGCGGATACTTTTTCGCGGGCTGAATTTATAAAGTATATTCATTAACTTTGCGTCATTACCAATTAAAACTTTATATTTGTTTTTTTTCATGGCCTTGATGATTTTCAAAGCCGCCAGAGGAGGGCTAGTTAATTGTATGGGCGTTTTATTCTCGTCCACATGAGCAGCCATTTTTACACCAGAATTCGCGGTAATATTAGTGCTAATACCTCCTGGTAAAACAATAGTAACCTTTACATTACTCCCTAACAATTCAGCATACAAGCCTTCGGTAAAAAGCTTTAGCGCTGCCTTTGAAGCACCATAAATCGTTTGTCCGGGAAAAGGAAAAAAACCACCCATACTGGAAACATTTACAAGATGGGCTTTTGGCCGATTCAGTAAATAGGGTAAAAAAGCTTTAGTCAGATTCATGGCACCGAAAAAATTAACCTGAAACACCTGTTCAATCGTCTTGTTATCAAGCTCCATAAAATTCACAAAAGGCTGAATAATCCCGGCATTATTAATAAGTCCGTCAAGTTTACCATGTTTTGCGATTATTTCATCAGGTAATTTCTCAACACTTTCTTTGTCTGTAATATTAGTCACATGGAGTGAAAGAAATTGCCGATGAGCTCCAGCCAATCTGGCTGTTTCTTCCAGGGCTTGTTGGTTTAAATCCACAGATGCCACTAGAGCCCCTTGTAACAATAAATTCAACACCAGCTCTCGACCAATACCATTGCCGCCACCAGTGACAACAAATACATTATCTCTGATTTCCATGATACCTCCCTTGCTTTTAAGGCTTTCCATAACCGAATCAAGATGTAAAGACTGATCCACTTTATTAAAATAGATAATGATAGTTATTCTATAAAATAGTAGAACAGATTCATTTTTTGGTCAATGAAGTCTATCATTATCCAACTATTCCCGGTGGTACAAAACAATACAAAAAATGAATTTTTCTATATTGTTTTTTAAGCGATTTTCTGATGGAGAATGGCTGTTGACAATCAAAACACCTGTGCTATGATAAGCCAAGGCACAATCGATGAAGCAAAAAAAAATCACCATCAAAGAAGTGGCTCAAATCGCCAATGTCTCAAAAGGGACTGTTTCCAGGGTTTTAAACAATGAAGCTGGTGTCGGCGATGCCAACAGGGAACGTATTCAGAAAATCATGAAGGATCTGAATTTCGAACCCAACGAAATTGCCAGGGGCTTGGCCTCCCGAAGGACAGGCAATATCGGCTTCATCATACCCCACGAGGCTGGTTATTATCTTTCCAATAATTACTGGCCCATTCTTCTTTCAGCTATTACAAAGCAGGCCGCCCAGAAAGAATACCATGTTCTGCTTTCCACACCTCAGGTAGAAGGAAAAATCGATGATGCCTATAAACGCATACTAAAAGGCAAGCGGGTAGACGGTTTGATCATTGGCAGTGAACTGCTCAGCCTCAAACAACTTGATTTTCTTCACCACCAGGCTGTTCCCTTTGTGCTTGTTGGCAAACATTCCCATGTGCAGAATAATTTTGTTGATATCGACAACAGAGGGGCCATGATCAGTCTCACCGAACATGTAATTTCCATGGGTGCCAAAAAAATCCTTTTTATTGCCGGCCCCAGGGATTATCCCAGCGTTCAGGAGCGAATCCAGGGCTTTGAAGACTGCGTAGAAAAATATCAGCTTCCTCATACCCAGATCTGTCACAGTTACTATGATGTCCCCATCGTTGATAATTTGATTCATGATTATATTATCACAAAGGGAAAACCTGATGCTATTATTTCAGGTGCCGGCGATTTTGTGATTCAGATTATTGAAGCCTGCAAAAAGCAAAAACTCAGAATTCCCCAGGACCTTCACTTCGCCAGCTTCGATTTTTTCAAATACTTTTCCATGATGTCGCCGGCTATCACCTCCATCGCCCAACCACTGGAAGAAGTAGGAATCACAGCTTTTTCCATGTTGATCAATCTTATTAAAAAAAGCAGCCAGTCACCCCAGCCGCCTCAAATCCTTCCCTGCCGTCTCATTAAAGGTGAATCCTGCGGTGAAAATTCCTCAGAACCCTTTAACAAGCCCTAAAGCCCCAAGCTCAGCAAACGCGAAAAAGAAAATCCACATTAATGCTCAAGGCCCCCAAATCATTTTCAACCTTGCCTGCCAGAAGATACATGCCCATATGGTCCAGCTGGGGATAAAAGCGCTCATAGGCCTGGGGGAAAAAAACCGTTTCATAAATTGAATGGGAATCCTCAAAACTAACAAAGATCATCTGGTCTCCCTTTTTGGTGGGCACCTCCTTGCCGGCCACAATCAGCCCGGCCAGAAAAATACGCTTTCCCTGAAAACGGGGAATGTCCCGTGAAGAGGCCAGAGGCCCCATGTTTTTTCTGCGAGCCAGTGCCATGATCTTTTGGCTAAAGGCCCTGAGAGGATGACAGGTCACCAGAACGCCCAGGGTCTTGAATTCATCTTCCCGTTTGATGTTCTCGGCATAGTCATTTAAAAAGGCCGGGGCCTCGATTTGATCAGCAAAAAAAAGCCCCTCCATACTTTTGTGGTGGAAAAAAAACCAGAACATCACGGGCCGGCTCATTTGGGGTTCAAGATTATCCAGGGCCCCGGATCGTATCAAAAAGCGCATTACCGGCAGCCCGGGTTTCAGGCGTTGCAGAAAATCCATAAGCCCCTGAAAGGGAGCTTTTTCCCGCTCCTCCAAAAGCTGCTCCAAAAAAGGCCGGCTTATCTCGGCCAGCTGAAACAAACCCATGCGAAGGCAGGGTTTTTCCGAACAGCTGTAGTCCGGAGCATAATTCATCGCACTATTCACAATACACACAGGCAAAACAGGAAAGCCCATTCGTTGAAGCTCATTCAAATAGGTCTGGCGCGAATAAAAGCCCCCCTGATTGTTAATCACCGACGCCATAAACTCTAAAGGATAAAAACGCTTGAGATAGGCCAGTTTATAGGAAACCAGAGCATAAGAAGCTGAATGAGGCTTACAAAAGGAATAACCGGTAAAGGAAAGAATCATGTCCCAGACCTTTTGACAGACCTCCTGGGAAACTCCCCGGGCTGAAGCGCCATTAAAAAAATCCTGCTTAAAGGCCTCCATGGTGAGCTGCCGGTCCTTTTTGGAAATGATTTTCCGCAGCTGGTCGGCCTGCTCCACGGAAAAACCAGCCAGGTCTATGGCCACCCGGGAAACATCCTCCTGATAAACCATAATGCCCATGGTCTCCTTGAGGGTCTGGTAAATCAAAGGATGAAGGGGCTCGTAAGCTTTGCCGTGAAGTCGCTTCACAAACTCCCTGATATAAACATTGGCAGCCGGCCGGATAATGGAGCTGGCTATCACCAGGCTTTCAAAATCACCGGACCGCATTTTTTTTAAAAGCTGCCTTGTAGCCGGTGATTCCACATAAAAGACCCCCAGGGTTTGGCCAGCCTCGATCATGCTCCGGGTCTCTTTATCATCCAAAGGAGAAAATGACTCCCAGGGGATATCCCGATGGCGGTGTTTTTTCACCAGGGCCAGGGTGTCCCGAAGCACACCCAGAGAGCGGTTACCCAAAAGGTCGATCTTTACCAGCCGGGCGTCTTCAGTGCCGTCCTTTTCCCAGGCCAGCACGGGAAAACCTGAAAGAGAAGGCTGCACATGGCTGTACTCACTCACCGCCCGGGGCGTGATCACCACCCCGCCGCAGTGAAGGCCAATGTAGTGGGGAAAACCCCGAAGCCGCCCGGCAGCCCGAAGCAGATAATCGGGAACCTTGTCCACCTGACCCAGACGGCGTAAACCAATCAGAGAGGCAATTTCTTCATCATCAAGGCCCAGGGCCTTGGCCGGTTCCCGCAAACAGGAACGCCCGGCAAAACTCACCTGGTTGGCCACCATGGCTGAACAGCCCTGGTATTTGTCAAAAACATAGCGAAAAATCCTGTCTCTCTCGTCCCAGGGAAAATCCACATCAATATCCGGCGGATCCTTGCGGCCGGTATTGAGAAAACGCTCAAAAAAAAGGTTATAAGCCAAAGGATCAATATGGGTGATGCCCAGAAGATAGGAAACAATGCTGGCCGCTGAGCTGCCACGGCCGCAAGTGCGGGGGCATTGGCGAACAATATCGTTAACCACCAGAAAATAACTGGCAAAACCCTTTTGGGCGATAATCCTCATTTCATAGTTAAGGCGCTCTTCGATGGCTGCTGTGAAAGCTCCATACCGCCGCTCCACTCCCTGGCGGCAGAGGCTTCTCAAGCGGGCCAGGGCCTCCTCCTCATTCAGACCAGCGAAGGAAGGGAAAATAAAACTCCCTGATAAAAACCAGCTCATGTCCGTGCAACGAAAAAGATCCAAGGCATTATCCAGAGCCTCAGGCAAGACGGAAAAATAATCGCTCATTTCACGGGCCCCGGCAATACGGTACTTTTCATCAAGCCCCTCACTGGCGGGAACTTCAGACAAAAGCCGGTTCTCGTCAATAGCCCGAAGCAATGGATAAAAACGAAAATCAGCCTTGTCCCAGGCCACACCGTGATTAACGGCCAAAAGAGGCAGCCCCGAACTCCGGGCCCATTTGGCCAGAGAAGCAAAGGGCGCGCCAAAAACCAGTTCAGCATAAAGCCCCCCGGTACCGGCGCTCACGAGTTCTTCCAGGGCCGCCTGATGGGGCGAACAGAGAGCCAGCCCATCCCACCCCTGTTGAACTAGATCATGGAGAACATCATAGGCAGGCCGGTTTTCCGGCTCCACATAGGGATTGTTGGCATAAAAGAGCCGGGTCAAAATAGCGCAGGCCCGGGCATAGCCCTGCTGATTAAGCACATAGGCTGTTAGCGGCGGCCGGCCTGCCTGCTGTAACAACACCCCGGCCATGGGTTTGAGCTGCCTTTGGTAAGCGGCCTTGAGAAAACGGACCAGGCCGTAAAAATTGTTAATATCCACCATGGCCAGACCCGGAAAACCCTGCCTATGGGCCCAGTCGCAAATTTCCTCAGGCGAATAAAGGCCTTGTAAAAGAGAAAAATAGGAACGCAAATGAAGTGGCACATACTCTTTATTACACATAATACTAAACATTAGTTTAGTATTTTTTAATAGACTTTGCAAGTATTACCCCAAAAAATCAGGCTGCCATTTTAGCTGAATGAAGCAGGCGGCTGTTTCCAGGTTAGGGACTGGAGTTATACCAGCCAGGTTTTTCAAAACCTGGCTGGTAAAGCGTTTTGGGGCTGATAATGTCAGCCCCAAAACCTTCGAAGGCAAAGCCGGAGTAACGCAAGGCCCGGCCCCAGCCCATGCCCTCTTGCCATGAAAGAGGTGAAAGGACAATAAAGGGGCTGGGGAAACCCCAAAAACAAAATCAAAATTCCCGGTAATTCACTCAAAGAAATTTGTAAATTCGAAAATAAAATTTTATATTAATAGATGAACAAAGGGCAAAAGGCAAAGCATGCCTTTTTCAGCTCTCTGGCAAAAGAGGAGAAAATATGGACTGGGACGGCATAGATTTAAGAGAATATGAAAGGCTCGATGCCAAACAAACACCCAAGGGCCTGGAAGAATTCAGGATCGATTTTGGAGACGGAAAGCTCATAAAAAGCGCGACCACCGATTTTAGCGTAAAGGGTTTAAGACTTATCGCGCGGTGTTCCAAAAGCGAGATCAATGTGGGTGATGTGATTATCCTGAAACCAAGCGGCTTTGAATATTCCTTGATCGGCGAGGTTGTCTATGCGTTTGAGGCTGATGAAACCATGTTATATATTGGTATCAAGCTGCATCCCAGCCGGGCCTTGGGGAATTATGCCAGCGAGGTGGAAAAGGTGCTGGCCTATTGAGGGGCACTATGAGTTCGATTATTCTTTGGATCACCCTTCTTATAGCCGCTAGCGCAAATGTCTGGGCTTTGGAAAAACCGAACTTACAAAAAGCACCTGATTTTGATATAGGGCTGATCAATCTGGCCTGGAAGCAAAATGGTCATGATTCTTTGGAATTCCAACAACCCGCTAACACCTCTTTCCAGGAGTTTTATGCCTTAACCCCGGGGGAACAAAAAACCCAGAAAATCGAAGCATTGTCTGAAGATAAAATAAACACAGCGCGGTGGTGGACCATTCTGGCAGGATTCGGTATTGGTCATAGCATGTGCGGCCATTGGATGCCCCTGTCGCGGGGATGGATTTATACATTGATAGACCTGGATCTGCTTCTGGGGCCACCCATAATGGGGATAATGAATATGGGATCCTTCTATTTACAAACAGGCGCGGCAGGGGCCAGCGGATCATCTTATACTTCAAGCGATGATATGGAGAATATCATTTTTCTGGCCACATGGGGAGCCTTGTTTATCATTGCCCGGGTGATTCAGGTTATTGATTTCAACGCCACGGTTGATGCGCATAACAAAACATAGCTATCCATCATTAGAAAAATGAATGTCGATTAAAAAGGGAAACCCACTTTCCAGGCCTTGCTTCATGAGCTTCGGAGTTTCAGGTTGTGCAGCAACCTCTCATAGGCGAGCAATAAATGAGCAGCATTTATGACCAGAGCGGCGCTAAAAAACACGCCCGCGGGTTTCTGGGAATGTTTTTTGAACAAAACCTTCCCTGCCCCTCCTAACCCTAAGGCATTAACAAAGGGTCATCTCCAGCTAAACAGGAGAACCTCCCATTCACTCGTGGCATTCACCGTTCAAATCATTCAAATCATCCAAACCTTTCAAAGCCCGGTAGCTATTTTTTAAGGCTTATCCAAGTTTACCAAGTCAATTATAATCAAGAAAATTGGCCCTATTTTCAGTAGTGTTTTATTATGGATAGACCGGAAATGTATGAAGACAAATTACTCAAGGAAATTCTTGTGTTTATTGAAACACACCTGCAGGAAGAGATCACCCTTGGGAAAATCAGCAAAGCAATCTGTTATTCCGAAGAGCACACCAGCCGTTTTTTCAAAAAAATGACAAAGATGAACCTCTTTGATTACATCAGAAAAATTCGTTTGGTTATGGCGGCCGCCGAGCTTCAGAGGAATAAAAACAGTATTCTTGATTTGGCCCTGAATTACGGATTCAACAGCCATGAAGGATTCACCCGCGCCTTTACATCGCATTTTGGTCTGTCCCCAAAGGAGTTCCGGAAAGCAAAACCCGGAAAAGCACTATTTATGCCTCTGGTTAAAAAACTCGGGGCCATTAAGGAGTTGACCATGAAAAGTATTGTTGTTTTTACCCAGGTTATAGAACGGCCAAAACGAAAATTCATCTACCTGAAAGGACAAAAGGCCAGCGATTATTTTGAGTATTGCGGCGAGGTTGGCTGTGACATCTGGGGACGTTTACTGGAAATAAAGCCTGCTTTGTATGAACCGGTTGGCGCCTGGCTGCCGGAAAACCTGCGGCCCGCCGATTGTTCGCAATATGTTCAGGGCGTGGAGGTGGCCCCGGACTTTCCCGGCATCCTCCATAAAGATCTCAGCCAAATGATCCTGGAACCAGCCAAATACCTTGTTTTTCAAAGCAGCCCCTATCAGGGCGGCGACAAAGAGGATGAAATCATGATGCAAGTGATCACTCAAATCCAGGAGGATATTAAACATTATAATCCCGAATTATACGGCTTTGTCTGGGCAAAGGACGCGGGCCCGAGGTTCCAACTGGAACCCCTGGCAGAGAGAGGCTATATCGAAGGCCTTCCTGTGCGAATAAAAGAATAATTTTCTGATTTTACCGGGCGCGGGGTGGCTTCCCCGCGCCTTGAAATATACCTTTTGTTTATTACAGACATATCTGAATTATCACAATAGCCACTTGATTTTTCTTCACATAATGCTTCAAAAAGGATATAATACATCATGAAAAAACTGTTGTTTCAATTATTGACCGCGAATCAACAGGAAAGGGAGATTTTGCAAGTGATGAAGCTTAGTAAAAATATACTTGTCCTAGGGTGGCTCTTGGTATTCAGCCTTATTCCCTTAAGCGCCCAACCCTGCGGCGACAGCAATTCCGACGGAAAAGTTGATATTACCGACGCTCTCCTGATCGCCCAATATTACGTGGGGCAAGACCCTCCGGGTTTTATCAGAGAAGCAGCTGATGTTAATGAAGACAACAGCGTCAACATCATCGACGCTCTTCATGTGGCCCAGTATTATGTGGGAATCATCGATTTTCTTGTATGCCAGGGCACAAAAGCACCATCACCAACCCCGACGCCCATTCCCTGGGAAGACACCATCTACACCATAGACGGTTACGACAGGGAAGCCACCTTTGAAAATATCTACAAATTAACAGGCGATGAGTTTTTCAATGAAAATGGTGACGGAAAGGTCATCAGCGGCCTTCACTATGGCACCGGTACCCGTACCGGGAGCAGCCAATTAGGCGGCCATTTTTTTGGAGACATTATTTTACCCGATGAAATAAAGGACAATGTGGCGGCGGTAAACCGGTTCGATCTGTTTAGCGATGACACTTATCTGGACCCTATTCTGGCCGGCGCGGTTCTGGAGATTCGCCACCTCTTTCTCGATGACAATGGCCAGCTTTGCCCACCCATAGGCACTGACCAGGACACAGCCTATATTATAGTGACCGATTCGATGTTTGACGGAGGAAGAATCAAGGGAGACATCGACATATTCACCACCACCTATGATAAAATAAAAGGCAGCACCTTGGGTACTGGTTGTTTGTTTGTAAACTGGAAAGTGGTGGAGTTTTCCAATCTGAGCAAAAACCTTCAATTATCATACAAATGGGTTGAAGCGAAAAACCCCTATTATCTGGCCTTTAAACTTCTGTGGCACAAGCTGCCAATCAAAAGCGTGAGCTTTAATAATTCAAAAATTGAAAGAACCCATGATAATGTGTTCAAACTCCCCAACCAGGCTGTCACCGTAAGCGGCTCGGCAGAAATCGAGATACACTATCTTGATGAGAGCTCTGAAAAAGCCATTATCAATGGCCCCAGGGACACGGAGATTCACCCTGCTGTTTCCCAGGAATAGCAATCCCTTGAAGCGACTCAGTTAACAACAGCGGGGTAGCGACCTTATTGACCCGGCCAAAAACCATTCAGCAGGTTCATCGCTTTATTTCTGAAGGCAGCAGGATAGAGTGAAGAATCTCGGTAGCCTGCAAGCGAGTTGCTTAAATTAATGAAGTTTATACACCAATAATCAGTAAATTACTCATCAATACAGGGCAGGATTATTTCTTCAAGGACGAAGGGCTATTGTGAATACCAACAAGCCTTCACGAGAAAAAGTCATTTAGCTGAACTGAAACAGAATAGCATATTATATGTTAACTCAAGTTATTTAAAAGCCCATATGAATAACAATCATGCCATATCGGATTTCCATTTTTATCTTTCTTGAAAAATGCCTTTTGCTTGAAAAAACCTTCTCTTTCCATTCCAATTTTTTCCAAAACCCTCCACGACGGAGTATTTTTTGGATTACAATGCGCCACAACCTTATGGGCCTTAAATTCTTTGAAAGCATATCGCACTATTGCAGAAGAAGCCTCGGTGCAATAGCCTTTATTTTGAAATTTGGGATTAAATATATATCCGAGCTCCCATGTCATGAAATGTTCAGGATCAGAGTGATGAAAATAAAGATGACCGATCATATGTCCATTATTCTTGTGAACAACAGCAAGAAAATCATCTCCTTTACAACGTTCCGCCATAATTAATTTTGACTCTTCTAAAGAGACTGGTTCTCCTGGTTCGAATTCATAGGTCACTGGTAAGGATAAATATTCATATAGGTCTTTCCAATCTGATTCGATATGATTTCTTATTATTAATTTTTTTGTTTCGAATTTTATCAAGTCTTACCTCATTTTTTATGATTTCAGCCAACAAGCAAAAAGCTTAAATAATTTTTGACTGCCTTGTAACCACGGTTATTGTTTTCTAATAGATTTCCCGTGAAATATTAAATGAAATCGTTCCTAACCACAAGAGGAAAAATTAAGTAAAGTCCCCAACCAAAGGCAATCAAAACACAAACATTTGTTATGGGTCATTGTCGGCAATAGAAAGGCCAGGTCTGTGAATAACATTAGCGCCTTTAGTACATTATACCCAATAAAACTCCAAGTTAAGATTAAGCTTGCTTTTTAAGTCGAAAAATTATAACAGGAGGAATATCTGTCCATTCAAAGGTACCAGGATGATCATTTTGTTTAAATGAAGGTTCTTCAAGTGCATCCAGTACAAAACCTTTTTCAAAACAAAGCTTTAATAAGGCCGAAAGGGAACGATGAAAATATCGAGTGGCTATAGGTTGATTTCTGATCCCAACCCCAAAATGTGATTCTGATTGGAGATATTTATAAGTCATAATGCAACTACGAGCAACAATCTGATTATCGACCTCTTCCTGTTCAACATATTTCTTCATGCCTGGCGTTTGGAAACAGGGATGGACAATTGAAAATACAAATGATCCGGATGGTTTCAACAATTTGGTAAGAGCTGAAATAACTGGGTTTATATCTGCAATATCCATTAACCCCATATTTGATACAGCAGCATGGAAATTGCTAACACCCAAATTAACAAGAGCATTATAATCAGTCGCGTCTATTACCTTATACTCAATATGCTTTATAAAATGATCAGATCTTTTGATGGCACGATCAATCATCGTTTGACTAGAATCAAATGCAAGAACCTTTGCTCCTAATTCCGCCAATCGTCTTGAAAAATTGCCATTTCCACAGGCAATATCAAGGATTGAATGCTGAGTAACATTTCCTAATAAGGTCTCAGTAAAAGGACGTATAAGTTCACGATGAAATTGGTTGCTTTTATCTCCCATATAATCATCCCAAAATGCAGCGTTGCTTTCCCATCGATTAATACTATCGTCTATATGTTCTTTAAAATTATCCATACTGTTTCTTCACCTCCTTTGCCGGGAATAACAGGCAATTTTCTTAAGTTCAATGGTCGATGATCCTGACCATTACGACACTGTGATTCCTGTGTGTTTACCCGGTTTTTAATCAGCGCAGATGTTTTTCAATAAATACTGCATCAACATAGTAATCCCTATTGCCCCTGAAAACAAGGGGTAGTTCATGCTGAATAGCAGACAGGAAAAATTTGAGTTGCATGCATTTATTTTAAATTATTTTCTAAACAAAGGGATTACGGCAGGTGAAGTATGCAAGATAATTCCATTTGGTAATAGAAAAATGATATTTATTTAGCTAATTCAATTTGATGCTTTCCATGCGTTAGGGATAGGAGGCATGTCTGACTATTTTTTCAAAAATAGTCAGACAAAGCGTTTTCCTGCGGATAATTTCCGCAGGAAAACCTTCGTAGCGATAGCGTAGTCAGGATGCAGACTTATAGTGAATGCCAATGAGCATTCACGCCATCGAGCAGCAAATACGAAGCATTTGTAACCAGAGGCCGCATAGCCCGGCCTGAAAAGCCCTCTGGCTTTTCAGACAACGCCCAAAAATACTTACGCTAATCAAAACGACAAAGCATTTAAAAAGATGATATTCTTGTCGATTTTCTGCAACCCGCTATATGTTTTTAAAACCCCTCAATAATACCGACATAAAACTGAGCAATCAACAGGGCATCCACAATATTCACCTTACCGCTTTTGTCCACATCAGCCATGGTTTCATCGAAATTCTCCAAAGCCATCCCCACATAATACTGAGCCGTCAAAAGAGCATCCACAATATCCACCCGCTTGTCATGATTCACATCACCAGGCAGCTCCGGCAGCGGAGTGTTTATCGGGGTTGCCACAGGGGTCGGCGTCGCGGGCCCGCCGGGGGGTTCTTCGCCCCATAACAAAACACCATCTTCATAAACCGGAATGAGCCCGGTCATGGCTGAAAAGCTTTTGGCATCATAATCGGGATTCTCAGACAAGCCTTTGTATGAAAAGTCATTGGCCGTGGCATTGTCCAACGGATGGGTCACACGGACAATGGCTTCTTTTTCAGCGATGTCCCAATGGCCGGGATGAATATACACACCAGGGAATTTCAGATCAAAATAATAAATCTCCCCTTCCCACTGTTTCAATCCCGTAACCTCGGCCCCGGCATCACCTGAACTGATTTTGGTTTTCACATCGCCTGCATCAAACCCGGCCGCAAAGACCTCGGAGAGATCAAGAAAATAACGGGCGCTCATGTTGGTGCACACCCGGGGCGGACAGGCCGAGCGGTTATTAATCTGGAAAAGAATATCCAGGTCCCGGGGGCCTTCCCACTGAATCCAACCGCGGGTGAAATATTCATTGAGCACTCCTTCGGGTGGATGAAAATCTTCAGGCTGGGGCCAGTTTTCCAGAGGCTCGCCGCCATAGAGTGAATACATCTTGGCCAAAGCGCCCACAAAACCAGCGTTATAATCATCAGCCACTTCGTTGAGCATGTAATCCGTAATATCATCCTTATAATCATCGGTTACCGCCGGGCCGCCGACCAGGGCCCCGTAAAGAATGTGGCGATGAAAGGCGGGAACATTCAGCATGGAGATCCATGAGCCATGGGTGGTTCGGTGATGGGGATGTTTGGAGGCGTTCTCACCGAAACCAACCACATAACTGGATTCCCGTGGGTTATCACCTAAAGCGTAATTGATCTGCCTCTCGGCAAAGTCGCGATAGGCCTGACGCTTTTCCGGCGAGCAAACACTTGGATCATCGGACCAGACAAAAGCGATAAAAGCCGCGGTTGAAGCGTATCGCAAGGCACCCCAGTTGGACAGATAAGCCAGGCCGCCTGGCGTATAGGTCAAACCGCCATTAGGCTGCCACCAATCAAGGTTCACCTCCACCTTTTTGATGTATTCAGGATTCTTGGTGACCTGGGCAATTTTTATCGCCGCTCCGTAGCTCACATCATCCCAACACTGGGTATGATGGCCTCCCAGTTCTTCCAGCCTTACATAGGACATGGATTTCTCAAGATAGTCTTCCTCGCCGGTTACAATATATAGCCAGATGGCGCCCCAGGTTAAATCATCGGTGTAGCCTCCTGATTGATAAAAATTATTCAGGGGATAGCGACCGTGGTTGGAATCAGCCAGTTCAAAGAGCTGCCGCGAGTGTGTCAGAAGAAGATCAGCATAGGCAGGATCTGTGGGCCTGAAAATCATGGAACCAATAGACATGGCCGATGAAACCATG
The DNA here is from genome assembly GCA_016937215.1 of Spirochaetales bacterium. Taxonomy (GTDB): domain Bacteria; phylum Spirochaetota; class Spirochaetia; order SZUA-6; family JAFGRV01; genus JAFGWI01. The sequence goes on along the minus strand of JAFGWI010000314.1, from coordinate 6,264 downwards.
GAACAAATGTCGGAACCTGGAATGGAAGAATCAACCTTGAAGGAAGTTCTCTCGGTAAACTGGTCCACCACCTCGGGGGGCACCCAGCAATTGTGGTCCGATTCACCGGAGCCGCAGTTATAATAGTAAACATCAGCTTCAGGATGGCACTTGATAAAAAAGTCGGTGGCCCACTTAATCTCATCAAGAATGGTCTCCAGCAAGCCTGCCTGTTCAAAGGCATCGCGGTATTCATACACCCCCCAGGCTAACTGGGCCGCCGAATAGGCCATGGGAAAACCGAACTTCACATGGTCACCGGCATCATACCATCCTCCGGTTAAATCCAGCCCCACATCCTCGCCATCGATCATGCAGGAATCGGCCCGGTAAGGCAAAATATAATCATCAGGTAGATCACCCGAACGCTGGGCTTTGTAGAAAAGCAGGGTTTTGCAAAACCTCTCCGTAATTGTAATAGCCATCGCCATAGCGCGGCTCGGCCGTAGTGGTTGATAGAGCAAACACCTGAAACACTAAGGTAATAATGAGTATTTTTGTTATTTTATCGGACAAGACAAAACCTCCTCGATTTTTTTAAATCATCTGTAAATGAATCACATTTTTTATGGATAAAGCATAAGCTTAAAACAAGAGTATTAGTATCAGTAAATACCTGACACAGCTCCTAAGAGGTCAAGGCCGATGGAATAAGGTTGTATCGCTGAGAGGAATATAGGTCTTTGTTTCACGCGAGTATTTGGGTATTTTGCCCGCCTTTGCTTTGCTTTTACACCCCAGACCATCCCCAACTCTACCTATATTCCGAAGATACTATATTCTAGCCGTTCCGTTTTTCTAAACTTAATTTAACCTAAATAATACAATAAAGAGAATGCTTCACTGGAATCATCACTAGGAATTATTTTTTTTGCCAATAAGGTGTTTTTAAATCAAATCATTTAAGGCTTTATATTTTTTTTCATTGACTCATCATTTTTTTTATAGCAGAATAGAATGTAAATACATTGGTTTTCTCATAAGGGAAAAAGTATTTATAATATTTCACAAAGGAGTTTTTATGTTTAAAAAAGTTTTTCTAGTTATTCTGGTCATATTCATGATGACAGGATGTTCTCTTGAGCGCTTTTCTCCTGTTCCAAATGCAGGGGCAAAAGCAGAGACAAAAGATGTTAAATTTTCTTTTGCCAATTCAATGACCAAGAGCAAAGGGGCTGATTCAGGAAATAGTATCAGATCCATCCTGGTTACGGTGAAAGGTTCCGACGGGGTTTATCTCTTCACCAAAAAAGAATTCAAGGTTTATCCCATGGGGCAAATGTATGTGAGCCAGCCGCTTTCCATTACAACCGGGGATGATTATAGTGTTACGGAATTTTATGTTCTTAATGACAATGATGAAGTTGTGTACGCGGCCCCTCTTAAAGGTTCCAACAAAGAGATTTATGTTCACTATCCTCTGCCATACAATTTTAAGGTGGTTGCCAATGGGGACAATACAGTTCCCCTGGAAGTAATACCTGTTCTGGGGGGAGATATTCCCAGGGATTTCGGCTATGATGGTCTGGGTATAAGCTTTACTGAAAACTCCATTTTTCAAGGTTTAATTCTGGAATACCTGTTAGATGGAAACCTTATTGATTCCGCGGGAAGCAATAACGCTTCTTCCAACATACTTCCAGAATACAGCACTGACCGTTTCGGTAATTCAGGTCGTTCTTTTTATAATGAAAATAATAAGTATAATTATATTGCTTTAGACAAGCCAATTGCGGATTCGGAAGTTAGCATCTCTCTCTGGTACAACTATACTGCAAGCAGATACACCACACTCATCGGCTCAAATGAATGGGGATACCAGCACTTGGTAGTAAACACTAACAATCACACTCTGGGGTTTAACAATAATGTTATTTCTTATTTTGACACGGCTCTTGTTCCCGGAACCTGGAATCACCTGGTTCTGGTAAAAAATGGTACAGACTCCCGTCTTTATGTTAATGGTAAGGATGCAGGGCACTTGGATTCAAACTTCGATAACGCCAATCATCCTATCAAGATAATCGGGAATCTAAACAGTTCCATAGACCGAGCAGCCCTGGGCAGCCTTGATGACATCAGGATCTACAACCGTGTATTGAGCGGTCAGGAGGCTCTATCACTTTACAATTATCAGGCGCCGAAAGTAAGAATTAGCTTTCCCCTTGCTGGCTCACTCGTCAATGGTACTGTCATGATTGATGCCACTGCGGAGGATGATAATGCCGTAACAATGGTTGAATTCTATGTTGATGGTAGCCTTCTGGGAGTTGATTATGATGCTCCTTATTCCTATGAATGGGATTCAGCGGGAAGTTTTAATGGTAATTATAATATTGAAGTAAGGGCCTACGATTGTCTGAAAAACATGGGTTCCGCTACCACCTCTGTAAGGCTTAACAACTCCCTACATCTGGATGTGGCTGCCATTTCGGCAGGTACATATCATTCTGTGGCATTAAGAGAGGACGGTCGAGTATACGCTTGGGGTTACAGTGCTCACGGAGAAGTGGGAGATGGTTATACTAGCGAACGCCGAAGCCCTACAGAAGTAAAGAACCTTAACAACATCACTGCTGTTAGTTCCGGAGTGTATCACACTATTGCCTTAAGAAGTGATAGTACAGTCTGGGCCTGGGGATACAATGCTCATGGAGAAATGGGAGATGATAGCACCATCTCAAAAGTCGTTCCAGGACAAGTAAAGAACCTAAGCGGTGTTACGGCCATTGCCGCGGGATCATATCACAACCTGGCCCTACTGGAAGATGGAACCCTGGTTTCCTGGGGACACAACAATTACGGGCAACTGGGGCATCACCATGGAACAGATCAATTTATCGCGGACAAAGTTGAAGGAATGGAAGACCTTATCGCTATAGCCGCGGGAGTGTACACTTCCTACGCTTTGAAAAGCGATGGCACAGTCTGGGCCTGGGGAGCCAATAATTATGGTCAAATGGGTAAGGGCTCTAGCTCTCCGGACAGGTATCATACACCCCAGCAGATTCCTGGCCTGGAAGGAATTACAGCACTAACGGCTGATCAGTATCATGTCCATGCCCTGAAGAATGACGGGACAGTATGGTCCTGGGGATTGGGAACCAGCGGAGAAGCCGGTGATACGAATAATATAAATCATTACACCCCGGTAAAGGTTGTTGGTTTGGAAAACATCCGGGCCATTGAAGCAGGCCGAAACCATGTTCTGGCCATCCGTAATGACGGCACTGTCTGGGGCTGGGGGCTCAATTCCAGCGGACAAGTGGGCGATGGTGGTTATGTGGTTAAATATGGCCCTGCCAGAGTAAAAGAGCTTACTAACATTGTATTTATTTCCGCGGGCTACCAGCATTCTATGGCTGTAGACGCCAGTGGTCATATCTATACCTGGGGACAGGCAAGCAACGGGCAATTAGGAAATGGTACCGGCGCAGGAACCTATCCGGTGAAAACAGAAATAAACTGGCTTCTTATCGCCAAGGTTCCAGCTGGTATAAGCTTTGAAACCTACCCCAGTGTGGTAAATGAAATCGTCCAGCGCAAAGTAGCAGCTGGTTATTGGTTTACCAACTGCATTAGGGATGACGGAAATATCTGGTCATGGGGATATAACGCATATGGTCAGCTGGGAATCAACAATACAACCCGGCAGCTTTCTCCCCTTCGAACCGTAAACCTTGAAAATATGCTTTCCATTGTTTCCGGGGCTGCCCATTCCCTGGCCATTAAAGCCGACGGCACACTCTGGTCCTGGGGTTACAACGCCAATGGGCAGCTGGGTAACGGAAATAACACAAACTCCTTAGCACCTCTGGATCTGGCTTCCCTTTCCGGGATTACCGATATTGCCGGCGGATACGATCACTCCCTGGCTTTAAGAGAAGATGGCACTGTTTGGGGCTGGGGGACCAATGGCAATGGAGAAATCGGTGACGGCACTTTTTCATCTACAAATACCCCTCACCATATAGATGAGCTGGAAAACATCGTAAGGATTGCCGCGGGGTCCAACCATTCTCTGGCCCTGAAAGAGGACGGGACACTCTGGTCCTGGGGTTACAACAACCATGGGCAGCTTGGCCAGGGCAATACACTGTCAAAAAGCTCGCCACTTAAAATAGAAGCCATAAGCGATGTGATTGATATTGCCGGAGGGCATGGATTCTCTCTTGCCTTAAAGGCCGATGGTACAGTCTGGTCTTGGGGATATAACGGAAACGGTGAACTGGGAGATGCTACAACCACCAGCCGTTCCCTTCCTGTCCAGGTTTCAGGGCTTAGGAATATTGTCAAGATTTCCGCTGCCGCTAACCATTCCCTGGCCATTGATGCTGAGGGAGGACTCTGGGTATGGGGTTACAATGCCTCAAGTAACCTGGGTGACGGTACCAATATCGCCAAACTCACTCCCATTAAACTGGATGGCATCTCTGATGTCCTTGATGTATGCGGAAGCACAGGATATCACCATTCAATTGCCTTGAAGGCAGATGGAACTATCTGGACCTGGGGTCGATATGAAAATGGTGACAGCTGGTATGGGGCCCTTGGAAATGGCTTAAACCAGAATTCCAACATACCCTTTAACGTAGTATTCCCTAATTAACTTTAATACAGGGTAGGAGATTTTTTATACAAGGTCTCCTGCCCTGTTTTTTTAATCTGAGTAAATACAAGCCAATCATACCACAAAAATAACAAAAGGATTCATCAGGTTCATGGCTGTTATCCCAGCCATTCTAAATTCTCCAGACAAACAATCTCTTAAACAAATCCGAGGTTTTATAAAAGCATTTTCGAGTCAAATAATCATCACCTTCCTGCTTTTTTTCAACAAGCCCGAAGGAAAGGCAAAAGCGATCCAGAAAGCGCAGGGCAAAACATGCTGTAATATAATCTTCAGCCGGAACAAAGGTATCTTCAGCTTCCTGCAACACTTGAGGATAGGCTTTTAAAAAATACCCGCCCAGCAGTTTATCTTCCTGAAATTCCATGGCCTTGCACTTTAACAGATAAAGATCAAAAATCGCGGCTCTCTGGATTATCGCGAATTCCTTGTAACCATCCAGAAAACCCCAATGATATTTCTCGATGTATGTCAGGAATAAAAGGCGATATAACTTATCAAAATCCTTTGCTTCAATCAGCTTGTTTCCGCTTTTGGTCAGAGAAAAAGCCCCATTGTATTTTTTCAACAGTCCGGAAAAAGTCAACAAATGCTTGAGCGCCGAGATTTGCGGATAATCATCTTCCTTATTCACTTTGCAATTATAAATATCATAACCCTGGAATACCGATTGGTACAAATCCTTCACCAGTTTAGTGGGCAATTTACCCGCGGCCGTGGCTTTCAAAGGCTGGGCTTCCTGTACTTTTTCCAGAAAACAGATAGCCTGCCTCATTACAGGAATGGTGTTAATATCATCTTGCTTCAGACCAACTTGAAGCTCCAGAATGTTTTTATTTTCATCAAAAGGATGATTAAGAATAACATGCATCTGTTCCGGCGAAAGACCCAGAAAATCCTCCATTGCGCTGGATTGATATTGAGAGACATACTCCTCCATGAAACTCCGGGCTTCTTCAATAGAAGAAAACTTTTTATCCCCCAACATTTCCCGCATTTGGCTGAAACTTTCTGTGGCAAGGTTAGGTTTCCCGAGGAATTCCATAAAAGTCGGCGGATCCTCGGAACGATTCCAGTTTTCTACTTCATTTGTATAGGCTTGAAAATTATTGGAATCGAAAATATCCTGGGCGTTCTGAATAACTATGGTATTTGAATTACCATGACAATGCTTGTATTTTTTACCAGACCCGCAAGGGCAAGGTTCATTTCGACCGATTTTTGACATGCCATGAGTCTACCCTTTTTCAGCCCTTTGTTCAAGAAAGCTGGAAACCATTTTTGCCGGAATATAATCAATTTTAAAGGGCAGCACAAAACTTAAGCGGGCGTTACCTGCCTCCACCCTGTTACGGCAGGCCGGGCTTTCCAGGGTTACGCTAACGCTCCAAAATCCTTGGGCGGCATAGGCGAGCAATAAATGCGTAGCATTTATGACCAGCCTCGGCGCTAAGGAGCGCGCCTCCGGGTTTCAGGGAATGTTTTTTGAAAAAAACATTCCCTGCCCTTCCAATCCCCTATGATAAAGTCAAGCACATAATTTATTCTTTTCGATTTTTTCCTTTATTTCTTGTTGATATTGGAGATCATATTTC
>JAFGWI010000313.1 GCA_016937215.1 Spirochaetales bacterium | reverse complement strand
ATGCGAAGCATTTGTGACCAGAGGCCGGATAGCCCGACCTGCCGGAGGCGGGTAACGTCCAGAAAGCATGTAAGCTAAACAAATACACTTTTTTTAATCTGAAAAATAAATATTTCCTTAAGGCATGTTGTGGATTGAATTATCTTAGACAGCTTAAGAAACAAGGTATCTATGAAAAGATGTGGTATTTTTTTAATCTTGATTTTTTTATGCTTTTCTATATCCGCGCAAGATGAAAGTGGAGACGGTGGAATTGCCGAGACCCTGTTTCACCATGTAATGGACAGTCAGGAATTCGCGCCCTTTCCTTTTCTGCCGGCCATTCCTTTACCTATGGGAATAACAGTTCATCTATTGATGCTTTTCCTAGCTACCATACTTATATTGTCTGTTTTTCTTTCTATTTTTCGAAAACCTGGCCTAAAACCAAAGGGACTGAAAATCTCGCTTGAAATCCTCATCTTGTTTGTGCGGGACGATATTGTGTATCCGGTTATGGGTGAAAAACGCGGAGAAAAATGGCTCCCCTTTTTTTCCACTCTTTTTATTTATTTATTAGTCATCAACTACCTGGGTTTGATTCCGGCTTTTAAAACAGCCACAGGTAATTTTACGGTAACATCCTCTTTAGCCTTGATGATTCTGGTTCTAATGGTAATCATTGGTTTTAAAAACTTGGGGTTCATTAAATTCTTCAAAAATTACTATCCCGAAGGTGTTTCCAAACCCATTGGTTTATTTGTCGCCTTATTGGAGTTTATCGGCACTTTTATCAGAATTGTTGTTTTAAGTCTCCGTTTATTCGCTAATATGTTTGCCGGGCACTTGGCTATATTAGCCTTTCTATTGCTCATGTTCATGTTAAATCCGGCCTTTGGAATTGTATCTGTGCCTTTCACAGTATTTACCTTCGCTCTGGAAGTATTGGTGGCCTTAATACAAGCAATGGTATTTACATTATTAAGTTGTATTTTTATTACGATGTCTAGTCAAAGTCATTAAGAAGGAGAAAAATATGGAATTATTTACAATCGCACACGCAATAGCTGTTATTGGCGCAGGTTTAGCTGCCGCAGGCGGAGCCATTGGTATTGGCATGATCGGAGCAAAAGCACTTGACGCGATAGCCAGGCAACCTGAAGAAAAAAAGGACATTAGAACAAACATGATTTTAATGGCTGCCTTGATAGAAGGTTTGGCATTCTTCAGCGCGATTATTGCCATTCTCGTCATTTTCATGAAATAGGCAAATAAGGAGTCTTTAAGGATATGGGTTTATTTAATATTGATCCAGGACTAGCAATATGGACATGGATTACTTTTGGAATTCTATTTGTTTTATTATCGAAATTCGCCTTTCCATCTTTGTTAAAAACAATAAAGGATCGGGAAAAGAAAATATCCGATTCAATAGACAATGCCGACAGAATCGAAAAACAGTTGGCTCGCATAGAAAAAGAACACAAAGAAATAATCCGTCGATCACATAATGAAGCTGATGAAATCCTTCGAAAGACCCGAAAAGAAGCTGAACAAATCAGAAAAACCATGCTTGAAAAAGCGGAAGCAGAAGCTCAATCGGTTTTGGACCAAGCGAAGCAAAAAATAGCCGAGGAAAGGGAAGCCACTATAGAATCCATCCGGTCTGAACTGGCATTATTGGTGTGCAATACAGCGGAAAAAGTGATCGGCCGGTCCTTTGTGTCTAAAGAAGATCAAGAGTGGACCCTGCAGCAAATAGAAAAAATATGAAGATAACATTGGTCGCAAGACGATACGCAACAGCATTATTTGAAATTGGTGAGGAAACTAACTGTATAGAATCAATTACTGAAGATATGCTGACAATCGAAGAACTTATTTCAGCGGCTCCACTCATCAGGGAATATTGTTTTCGAAGGAAACACAACCAAAAGGATGACAGGGAATTTATCAGCACAGCCTTTACACCCTATGTGTCGCTTTACAGCCAAAGGCTTTTCAAAATTCTCGCTGAGCACGGGAGATTATCATCTTTACCTTTTTTACCAACAGCTTATATGGAAATTCTAAACCAAAAGAAAAATCGAGTAACCCTTGAAATTGAATCTTCACGCGAACTTTTAGACTCGGAATTAAAAGCCATTAGGCAAAAAATGGAAAAGAAGATCCAGAAACAAATAATATTGAAAACCAAAATTCGACCAGAACTTCTGGGAGGATTCAGGATAATTTGGCAAAACAAAATTTTGGACTACTCTGCCAAAGGGAGATTTAATCAAATGAGGCACGAAATATTGGACAAGAGCAAGTGAGAGGATAATATATGCGAGATGAAATTAAGCCTGAAGAAATTCTTGATATACTAAAAAACAAAATATCCGGATTCGAACCAAAAACCAAGGAAGCAGAAATCGGCAGAGTAATCCAAGCAGGTGATGGTATAGCCCAAGCCTGGGGGCTCGATTCTATTATGGCAGGTGAACTTGTTGAAATAGAAGCGGACAACAGCAAAATCATCAACGGAATGGTCATGAATCTGGAAGAAGAAACCGTGGGTATCATACTTTTTTCCGATTACGAACTTGTCAAAGAAGGGTGCCTTGTTCGAAGAACAAACAAAGTAGCCCAGGTACCTGTGGGTGAAGCCTTGCTGGGGCGAGTTGTTAATCCACTGGGCCAGCCAATAGATGGACACGGAGCCATCGCCAGCTGTGAACATAGGCGAGTGGAGACAAAAGGGCCAGGGATTATAGAACGCCAAAACGTCGGAGAACCTTTACAAACCGGCATTAAAGCAATCGACGCCATGATCCCGATCGGCCGAGGTCAACGAGAATTAATTATCGGCGACAGACGCACAGGAAAAACGACCATCGCGATAGATACCATCATCAATCAGAAAAAGACACAGGAACAGGATCCAATATACTGTTTTTATGTCGCTATCGGACAAAAACGATCGTCTGCGGTTCAATTGGTGGAAACCTTGAAAAAACAGGGTGTTATGTCCTACACCACCGTAGTTGCCGCTACCGCATCGGAACCCGCGGCTTTGCAATATTTAGCGCCATACGCAGCAACTGCCATGGCTGAATATTTCCGCGATAATGGTAAACACGCCTTGGTAATTTTTGATGACCTCACCAAGCATTCACAAGCTTATCGGGAACTGTCACTGCTCATGAGAAGGTCGCCGGGAAGAGAAGCCTACCCGGGAGATGTTTTTTATCTTCATTCCCGCTTACTGGAACGAGCCGCGAAAATGAGCAAGGAACAAGGCGGCGGGTCGCTCACAGCCCTGCCTATTGTCGAAACGCAGGATGGCGATGTTTCAGCTTATATTCCAACCAACGTTATTTCCATAACAGACGGCCAGATATTTCTGGAATCGGATTTATTCAATTCAGGATTGCGGCCCGCGATCAATGTCGGTATTTCCGTCTCTCGTGTTGGTGGAGATGCTCAAATAAAGGCCATGAAACAAACAGCCAGTTCTTTAAGAATTGAACTTGCCCAATTCCGCGAACTCGCGGCATTTATGCAATTTTCATCAGACCTGGACCAAGCGACAAAGAAACAGCTCGATCGAGGTGAAAGGCTCACGGAAATCCTCAAGCAGCATCAATACGCGCCTATCGATGTTTTCAAGCAAATCATAATTCTATTCGCGGGTATTTCCGGCCGCCTTGATAAATATCCCACATCAAAACTTTTGGTTTACGAAAAAGAATTATTTGAGTTTTTAGACCGAGAATCACAAGGCTTTATGAATAAATTCAAGGCAACCAAAAGCATTACCGATGAAATCAAAGGTGAACTGACAATCATCCTCGACTCTTTTGAAGAATCCTTTCATCCCGACACCTTACAAGAAGGTGCTGATTCAGGTTTTAGCGCGAAGATGGCCCTTGCCTATAGCCAACGCAGCTCACATATCCATAAGGATATGTTCAAGTTGGTTGAAAAAATCACTGTTCATGAATTAAAATCACCTGGCTTCGAGAAAGAAGTAGAAGAAATAATTTCCGGTAACGATATGTATGAAAGAGACAGATTGGATATCTTGATCGCTGAAAGCACAATCATCGATTATGAAGAATCCGATCAAATGACAGATCTCTTTAAAAAAGCTTCACAAATTATGGAAAAAGGCCAAAGTGACCTCACGGCTGAATCCATTTACAAGAATTTGATCAAGCGCGAAGAATCCAGCTCAACAGCCCTCAGCCCCTTTTTCGCTATTCCCCACTTTGTCGAAGAAGGAAAAGACAAATTTCAGTTGGTTATAGTCAGGTCCCGTAAAGGCATATATTTTACGGAACAGGCACAAAAGGTTCATGCTATTTTCTTTTTATCTGGGACCCTTGATCAAAGGCATTTTCACTTAGTTGTTCTTTCTTCTTTGGCAAAAATCGTTCAACAGCCTACATTTGTGGACGACTGGTTAAAGGCAAAGGATACTAATGGCCTCAAAAGAATTTTAGGCAGCATTAAAAAACAGGTAAGTTGATTATATGTCAAACATACGAGATTTAAACCGAAAAATCCATTCATTACGCAACATGCAAAAAGTAATGAGCGCCATGAACATGATTGCCTCTATTAAATTGAGAAAACTGACTCGACTGCAAGATTCTCTCATAACATTCTCAGACTCGCTTAAGGTGATGAGAGAAAATATCATGACCACTCTCCACCATAAAAAAGAACCAATTATCTACGGGTATAAAACAATAAAAAAAATTCATGTGATTATACTGACCGCGGATAAAGGGCTTTGCGGCTCACACAATAATTCGATACGAAAAATGGCAGATGCCATTTTAGTAAAATATGGCGGCGACAATCAAACTTTTGAATTTACATGCGTTGGCACAAAAGGAATAAATTTTTGTAAAACCAAACAACTTGATATTGTTGCCCAAAGCCCGATACATGAGTCGATTTTTACAATGGATAAATTAAAATCATTTTCTGATAGAATATTTCATAGTTTTTACGAGGGCAAAAATCAATTGGTTTTGCTTTTATATAATCAATTCCACTCAACAATTCAGCAGACACCTGTTATCAGCCAATTATTGCCCTTGTCTCCTAACCATGAAACAGAAGAAACAGCTTCAATTAACAAATACGCGGGATACACTGAACCGAAAGAAAAAAAATTCTTACCACAAGCCGCGCGACTTTACCTAAGCTACAGTTTTCAGGCCGCGCTGTATCATTCGCTGATAAGCGAACAAGCCGCCCGAATGACAGCCATGGAAAACGCGACCAATAATTCAGAAGATCTGATAAACCGTTACGGAAGAGCCAGAAACCGAGCACGGCAGGCATCTATTACAAATGAATTAATAGAAATTATTTCTGGCAAAGAAGCGATGAAGGGATAAAAATATGGAAACTAAACTGGAAAAAGGTGTCATTATTCAAGTATTGGGCCCAGTAATTGATGTAAAATTCGAAAAAGGAGAGTTACCTCCTATATATACAGCTCTAACAGTTACCAATCCGTCAATTGACGATACTGAAAATAATCTGGTACTGGAAATCATGCAACATATTGGAGACAGGGTTGTCAGGACAATTGCCATGGACTCCAGCGACGGATTATTTCGAGGGATGGAGGTCACAAATACCGGAGATCTCATCAAGGTTCCTGTAGGTGAAGAAACCCTTGGAAGGATCATGAATGTAACTGGCAAGCCAGTTGACCAGCAGGGGCCTATTTCCAATACAATTCAGTATCCTATTCATCGGAGCGCGCCTCCCTTTTCTCACTTAAACACATCAGATGAAATTCTCGTTACAGGTATCAAGGTTATTGATTTGCTTGCTCCCTATATGAAAGGCGGTAAAATCGGATTATTTGGCGGTGCCGGTGTCGGAAAAACCGTTCTTATCATGGAACTTATTAATAATGTAGCCAAGGTACATGGCGGATATTCAGTGTTCTGCGGGGTTGGTGAAAGAACTCGAGAAGGAACCCAGCTTTTCGGAGAGATGAAAGAATCGGGCGTTATCGACCGCACATCCCTTATCTTCGGCCAGATGAATGAACCACCTGGAGCCAGGGCACGGGTAGCCTTATCCGCCTTGAGCGTTGCCGAATATTTCAGAGAAGAAAAAAACCAGGATGTTTTGTTATTTGTGGATAATATTTTTCGATTCGTGCAAGCCGGAGCCGAAGTATCAGCTTTATTGGGACGTATTCCATCAGCGGTAGGTTATCAACCAACACTGGCATCTGAATTAGGCGAACTTGAAGAACGAATCACATCCACAAAGAACGGTTCGATCACCTCAGTTCAGGCTGTTTATGTTCCAGCTGACGACTATACTGATCCCGCGCCAGCATCTACTTTTAGCCATCTTGACGCGACAACAAACCTGAGCCGGGCCATCGTTGAAATTGGCATCTATCCTGCTGTTGACCCCTTAGCATCTTCTTCCCGAATGTTGTCGCCGGATATCATCGGCGAACGCCACTATCGGGTAGCCAGAAGGGTCCAGGAAATTTTACAGGTCTATAAAAATCTTCAGGATATAATCGCCATTATGGGAATGGACGAATTATCAGAGGATGACCGCAAAACAGTAGAAAGAGCCAGGAAGATCCAAAAATTTTTATCACAGCCTTTTACTGTGGCTGAGCATTTTACAGGCATGAAGGGGAAATTTGTGGCCCTGGAGGACACTATCCGCTCTTTTGAAGAAATCATCGATGGAAAACACGATGATCTTCCAGAACAGGCCTTTTACATGGTGGGCACCATTGAAGATGCCAGACAAAAACAGGACCAGTTCAAATGAAAGGATTTCATTTAACCATATCATCTGCTGAAAATATATTTTACCAGGGAGAAGCCCGGTTTTGTAAAATTCAAACACAGATTGGACAACTGGGTATCGAAAAAGGCCATGAGCCCCTCATGGCCATATTAAACTTCAATTCAACGATTGTTTATAGAACAATAAAAAACGAAGAAAAGTCAATCCTGGCCGAAAGCGGTCTATTCGATTTTCGTAATAATATTTGCACACTTACCATTTCAACACAGGAGGTAAACAAATTAAACTAATGGGTCGTGTTTATACCCCATTTTCCTTACGAACAAAGTGATTTCGTAACTATTAAGTAGGTGTAAAAAATGATTACCGATATCATTCTGAGGAGGTACGACGAAGAATCACATTGTCTAAGCTGGTAACACGCCGATCATGAAAACAAACACTTTGAACACAAGGCAAGGTGTTTCCATTCAACTAAGATTCTTCACTGCGCTGCCTTAGGCTTGTTGAATAAAATTAATATCAATATACTCTTCATTTATTATAGAGCCTTTTGACAAAGTCCGTAAATATTCTAACAAATTGTCATCAATTTTTGATTGTTTTTTAACCTGCAAATGGGCCGCGCGATTTCTTCCATGCTCTTTAGCCAAGTAAAGGGCGTAATCACTTAAATTAATTGTTTGTTCCAATGACAAAATTTCGGGCATATTCTGGTCACAGGGCAACTCGGTGTATCCAAGTGAACAGGTTTTATATATGCAATGATTATTATCCAAATTCACTGGGGTTTGGGCTGTGGTTCCAAGAATCCTTCTGGCAAAAACATCTAGAAATTCCGGCTTTGTGTTGTTTAAAATGATCAAAAATTCTTCTCCACCCCAACGTACCACATAATCATCAGCTCTGATCAAACTTTTAATCATTTTTGATAATTCGACCAGCACCAAATCTCCAGCTTTGTGACCAAAACTATCGTTTACATCCTTGAAGTAATCAATATCCATCAGGAAAATACCAAGAACATTTGATTCATAGGACAGGTCTCTTTCATTCTTATGGCCAATGGCTCTCACTTTATTACGCACAAATGAATTCACATGGTCTGAAACAAATTCATAGGTAAATCGCCTGTTATGCAAATTGGTTAATGGATCATGAAGCGCGAGCTCCTTTAATTGAGTGTTAGCCTTTTTTAACTGGATAGTTCTATCCTCAACCTTTTCCTCAAGATTCTCATATAATCGCGCGTTATCAATAGATATAGAGGCCTGGGATGACAATATTTTCAAAATTTCAACTCTTTCGGCGGTAAAAACATTTGCTGACAGATTATTTTCAAGATAAACAACACCTTTTAACTTATTTTGATATATGACCGGAAAACACAAAACAGATTTGACATTATTTTTTTTGATATACGAATTAGTCTGAAATTTTCCTTCAGCACGCGCATTATTGATAACAACAAATTCAAGTGTTCGTGCCACATACTGAATAATTTCAGGACAAAGGCAGTCGCTCTCAGTATAAGGAAGCGATTTCAAAATCTCAATGCTTTCGATAGCATCGGATTTTATAGAAGCTTCAATATACAATTCATCATTATTATCGTTTTTCAAAAGAAGACAACCATGCTGAGCTCCGGCATTTTCAATTATAGTCTGGATAAGAATAATCAAAAGTTTCTCCAGCTTAATTTCACTTGAAATAGCCTGAGTCGATTTAAGTATAGAAAGCATATCAATAGAATCACCGTCAGAAGTATGGGACCGGCTTTTTTTCTTTTGATTTTCCTCCTGGTATGTAAAAAAATGATGATATTTTGCTTCCAGAATTTCGAGTTTGCCAATAGCTCCCCATTGGCGGTATTGATAAAAAGCATTACGAATAAATGTATTTCCAATTTCGTCATAACCTTTATCTAACCAGAATTTACCTTGTAATTCGTTTATATAAGCCTTCATCTGCAAAAAATCACCCTCACCAATAGCTGAAACAGCCTTTTTGTAAAGACCAATTATATTTTCCAAGGGCTCATTTCTTATTTTTCCCATTTCAGCGGCCAATAAATAGTATTTATGCAGAAAATTCTCAGGACAATTGTCCGACCATTTTTTCAAATTTCCCAAAATTGTATTCAATGTCTCCTCAGCCTTTTGCTGTTCCTCAGGAGTCATGGTATTCCATTTGTTGAGGATTATTAATCCCTTAAAAAGATAATGATCAGCTGTGGGAAAATCAGATAATCCGGCCATAATCATATTATCTGCCATATTATTCCATTTTTCAGCAATATCCATTCTCTCGGCAATAATAAAGAAAAAAGCATTGCACTGAAAAAATCTCAGAATAAACGCGATATTATGTGTTTTTTCAATGTTCGCGATAAGTTCATTATCTCTCTTGTCAAATATGGTCATTTGTTCTTCGTTCATAGGGCTTTTAAATTTTTCTATAGTATACTCAATTATTTCAGCAAGTAATAACGGCATGGCAGTATGGACTTCTTTTAAAAAATTGATGGCCTTTACTGTTTCCTGCATGCACTCATTCAGGTTCTGACCAACCCATAGCAACTCGAGAATTTTATGCGAAATGGAATAGGCAGCGTGTTGAATATCACCGGTTTCAAGGCCGCAACGATAGGCTAAATCGTAATAATCCAGACTCTCTTTGTAATGAACATTCCAATGAGATAAAAATGTAAAACCAAAATAAACCGATGGCTTCATGGTTTCGGCCTTATATTTTTTGATAAGGTCAAAAGCAGCATGACCTAGTTTATAAGCAACAAGGGCATTTCCAAGAGTCGACAGCTGAATAATTCCGCAATCAGCAAAGCACTTAGCGGACAAAGGATGGGTGCCATAGGATAAAGAGAGTTCAAACATCATTAATCCGCATAAAAGATAAAGCGCAGGATTTGTCTGAAGTGCCGGAGGGATGACTTGATAAAGCAATTGCAAGGCCATAATCTTTTCAGGATCTGCCATTTCAGGTAAATTGACCAGTTCTTCGGCAGGTCTCTGGGCCAATCCTTGCTGCATTTTACCTATACCCTCTTGTAATTTTTGTCCAATTTCCTGAGGGTCTAGGGGCAATGTAACATTCAATAGCTGAAGAGCTTTTCGCATCTCATCTATGGCTTCAATTATTTTTCCTTGAAATTCGAGAATTAAAACCTTGATGTTGGAAACAATGCATTTATCAATATTGCTATTAGCGAAATTTTCCAATTGATCACAAACTGACCACGCCTTGACCAGATTACCCGACAACAATAAGGCGTTGGCATATTCAACCAACAATTCAAACCGGGATCCAGGCTCCTTGGCCCATTCCTTATCTGTCAAAAGCATTACCGCGATTTCAAAATACTCGGTTGCCACAGAATAAGCAGTCGATTTCTTTGCCTGAGTACCTGCCTGAAAATTCAATCCTGATAATTCCCTGCGTTCATTAAAATCAGATATACTCACCTTGGCCATATTTAAATGATTGACTACATCGAAAACTATTTTATGTTGACCCGATTTTTTATATTCTTCAAGCAATATATTTCCTATTTGTTTATGGATTTTGATTTTTTCATCTTCAGAAATTAATGAATATACAGCTTGATATATTCTATCATGCTTAAAACAGAATTTCATTTCACGGGGAATCACATTACTCATTTCGATAATACTGATAAAGCGGTAATTAATATTCAGGGGCGAAATAATATCTTTTTCAATCGCGATCCAAATCGCGTTACCTAAAAATGATAAGGGATAATTTTCAATCAAGGACAACAATGACATATCAAATCGATTACCAATGCAG
This sequence comes from Spirochaetales bacterium, assembly GCA_016937215.1. GTDB lineage: Bacteria > Spirochaetota > Spirochaetia > SZUA-6 > JAFGRV01 > JAFGWI01. Next base: position 17,344 of record JAFGWI010000313.1, on the reverse strand, counting down.
GCAGCATGTTTCAGGATATCAATAATTTCAGGCGGTAACAATTCAAGATTTTTTACAATCAAACCAATAACATTGTCACTTATTCTGATTTTTTCGACCTCATTGATATTCCAATCCCATTTTCCTGTTTTTGGATTGAATTTTATGGTCCCACTTTTATATAAGGTGTTCAATACTTGGTTTATAAAAAATGGATTTCCATTGGTTTTTTTAAAAATCAATTCAGATAAATTTTCCGTTTCCTCAAAGTGGCATTTTAGTGTATCAGCTATCAATTGATTAACGAAGGCCTTTTCAAGCGGCTTCAGAACAATCCGATGGCCTTCCAATTTCCCTCCAAAATTATTCAAGTTCCACTTTTCTATCATCGAAAGTAAAGGATGCCCGGCATTAACCTCGTTGTCGCGATAAGCACAAATCAATAGAAAATATCCTAACCCGGTTGAACCGAGCAAAAAACTAATCAAATTCAAAGTGGAAATATCACTCCATTGGATGTCATCAAGGAAAATCACTAAAGGATGCTCTTTTGCGGCAAAAACCTTGATGAATTCCCTGAATATCATCTGAAATCTGTTCTGTGCTTCCATGGGGTTCAACTCCACAACCGGAGAATGAGAACCGATTATCTGTTCCAGTTCAGGAAAAATATCGATCATAATTTGCGCGTTTGGACCCAATGCCCCAAGGAGCTGCTTTTTCCAAACATCAAGAATTTCCTGTTTTTCAGCCAGTAATTGACTCAATAAATCCCTGAATGCTTTAATGATCGCGTAATAGGGCGTGTTTTTTTCTATATGATTGAATTTACCTGAAATGAAATTCCCTTTTTTCCCCAGAATCGCTTTATGAACCTCGTGAATCAAGGAACTTTTGCCAATTCCTGAATAACCACTTACCAATATGATTTCAGTATAACCGTCAGCTGCTTTTTTAAAACCATCAAGAAGAATTTTGATTTCATTTTTACGTCCATAGAGTGTGTGGGGTATTTGAAATATTTCCGTAAAATCCTTTTTTGCCAATTCAAATTCATCTATTGAGCCTTTGCTTTTTAATTCCGTCAAACAGAATTCCAGATCCTTTTTCAGCCCCCTAGAAGACTGGTACCGGTCTTCCGCGTTTTTGGATAATAATTTCAAAATAATGCGTGAAATCATATCCGGAAAATCCGGAATAATTTCAGAAGGAGAAAGGGGAAGGCTGGCCAAATGATTATATACGATTTCAACATCATCCCTTCCAGTAAATGGTAATTGTCCTGTGAAAATCTCATACATGGTGACACCCAAGGAATACAAATCTGTCCTATAATCTATTGGTCTGTTCATTCTTCCGGTTTGTTCCGGTGAAATATAATCGAGTGTTCCTTCAAGCACATTAATATTGACAAATTGCGATGTTTCCGAGGAAATCTCAACAGAAATGCCAAAATCAATAACTTTAACTAAATCCTTTTTTCTGTTCCAGATAATATTAGAAGGGTTAATATCCTTATGGATGATATTATACTGATGTGTCTGAATAATTGTATCAACCATTTTTATAACAAGGGCTAATTTTTCGGCAATAGTGAAATTTCCCGAAGCCATGACATTTCTGATAGATTCTGCTCCAAAATCCTCCATAACGATGACAAGACTATTATTATATTTCTCAAGAGAATAGACTTTGATAATCCCGGGAGCTAATAATTTCCGGGTCACCTCATACTCCCTCATAAAATAGGACATTTCCTCATCAGAAGGAAATTCCTTGTTCAATAACTTCAGAACAACTGGAACTTCGTCAGAAATACGGTATCCACGAAAAACAACAGAATTCGCGCTCCTGTATATCTCATTATCTGTCTTATAACCCTTCAAATTTATCATGACATTCTCCTGGTTCTGAAAATAATAGCCACTTAAAACCTTCAACAGATTGATTTTAAAAGGGCATTAGTATTTATATCATTCTAACAAACAGGGCTTGTGATCCCACGCTTAAAAGAACCTGATACCTCTTCATAATCTATTTATGGAAATTTCAATATCACCCTGATACTATTATAGTTCGCGCGCTAGTCAATTATCAAATTTTAATACATCCCAAATTCCGCGATGATTTTAGGTAATTTCTTAAATTATTAAGAATGGAGGCTCTTGTAAAACCAGGTTTTTCAAAAAACATGAAAATTACGAATAAGCTTCCTTACTAGCCTTTGTTCAATTATCACGTTATAGCTGTCGGCAATTTTTAAATGCCGGGACTTTTGCAATCTGTTCAGTTAAGAAATCACAATTTTTATTTATCTATAATATAATGAATTGCTTATTTTACACCCGAATTCAAGCACAAAAAAAGGGATTAATCAGCCGCAATTCTTAATATGACCGATTATAAGGGTACTTCCATAGCGTTGGTCGAATTTATTTAATCCAGAATGCTTCACATTTAGAATTGTTGGTGTCATTCTGAACACAGCGAAACGAAGTGAAGAATCTCAGTTGATTATAAGCATGTTGAATCTCTAATAGAGTGTTTGCGAGTATAAAGGAGGCAATGCAGGATTAGACAGAGTAGATTTTTCAAGGCTGCAGGATAAAAGTGAATCCCAATGAGGATTCACGCAAGAAAGTGAATCCCAATGAGGATTCACGCAAGAAAGTGAATCCCAATGAGGATTCACGCAAGAAAGTGAATCCCAATGAGCACTCGCGCAAGAAAGTGAATGCCAATGAGCATTCGCGCAAAAAAGCGAATGCCAATGAGCATTCGCGCAAAAAAGTGAATGCCAATGAGCATTCACGAAAGAAAGCGAATGCCAATGAGCACTCGCGCAAGAAAGCGAATGCCAATGAGCATTCGCGCAAGAAAGTGAATGCCAATGAGCATTCACGAAAGAAAGCGAATGCCAATGAGCACTCGCGCAAGAAAGTGAATGCCAATGAGCATTCACGAAAAACAGTGAATCCCAATGAGGGTTCACGCCACCGAGCAATAAATGCGGAGAATTTATGACCAGGCCCAGGCTGCATGGATATAGTGAATGCCAATGAGGATTCACGCCACCGAGCAGTAAATGCGGAGCATTTACGACCAGGCCCCCGTCGTTCCTCCTCAGAATGCCATCAACAACCATTTTTAAGTCCAGATAGATAGTTAAATATAAATCCAAAAAAAATGGGGGCAAAAAATCATGTGTAAATGCTTCAGAATTTACAACCCAGGTAAGGCCCAAAAAAAACAGAAGCAAAACAAAGATATTTTGACTTTTTATGCCAGAAGCTTAACCCAGTTTTGAAACCAGACAATCACCGATTAAACAAAAAACCGTGAAAACCTCGCAAAAAAAGCACCTGCCGGCCCGAAAGCCGACAGATGCCCTTTATAAAAAAAGATATATACGAAGATCAGCCTAAGGCTTCGATCGTTTTATTCAACTGCCAAATCTGGTGGGAAATATATTTATCAATTGAGTTATCCTCGATCAGGCTGACAAAAGCTTTATCTTTGTCCAGAACAGGGAGACAGGGCAATTTGTATTTTTTCATTTCCTCACGCACAATCACAGCCGGGGTATCCATCTCACAGGTTCGTATAACAGGCTCCATAATATCATGGGCAACCAGAAACTCATTCAGCGACTGGGTCATAATCAAGGTTTTGAGGTTTTCCAGGGTAATAATACCCTGAAGCTTCTTTTCCTTATCAAGAACCGCGTAATGATTTATACCATTTTCACTGAAAAGCTTCATTAAATCCTTAATTTTAGTGTTAACCAGAACCGATGCCTTACCAGCATAAGCCAAATCCTTGGCTACACTGGTTTTCAATAAATCATCCTCGGTTTTATTTAGCCCGACTTCCCCGGATTTTTTTGCTGCCAATTTAACCAGAGGAGGCCCGAAGAGCTGAACAACAAATGTCGTGGCTGTAAGAACAATAACGATGATGTCACCAATACTTCCCGAAAAGTTTTTCTCGGCCAAAATGGCCAGACCAATGGCCACACCAGCCTGACTCATCAAACACATGCCAAGATATTTTTTCACCCGAGGAGACGCATTGGAAAGCCTGGCGCCCAGATAAGCGCCCAAAAATTTTCCGGCCACTCGGCCAACGAGATACAAAGCAGCCAGTATGATAACCAATACAGAAAGATTGGCCACATTCAATTCAGCTCCAACCAGCACAAAAAAAAGGATATAAATTGGAGGGCTGAATTTCTGGATCATCTGAAAGGTTTCCTTGCTCTTTCGGGGAGCAAAATTGGAAATAAAAAAACCCATGCTCATGGCAGCGAGAATCATGTTCAATTGAAGAATCTGGGCCAAACCAATCACCAAAAGAAGGCTGCTCAAGGAGAAAACAAGAATACGGTCTTCATCCAAAAAACTTTTGATGATTCTGCTCAATAAAAAACCGGTAATTGAACCAACAAGCAAGGCACCGCCGATTTCATAAACAAGCATGACAATACTGGCAGCCGGATTCGAGGCTCCCAACCCGAGCAACGCGGAAGCAATGCTGCTGGTAATGGCGAATAAAAGCAAAGCCACCCCGTCATCCATGGCCACAAGACCAAACACCATGGTCGTCAAAGGCCCCCTGGTTTTGTTCTCCCATAACACATCGGTGGTTGCCGCGGGAGCGGTTGCCGATGAAATGGAACCCAGAATCAAAGCAATCGACAAAGCCGTTGGCACATCCTTGAAAAGAAAAAAGCCAACACCAAAAACCAGAAGCGTCACGAACACAAAAGTGGTTAATGATTCAAAAAGCAAAATGGTAGAAAATTGCTTTCCGTATTTTTTGATCACATCGATTTTCAATTCACTGCCTATCATGAATCCTATAATACCCAAAGCAAAATTACTCACAGGATGCAGGGTGTTAATCAACTCCTTGGTGATAAAATGAAAACCTGTCTGACCAATAATGATTCCGATGGCAAGATAACCCACAACCTGGGGAAAACGGATTTTCTGAAACAAGCGACCGCCCATGCTTCCCAAAAAAAGAATAATCCCGAAAAACAGCAGAATATTAAAATCCATCACGGAAATTTTTTCAAAAACTTCGTTAATAATATGTTCCATATCACTTTCCTGTCATGATGGTGTAAATTTCATGGGGATCCTTGGCGAACAAGAGCTTCTCTTTGATTTCCTTTTGCTTAAGCAGCGACACCACCTGGGAAAGCAAGCGGATATGCTCCTTATGCTGGTCCTTTCCAACAATAATCATGGCCACAATCTGAATCACATCATCATCAATAGAAATATAGTCGGGAATCCCCTCTTCATTAATACCCACAGCCACGATGGGCTCGCTTACACCTTCAAAACGAATATGAGGAATGGCAATGCCCAAGCCAATCCCCGTGCTCATCAGCTGTTCCCTGTAAAAAATATTCCTGGTCATTTGATCGGCAACATCCTTGGGCAGGGACAATTTATTGGAAATCATTTGCAGCATTATGAAAAGGGCCTCGTTTTTCAGGTCCTCTTTTAAAACGCAGCACAAATCTTCAGACAAAACATTTTGCAAATTCATCATTTACCTCTTTCCGGAAGATTCCTTTTGACTAATCAAGCTGATAAGCTCCTCGGGAGTTGCGGAACGTATCAAGTTATTTCGAAAGGATTCATCCAACAAAATATGACTTAAACGGGACATGATATTCAGATGCATCGACTCCAGATGAGAACACAGAAGGAAAAAAAGCCGCACAGGCTTACCATCCAGCGCGTCATAATCAGCGCCTGGCCGGCAAACACCAATAATAATAGGCGGACAACCAGGAGGATTTTCCCTGGGATCACGAATATGGGGAAAGGCCACACCATTCCCGATTCCGGTGGAACTGATATTTTCACGATGAAGAAGCTTCATAATTGTCATTTGAGGAGCCCCAATAATCTCGGCCTCGACCAGGGGAGCAAGAAGCTGCTTGAAAATAAACTCCTTTGTCCCTGCTTTAATATTCAGGAGAATATGAGAAGGCTTAAGATAATCGCCAAGAGGGCCAAAATCCTCCTGCTCTTTCACCGCTTTTTCCAAATTACCGATATTGGAAAAAAGCCATTCGTCTATAATAGGCTTGAAAAAACGCCACTGGTTCCCCACCTTTGTGCCAGGCAACTGCCCTTTGTGTACCAGCCGGAGAGCCGTACGCTCAGCCACCTTCAAGTAATCAGCCACTTCAGAAAGTGTCATGATCGGATTATTTTCCCATTGACCCATAAACCCTACCCCTTCCTGCTATATACTATAAAGATAAAACATGATTATTGAGCTGTCAATACATGCAGAGTAATTTATTTTACTTTTTTATACATTAAATATCATCTTTGTATATTTATGTCTTCTATTGTCCTGTCAATATTGGGTTTTTGGGGGTGTTTCCCCGCCAGGCCTATCAAGAACAGTAAAATGCCCATTCAAAAACAGGCCTGACGGGGCCGGGCTCTGCGTTACTCCGCTAGCGCTCCGAAGGTTTTTGGCCGGAAAAAATCCGGCCCAAAAACGCTTTGGCAAGGCATTTTTGAAAAAATGCCTTGCCATAACTCCGATCCCTAACACAGGAAAGCACAACAGAGGTCTTCAATACAATCATCTTCTTGACCCTTTTCTGTTAGGTTTTTCTACCCTATTGGCCAAAAGCCCCTTCACTTCCTTCAAAATACCAGCAGCCCATGCCATATCAACGAAGAACAAAAGACCAGGCAACAACTCGTGGAATCCTTGCCCAGCCCCTTTTCCGCTTTCAGCACAAAGCAAAGAAACAAAAAAAGGGGCAACGCAAAATTATTTGAGAAATTTATAAACAGCAACATTAAACAAAGAGGCAAAAGCTCAGCCCAGGGATTTCTCCATAAAAAGGCTCACTCCATTTTCAACATAATCACCATAGGCAGGACGCAGGCGAAAGCCCAGTTTTTGATACAAACAGACCGCTTCGCTTTGGTGAATACCAGTCTCAAGGCGCAGCAGAGACAGACCTTTCTCACGCGCGCGCCTCTCAAGAAAGCCCATAACTGCTTTGGCAATGCCCTTGCCCCTTGCCTCAGCCGACACAAAAATCCGCTTGATTTCACCATAGCTTTTCTTCTGGTCATGGCAGACAAAAAGGGCACCGCAGCCAAGGGCTTGCTCATCCTGGCGGGCCAGCACAAAGTCAACACCAGGTTGCTTCAATTGTTCCAGCGAGGCAACGTGGCAATGTTCTTTTGCGTATCGATCGGAGAGGTATTCGTTAAGGTTTCGAAGAAGGGCCTGAGCTTCGGGCAAGGCAGGGTCAGTTAATTGAAGTTGGGTGTTCATGGGCGCTCCACTTTTCCAGCATTCCCCGGGTTTCAGCGCAAACAGCTTCCACAAAGGCAGGTAAACCAGCCTGAACCTCGGGACTGAACTCTTCGGACAGGGCAATTTCTTTTACTTGCATACAAAATACCACTATTTCGGTGTTTTGGACAAAGCCCAGCTTTTCAGCGCTTTTAATAAATTTCATTAAATCAAACTCGTGGAGAGACAGGCCGGCAAGCAGCTTGTTGGATTTTACATCATCCGGTGTAAAACGCGCGAACTCACCAGGAGCCTGGCCGCAGTAGCCAGCGTCAAGAAAAATAAGGGCCTCCCTTTCCTGAAACTCATGAAGCAGATTCAAACCCGGAGTACCGCCCTCAACCAGATCCACGGGAAGGCCTTTGAGCTCTTCAAAAAGAAAGGGGATAACCCTAAGGCCAAACCCCTCATCTTTCATCAGGTAATTGCCGAGCCCGATCAAGGCCAGCTTATTTCTTGAAAGTAACATCTAAATAATGGGTTGAACAGGAAATACAGGGGTCATAGGCACGCACCAGCATTTCCAGAAGGAATTGCAGTTCCTTTTCGCCTTTGTCCAGGAACTGTGGCACCAGGGCTTCCATGTCCTTCTGAATATTGTTGTGGTTCAGATTGGTTGGAATAACGCAGTTGGCAGCCTGGCAGATTCCCTTGTCATCGTAGGTGTATTCATGAAAAAGGATGCCTCGTGGAACTTCAACTGCGCTGGCACCATTACCAGCTTTAACCTTAATTTCCTTCTTACGATAAACCAAGTCCTGGTCAAGAAGCCAGTCGATGATTTCAATGGAGCGTTCAACAGCAAAGACAGATTCCACAACCTGGGCAATATTGTTATGAAAGGGGTTATGACTCACGCCGTTCAGGCCCAACATCTGTCCCACTTCAGCAGATAAAGCTGTTAATTGTTTGTAATTATTGTTATAACGAGCAATGGCGCCAACCATGAAGGATTCCCGGTTAAACTTGCCATATTTGGCGGTTGACTGGGGAACCACAAATTCATTCACCACGCTTTTGTATTCAGACACAGGAATAGTCTTGCCGCCAATATCCGTGGTAGTCAGGGGGCCATCATAAAAAGCGTAATCCTTTTTATTTGTCATGGCCAGGTATTCCGTTTCCCGGGTAAAATCGGGAATGGCCCCGGCGATGGATTTTACAAAACCAGCTAGAGTCTTCAGGTCCGCAACCGAATCGGTGAGTCTATTTTTCAGCTCCTGCAATTCCTTTTTTGTCGGATACATGGAGAACTGCCCTATCCGCGCGCGGATAGGATGGGTTGTTCTGCCGCCAATGACATTACACAATTCATTGGCCAGCCGATGAAGCTTGGTTACCAGAAGCACCACATCCCTGTGGGTTTCAACCAGGGGCACAACCGAACTCACCCGGACCAGATCAGGAACCGCGAGATAACAAACATGCAGAATATGAGACTGCAGGGTTTCACCGTGAAGCAGAAGCTCCCTGAGTTTAAATGTGATCTCATCGATTTCAATGCCCATGGCCGCTTCAGTGGCTTTCAAAGAAGCAAAGGTGTGGCCGATGGAACAAATACCGCAGATGCGCGAGGTAATGGTAGCGATTTCATCATAGGGCCTGCCCACCACCATGGCTTCAAAAAAGCGGGGAGCTTCAGGCACCTGCCATTCAATCTTGTTAATTTTACCCTGGTCAACATCAACCACAATGTTTCCGTGGCCTTCCACGCGGGTCACGTGGTGAACATCTATTTTAGCCTTTGTGCTCATTTGGACACCTCCGGATCAACAGCAAAGATATTTATTTTTCCTATAATTTCATCCACCGTCAAATTATATTTCGCGAGAACCTCATGCATGGCCTGTTTGTTGGGGTTGGATACAGTTCCCCGGCAAGCATCACAGGCTACGCCATTAGAGGGGCAAATAGCTCCACAACCGGCCCTCGCGATTGGCCCCAGGCAGATCTCGCCTTCATCATAACGGCAGACATTTTCCTTGAGCTTGCATTCCACACATACCGGATAGTCTGGGATTCGGGGTATCTTTCCCAGGGCAAGCTGCTTAACAATGCTCACAAACTCATCTTTGTTAATCGGGCACCCCGGAATAATCAAATCCACCTTAACGACATCACCCACCGCGCGGGTTGGATAGGTGTCCAGATGTTCCATAGCCGCCTTATCCTTATAAACGATTTTTCGGACCTCCATCATATCGGAATGAAGGTTTTTCAGTTTATTGATACCACCGGTAACCGCGCACTGGCCGTAAGCCACCAGTATCTTGGCACGATTACGGATATCTTTCAGCCGTTCTTCATCGGCCTTGCGGGTAATAGAGCCTTCGATAAAGGCAATATCATATTCCGGCGCCGTGCCGGTCATGACTTCACGGAATTCCACAAGATCAACCAGGCCCAATAGGCCGAGAATATCCTCTTCCAGATTGGCAATCTGAAGCTGACAGCCTTCACAGCAGGCAAAATCAAAAAAAGCTACTTTAGGTTTGGCGCTCACTATATGGCCTCCTTTAAGTCTTTGATATCACTGAAATAAAAAACAGGCCCATCCTGACAAACATAAATATGGTTGATCTGACAATGGCCGCATTTTCCCACACCACATTTCATGCGCCGCTCAAGGGAAACAACGATGTGATCATCGGTGAAACCCATATCATGAAGGGACATGATCACGAATTTGTACATGATAGGCGGCCCCACCACAATGGCAACCGTATTATCAGGGTTTACATTCTGAAGCTTTGGCATCAAAGTAGTGATCACCCCCACATTCCCTTTCCAGTTGGAATTGGCCGCGGTGTCAACGGTTTCCAAGAAATTCACATCCGGCCTCTTCTCCCATTCAGAGAGTTCATCAACAAAAATCCTCTGGGACGGGTCTTTACACCCGAAAAGAATCGTAATGTCCTTATAATCATTCCGGTTTGCAAGAGAATGGAGAATAGCCGACCGGGCAGGTACCAGGCCAATACCACCGGTGATGTACAAAAGGCTTTTGCCCTTCAAATCATCCATGGGAAAAGTCGTTCCATAGGGACCCCTGACTCCAATGGCCTCACCTATATTCAAACCATGGATAACAGAGGTTAACTCACCCACATTCCTTATGACCATTTCAAATTTTTTCGATGAAGAAGGCGCAGATGAAATGGAAATCGGCGCCTCGCCAATACCAGGAATACTGATTTCAACAAACTGACCATACTTATGGCCCAAAGGACGTTTTTCCATTTCAAACTCGAAAAAACAATCCACATCGGTCATGAGCTTTTTCCTGGTAATTCGGGCAATCTCGGGCAAATAAATCGAGGAGCCCTTTGTATTTGATTGACATTGACAATTTCCCATGGTCTCCTCCTAATTCATTTCTTTCATGGTTTTTATTACCTTCATGGGACCGGCGATATCAGCTGTACAGGCCTGGGCGCATCGGCCGCAGCCTACACAACCCATAACCTGATACTTCTCTGGCAAGGTCACGGTCTTTCTAAAAACACGATGGCGAAAACGCGCTCCCCTTTCCTTGCGGAAATTATGATCACCAGCGCAAATCGCGAAGCTCTCGATCATGCAACCATCCCAATAACGAACACGCTCGCCCGAGGCTAATGAAAGTTCAACCTCGTCCCTGACATCAAAGCAGTAACAAGTTGGGCAGACAAAAACACAGGAACCGCAGGAATAGCACTTTTCACCAAGCTTCTCCCACACTGGGTGCTCATACTTTTCCTTGAAATAAGCCGGCGATTTATCAGGCCCCAAAGGAAAGGCCTGAGAATCCTTCACCTTGTTCCTGGCTTGGGCCAAAAAAGCTTCGGAAAGATCAGACTTAGCCACAGCCGCGCCCTCAAGGTAGGCCTTACCCTTTTTTGACACCACTTCCAGAGCCAGCTGATTATCATCAAGTTTGATCAGCATTAAATCAGCTACTTTGTAAGGCATTTGAGGATCAATCATGGAAGCGGAAAACCGGTGTTCAAAACCTCTGGTTGGATACAAGCCGATCAGAACCGAACAGTCCCTCTTGGCCATATAATTCTCGTCACGCTCCCCTTCGGAAAAAGCGCGGTCCATCAAGTGAATAGCTACCAAATCATAGGGGTGCACACCAATCAAAGTCAGATTCTCACAATCATTCACCATGGCGTAGGAAGAAGCATCCTTTGGCGCGTATTTTACCAGAACCTCCCGTTGAGGCTGAAAATACTTCTTCGGCGGCAGGATAGTGACATCATAATCCAGACAAAGCTGCGCCGCCTCATCAAGTTCGCCAAAAACAAAGTGCGAACCCTTTGGAACAACACCAACCTGTTTGGAATCACCAGCCTGGATCTTCTTGTTCACATGCGCTAAAAAGTCAGATAATGAAATTTTCAGGATTTCCATGCTTTTGATCTCCTCAAATATAGTTTGGATACAAACGGAAAAAACAGATTATCCCCTTTATATTTGTTAAAAATTTAACAGATAAAGGCTGTTTTGTAAATAAAATTTTTATACTTTAGTAGCTTTTCATGAAAAATATGTGAAAATTTTTCTATAAATAATTTTAAACTTGCTAAATTAAATTCTCCAAAGTGAAAAAAAGCCATTATGCCCTATCATTTCATACAATATTGTTGTATCTTTTTAAGAAGAAAAAGCTAAAAGCACAAAAAAACCCTTCCATAAAAAATATTTGAAATGAAATATTGCCCTCTATGAAGTGTAAGAAAGAAATGAGAAAATAGCAAAATAAATTTTTTTGTTATTTTTCGGGGCGCCCCTTCAGGACGGGCTATTCCGCGACTCCGCTGTCGCTCCGACCAAAAGCCCCGCTGAAAACGCGGGCCTTTTGTTTGCTCGGCTTTTTTGAAAAAAAGCCGAGCATCGCTCCAATCCCTGCGCTGTCAGCACCGCGCTACCGGGAACAGACCTCCGGTAGATCTTTAACAACACACCGTATATAATCGATTCAGGCTGAAAATAAATGCAACTTATTTGGGTAAATCAAGGTCTATATAATAAAGGGGTAAAATATGAATACAGAGAGATACCGTTTCAGGGTAATCGTACCCCGCTTCCCTAATTTCAATATTTATTCTGCCATGGCTTCCAAAACCACAAGCGCAGGGCCGGTTTATGTAGGTACAGCCGCGTCAAAAATGCCGCTTTGGGATGTGGAAATTATTGATGAGAATAACTGCCATGGCCCTTTATATCCCAGAAACAAAAACAATCAACTGGATCATGAAGCTTTGCAAAAACAAAGGCCGGCCAATGTAATCGGGTTTTACGGGTCAATATCCTCCACTGTACCCCGCATCTACGAACTGGCTCAAATCTACCATGCTCAAGGCGTAAAAACCATTGCCGGAGGCAAACATATTGAAAATATGCCAGAAGAAGCCTTGGCCAATGGCATCGATGTGGTTGTTTTTGGTGAAGGGGAAATCACCATCACCGAAGTTCTTTTTGCATGGCAAAATAAGCTCCCGCTTGAATCAATAAAGGGTATATCATTCAACGATGAACATGGCCAGATCAACACGCCACCCAGGGAATTAATCCGGGATTTTAACCAAGCAGCATTCCCGGATTTTAATCTGCTCCGTTACGCCAAAATGGATTATTATCCCATTAACCGAACCAGGGGGTGCAATTCCCATTGTGAATTTTGCGCGGTAAAGGACAAGGCCCGAAGCTGTTCCGCGAAAAGAATGTTTGATAATGTTGTGTATTTGATAGAAACCAGAGGAGCACGGCATTTTTTTGAAACAAGTGATCACTTTGCGGCAGACAGGACCTCAGCTATTGAATTTTGCCAGCTTATAGCTGATTATCAAAAAAAACATAACATCAAATTGCGGTTCACAGTTCAGACCCGCGTTTCCGATGCCCGCTATCCCGAACTTCTTCAAGCCATGAAAAACGCTAATATTGATATGGTGTGTATCGGCTATGAATCACCTTTGAAAGATGATCTAAAAACCATGAAAAAGGGCTATTCAAGCGCCAAACTCATCGAATGGTCAAAAATATTTCATCGTTATCATTTCTTCATTCATGGAATGTTCATTTTCGGTTATCCGGCTCAAAAATCAGAAAAAGCAAGGATAGATCTTAAACAGCACATCAAAGAATACAACAGATTCATAAAAAACGCGAAGATTGATACGCTTCAGCTTCTTTTACCCATCCCCTTACCAGGAACAGCTTTACGCGAACGCCTGGAAAAAGAAGGCCGTTTGTTTCCTTTATCAGAGATAGGATGGGAATATTATGACGGACAATTCCCTCTCTTTCAACCCGATGCCGGAGCAAGCGCGGAGGACTTACAAAAATCAGTTAAACTGATAATGAAAAAATTCTATTCCATCACAAATCTTGGTAAAATAATTTTTCATATTCTTTTTACATTTCCGGGACTGGTTTTTTCCACCACCCTGACCCTTGCAACAGGACGAGCAAAATTATTGATTGCGGCTTTTAACCTGTGGAAAAGAAAATTTTTCAGAAACAACATACTCAAATTAGGCGGATACCTCATAATCAAAAACTGGGTAAAAAATTTCCGGAAGGGCACATTCCTTAAAAAGCTTAACCGTGTTGAACAAAACGCACGATTATATATAAATGTTTCTGAACAAAACAAAACGTATTGAATCATCCAAATATTATAGCGCGGCTATAATGGCTTTGACTCTGTCTTGTAAATAATGTATTATTAAGTCAAAGAAAATCAGCCAACATAATTTTCCTGTTGCATTCCGCTTTTTCCATGTAATGGTAATTTTTTTTATATCTTTCTCCTGATTTTTTTTTAAAAGGGAGTTAAAAAATGAGCAAATCTGACAGACATCCCATGGATTTTTCATGAACAAAAAAGAACTCATCGCTTTATTACCGTTAATGAAAAAAACCAATCCGGAAAATTATTACATCATCAATTTCCTTCTCGATGCATGGGCTTTGATTCTGGTGGTAGACAAAATTAGCCCCAAAAAATACAAGGCAGAGTATAATAACCTAAAGGATCTCTATGATGTTCTCGCCTTTTCAATGGAAAAAAAGGAATTGGTTCCATGCATCACCATTATCAGGGCTATTGATTTTTTCAAGGGAAATACCAGCCCCTTTAATAGCTGTTTATTACAAAATGTACTCACAGAATGCGATAACTTCATGTATGTCAATATCTATTTCAGGGCAGGAATCATAATAAAAAAGCTAAGCATGTACCATGATTTATCCAGCACCGGCGCCTTTGGTTATTCGCCTAATATCGATTTGATTAAATATCTGAAGCTTTTGTCATCTAATCTCGCAAGTGAAACCATTATTGATCTGGGCAGCGGAAACGGGCTGCCTGTCTGTCTTTTTTCACATATCATCAATGATGTCACTGGAATTGAATTAAAGGAATCTCTGGTAGAAGAAAGCTTGAATACAATAGAAATTTTATCAAAACAGAACAGGATAAATTCAAAGGCCATTAGGATTACCCATGGCAGCTTCTACAATATCAATCTGTCACGATATTCCATTATCTATATATGCTGGCCTTTTGATAATACCGAAAAACACAAACATGAAGAGGAAATGAAAAAAAAGCTGGCATTAAAAATACAACAGGAATCGAAAAAGGGAACCATAATCATGGTTTATATTCCAGGCATGAATGAAAAAGATATTTTCCCACAATTTAAAAAAATTAGGGGCATTGCTCAGGATTACTCAACAGCTTTTTGCTTTTATATTATTTCATGACCCGGCTGTACTCACCAACCAAGGCCGTAAGCGGTAACAGCGAAAGTCAAAAACAAAAGAATCCATTTAATGGAATCTTTAAAAATCCATAAAAAGGGTTATTCCGAATAGAGAGAAAGCATATTCACTAACCAAAAATTGCTAATGAGCAAATTTGAAACAAAAAAAACGGTTTAACATTTTTTAGCGGTTAATAAATCATGGTCCTCTTTATTAATCCAGATAAAGACCAGAATTCCAGAAGCTCTAAATCTCAAAATAAACAATATTTCTTGTTCCATTATTTTTTTGAATGGTGAATGTGCCATTTAATTGGTCCACAATCATTTTGATGATGGTAATTCCAAAACCATGTGACTGGTTTACCAAGATCTTTTCATCAATCCCGATACCGTTATCGCGGACAAGAAGATTAATACCCTTTCCTTCTTTCTCAAGCGAAATGGAGACAGAACCTTCATCCAGATCTTTGAAGGCGTATTATAAAATATTGGTAAGCAGTTCATTAATAATGATCCCCACCGATGATGCCTGTTTTGCATGCAGGGATAAATCCGCTATTTTTGTCTCAATGGCGATTCGTTTATTTCAGAGAAAAAGGTTACAGGCCTTTTTCTTTAGTAAAGAAGATAGTTTTTAGAGCTGCCCTTATGTTTTTTTCAAGACTTCTTTAATCCATCAATATTTATTTTTTTCATTTGTAATAATCGCTCCCAGGCTCCAGGTTTAAGCAAAATCTGATCAATATTCTCAGGATTGATTTGCCATGAGAGACCATACTTGTCCTTACACCATCCACAAACACTTTCAAAACCACCCTCTGCGGTCAGTTTCTCCCAGTAATAATCTATTTCCGCCTGGTCTTTACAAGAGATGTTAAAAGAAATAGATTCATTAAACGTAAATTCATCACCGGCGTTAATGGCTGTAAATTGTTGATTAAAAAGTTCAAAGGAAATTGTCAACACCTTGCCGGCAAAGGGTTTTTGAAAGTCAAGCAACCCTTCCTTAGGGTAGTAAGACCTATCGATAATTTTCCCTTCAGGAAATATAGATAAATAAAAATTAACTGCTTCCTCTGCATTACCTTTAAACCACAAATTAGGTGTTATCCTGTTCATTTCAATTCTTTCTCCTTTTTATAGAATATAGACAAATTTATAATTTATTTGCATTTATCGATTCGCCTAATCGGAACCGAGGATTCATGATAATAAACAACTTTCCAATTATTCTGAATTTTGATGTAAAATAGATTTTCACATTACTGTACTAGTGCAAGCATTGTAACCCTTCATGGTAAGCGCTTTGGATCAAGTTAGTTGTTGATTTATCGTTTTTTAAAGATTAAACTTTTCCAATTGTTGATTAACGAAGAATCTAAAAACCCATCCTGTTGGTACTGATAATTATTTTTTTCAAATATTTCGATAATTTGTTTTCTATTATAACGCTCTATTGTCCGTATTAATTTTTGTCCATTTATTTCATGATTCTGAATTAATTGCCCTTCCCCAACTCGATAAATAATAAGAAATAAACCATCAGTATTTAATACTTTATCTATTCGTTTTAGAAGACCGCGCATTTCTATTTCTGTCAAATGGATCATTGAGGAACAAGAAAATACCCCGTCAAAGCGACCCAAGTTATCAGATATTTGTTGATAATCCATTTCCAGGAATTGAATTTCGGTATTTTTGCTTTTTGCTATTTTTATTGATTCACCGCTATAATCAATACCTACCACTCGGGCTCTATTATTCTTTAAACGCATGCTTTCATGGCCAGGTCCACAGCCTAAATCGAGGATTCTGGGGTTCTCTTTTGAGAACAGGCATAGATATTCTTTGATTGATGGCAACATCGTTTCATTCGAATACCACTCATGTGAATATTCTGCTGCTTTAAGTTCGTAAAACTCTTTGATATCATCCATAACTCATTGGTTCCATATAAATGCTTCATTATTGTGTGACTATAGTTTTTCTTGTGTCAAATAAAGTTAGAAAACATTTTGTGTATTTGCCATTTTATCTGATAATCCTACTTTGTCAAGAAAAAAATAACCGTACCATAAAAACCCATCAAATTCATTTAATTTTACATGATAATTTTTCATCGGTAAGATCGTATTTGTTTAGCTTAAACAGGAATCACTATTTTAAGCGTTAAGGATTGTAATAATAGCAAGTTATTTTTTCAAAAATGACTTGCTAAAACCCAGAGGCGCGCTTTTTTCGCGCCGAGGATT
>JAFGWI010000312.1 GCA_016937215.1 Spirochaetales bacterium | reverse complement strand
TGTTAAAAGCGTTAGGGATTGGAGCCATGGCTGTACCATTTTTTCAAAAATGGTACAGCAAAGCGTTTTCGTCTGGATAATTTCCAGCACGAAAACCTTCGAAGCGACAGCGAAGTGGCGGAAAGCCCGGCCTGCTGGAATGGAATGAAAGCAGGCAACGCCCAAAATTCATTAGCTGAACATATACAGGTTTTTTAATCCTTGAAAAGGAGCTGTTTTATTTAAAGCAGCTCCTTTTTTGATGGATGAATATGAATTACACAAAAACAAGGGTGGCGATGCCTGCTGGAAGCAAATAAAAGCTGAAATAATAGAGCTTTCCGTTTTTGACAAATCGAATCAGTAACAGGAGTGATAATAATCCTACAATAAAACTGGCAAGTATTCCGCCAATAACTGAAACCGCGGGGATATTCAATGTTCCCATATCTTTGGCTTCGATAATCGAAGCACCGAGAATCGCCGGGATGGAAATAAGAAAGGCGTATTCACCTGCCAGATCGCGTTTTAATCCGGCAGCCAAGGCCCCTGAAATTGAACTGCCTGATCGTGAAATACCGGGTATGGCTCCAAAACCCTGGGCCAAGCCGGTGATCAGGGCTTCTTTTACGCCGAAATCCTTGTATTCCTTGGTGGGTTTTAAAAAACGTGTCATATAAAGAAAGATAGCCGTGATGATGAAAAAGATACCAACAAATTTGGCTTGTAGTTCTATAACCCCTGTTTGTTTTAATCCTAGGGCTGCAACAACAGTAACTGCTGTGGCAATAATCATCATAAGAATTAATTTCAGTTGGTGCTGATCCTTCTCTTCAAGTGATTTTGCGTCAAAGCCCTTGCTGATCCATTTGAAAAAGGCTGATAATAATAGACCCAGGCGTTTGCGAAACACAATGATTACTGCCAGCAAAGTGGGTATGTGGAGCAGTATATCAAAGGCCAAAGGCATATCAAGCCCCATGAGTTTTTCTAGTACGACCAAGTGGCCGGAACTAGAAATCGGCAGGAATTCAGCGACACCTTGAACAGCTCCTAGAATAATAGCTTTCCATAAATCCATTTAGTTATTCCTTATTCAAGAATTTTCTTCGGTAATTTCATCGTAGAATTGCAGAAAATCATCCTTGTTGTCTCCAGCCAGAAATTTCATGGCAGACCGGGGGTGCTGGTTTAAAAGACCGGTGAGCATGTATGGTATTTGAAATCCCCAGTTCAAATTTGCTTTTAAAGGCCTGATATGGTCGGTAAGGCATTTTAATATTGGCCGCAGCCGGTATTTGGGGTTGTGCAAAAAGCCAAGAAGAAGTTCCAATTGACAATTTCCAGCTCCTCGCCCCATTCCATCGATGGTGGCGTCAAGGTAGTTGACTCCTTCTATGAGGGAGGTGATGGTATTGGAATAGGCAAGTTCCTGATTGTTGTGTGTGTGAACACCTACCTCTTTGCCCATGGCTTTGGCTGCTTTTAGATACTTTCTGGCCAGATATTGCATTTGTTCGCCATAGAGTGATCCAAAGCTGTCCACAAGATAGATTGTTCCGACTTCAGATTTGGCAAGGGTTTCAATGGCCACATCCAGTTCGTATTCAGGTACGGTTGAAATGGCCATTAGGTTTACTGATGTTTCATAACCTTTATCTGTTGCGTCTTTGATCATATCCAGGGCAATCGGGATTTGATGAATATAGGTTGCCACCCTTATTAAATCAAACACGCTTTCTTCTCGAGGTAAAATATCATTTTTATAATTGCATTTTTCGGCATCAGCCATGGTTGCCAGTTTTAAAGTGGTATCATTATCGCCAATGACCTTGCGGATATCGCTTTCAGTGCAGAATTTCCAGATTCCGAATTTGTTTTGGGCGAATATTTTTTTATCAGCTTTGTATCCTAATTCCATGTAATCGACGCCGGCATCAACACAAGCCTGGTAAATGGCTTTTGCCACTTTGTCATCAAAAAGATGATCATTCATTAAGCCGCCGTCACGTATCGTACAATCAAGTACTTTGATTTCTGGCCGGTAGGTAATCCATCCTTCACTATCGCGTCTTATTTCATTATTTGTTTCGTTTTCTTTAGCCATAGCTTCCTCCAAGATTTTTTATATTCGTTTGGTATGTTTTGATTTCTTTATCTATTTATATAAAATGGAAAATGAGAATCAATGATCAGAAAATACCATAGAGCTATTGATATGTCAACTTCAAGAGATGGAGGTAAAGCCCTGGACTTCAAAGGATAATTGAAAATGGTGAGATTTCTTAGACCTTTCAGTTTCGGATTCGGCCAATGGCTTTACATGAATACCATAATTTTATAGTGGAATTTAATTGGCAGAAAACCTCTGTTCATAGAAGGAATTATTTTGTATATAATTATTGCCTGTTTGCTGAATGTGAATATTTTTATAATAATTGTTTTTTCGCAGAACTGGATTATAGGGTGTCAAGGGATTTTACGAGAGTGATTTAGCATGATGAAAGGGGTTTTGTTATGAAAATTTCTGTTTTTTTAACTCATAATCAAGTGGAATGCTGGAATTTTCTTTCGCGCCACAAGCTGGCCTTGGAAAAAAAACTCCCGGATGTGGAGCTTACCATTTGCGAAACAAAAGAAGCTTTTCTGTCATCATTATCCATGGTAGAAGTGGTTTTTGTCTGGAGTTTTCAACAGGAATGGTTTGATATGGCTCCCAAATTAAAATGGCTTGTGACGCCTGCGGCAGGAAAGGATTATTTTCAGGTGACACCACCTGAAGGAGTTGAAATCGATTATTGTTCATTCCATGGCGAAATCATGGCCGAGACAGTTCTGGCCTTTGTTTTGGCTCATAATCGGGGGCTTGTTCAAAGTCTTGAGTGGCAAAAAAAGAGCCTTTGGCCTCGAGGAGAAGTTGGAAACCCAATGCGGGCATTAAGGAATAATAATGTCGTTATTTTGGGTTTTGGACATATTGGTGTCTGGATTGGCCGGCTTTTAAAACCCTTTGGTGTTAGAATTACAGGGGTGAATCGGACTAATACAATAGCGCCTGATTATTTTGGCCCTGAGGACCAGGTGGTGACCCTCGATGGCTGGAAAAAGCATTTGACTGACTGCGACCATTTGATACTGGCTTTGCCCCGAAACAGTGAGAGTGATAATGTGATTAATGAAGATGTGCTTTCGCGTCTGCCTGAGAGGGCCGCTCTTCATAATGTCGGCCGGGGAAACGCTATTGATGAAAATGCTCTAGCTAAGGCCTTGAAACATGGAAAACTGGCAGCTGCTTTTCTGGATGTATTTCAGAATGAGCCTTTAGCTGAAAATTCGCCTTTGCGCGATGCTCCTCATTGTATGATTATGCCCCATGTTTCAGCTTGTTCGCCGAATTACCTGGATTTGTTTGTAGATGAAATGGTCCAAAAGATCAGTCATAAATACTCCTTTGGGGGTTTAAAGGGCGATTCTGTTACTGATCGGGGGTTTTAGGGGGCGTGTTTTTCCGGTCTGATTGTTATATGGTTAGAGGTTTCTGGGTTAAGAAGAGGGCCCCCTAGGGGAGGGGGTGGCTGGAGAGGGGTTGTTATTATGAGAGGTGACAGATATTCCTGGCGTGATTTAGCTGCCGCTCACCCCTTGCCCATCGAAAGCCAGGGGGAGACCTGCCAAGCACTTTCAGTGCAAGGCTCCCCCTCCTATTCATCTTGTTTTGTTTTTTGACACATTCTTTCCGTATTTCAAGCATAAAAAACGCAACTTTTTCTGCTACTTATGGAAATATAGATAATAAAATGTTAGAATTTTAACTTAAGGAAGTCTGTTTAAGAAAGGATTAAATATGTGCGGGATTATCGGATATTGCGGACCTAAAAAACCAGCCCAGGTTTTGATTGAAGGTCTTAAAAGGCTTGAGTATCGGGGCTATGACTCCTCAGGAATTTGTGTGAACGAAAGCGCGAATCAGCTTTGTATTATTAAATCAAAAGGAAAGATCAAGGAGCTGCAGAAAAAGGTGTCTCCTCAATTGGCTGGTACTTATGGAATAGGTCATACCCGTTGGGCAACTCATGGTGTTGTAAATGATAATAACGCTCATCCTCATAAGGGTTGCAATGGCAAAGTAGCTATTGTTCATAACGGGATTATTGAAAATTATGAGAAGCTTCGTGAGGTGTTAACGGAGGAAGGGCATGTTTTTACGACCGAGACCGATTCCGAGGTTATCGCCCATCTTATTGAAAAATATTACACAGGTGACCTTGAACGGGCTGTAAAGGATGCTGTTTCTCTGGTTAAGGGGACTTACGGTATTGTTTGCATGCATGCAGATGAACCGGACAGGCTTATTGGGGCGAGAAATGGTTCGCCCTTAGTGTTGGGCATTGGTCAGAATGAAATGTTTTTGGCTTCCGATGTGACAGCTATTATTGCCCACACCAAGCAGGTTGTTTATCTGGAAGATCGTGAAGTGGTTAATATTACACCCACGAGTTATGTGACGACTGACTTGAATGACCAGCAGATTGAAAAGGATATTGAGCAGATTACCTGGGAACTCCAGGAAATGGAAAAGAATGGTTATTCCTGTTTTATGGAAAAAGAGATTCATGAACAGCCTGAAGCCATTAAGCGGGGAATTACCGGGCGTTTGTCTTTGGAAGAGGCAACGGCGAAACTGGGTGGTTTAAACCTCACCACCAAGGAATTGATTCAGATTGAGCGTGTAAAAATTATTGCGGCCGGCACCAGCTTTCACGCGGGTATGGTGGGCGCTTATCTTCTGGAATCGGTAGCCCGAATTCCCGCGATAGCGGAATTGGCCTCGGAAGTGCGTTACCGGAATCCGATTATCGAAAAAAATACCCTTTATTTCGCGGTGTCTCAGTCCGGCGAAACAGCTGATACGCTTTACGCCATGAAGGAGCTCCAGAGAAAGGGCGCTACTGTATTGGGTGTTTGTAATGTGGTCGGTTCGACCATTGCCAGGGAATCTGATGGTGGTGTGTATATTCATTCAGGGCCTGAGATCGCTGTGGCTTCAACCAAGGCTTTTACTTCGCAGATCACGGTATTTTATCTTTTGAGTCTGCTTCTTGCCCGGCTCAGGGATATGTCCTTTGAAAATGGGACCAAAATTATCAACGATATGAATTCGATTCCAGCCAAAATCGACAAGATTCTTGCTGGTAAAAATAAAATCATGGAATTGGCAAAAAAATACGCTCATTATCCTGATTTTTTGTTCCTTGGCCGGGGAATCAATTATCCTGTTGCCCTTGAAGGGGCACTTAAGCTCAAGGAAATTTCCTATATTCACGCCGAAGGTTATAGTGCTGCTGAAATAAAGCATGGCCCCATTGCCCTGATTAATCCTGATACCCCTAGTATTTTTCTGATACCCAACGATAGCCTGCGCGAAAAGGTTATTTCCAACATGAAGGAAGTAAAGGCCAGGAAGGGTAAGGTTATTGCCGTGGCAGTTGAGGGTGACAAGGAAGTGAGTGATATCGCCGATGATATTATTGAGATACCTGAGACCCACGAGCTTTTTTATCCTTTTTTGATGGTGCTTCCATTGCAGATTTTTTCTTATTATTGCGCCCTTGAGCTGAATCGTGATGTGGATCAGCCCCGGAACCTTGCCAAAAGTGTAACAGTGGAGTAGGTTTCCTGCTGCTTGGGGTTTTGATCAGGATGGGCTTGGTTTTATCCGGATTATTCCTGGCAGATTGGTTTTATTATCACCTCTGAAAACCTGTTTTTATGGGTTTTTGGGGGCTTTTAAAAGATAAGATCGGTTAATTAGGAGAGCCGCTTGTTTGGTTCAATCGTATTTTGCTTCTTACCGCATTAGGGATAGGAGGCAGGGCTGTTCATTTTTTATAAATTGGCAAGCCAAAGCGTTTTTTGCCGGAAAAAATCCGGCAAAAAAACCTTTCGAGCGATAGTGGAATTAGGTTCCAGACTAATAGTGAATACCAATGAGTATTCACGCCATCGAGCAATGAATGCGAAGCATTTATGACCAGAGGCCCTATAACCCGGTCTGCCCTGCTCCCTGGCGGTAAGCAACGCCCAAAAAGACTTATGCGAAACAAATGAAACAAAAAAACTATTTACTAAAGTCCTGATATTAGCGACTTTGCAGGCAGTTTTCAATTGACAACTTTTCATCCGGTAATAAAACAAGTTATCCGCGGGTTTTTTGGTTTTTACAAAACCTCAGTTTTGGAAGAGCCTTGAAGGTTTTTTATATCTCATCGCTAAAACCGGTAATCTTTTTTGGAAAGCCATTCATATTCAGAGACGCGCTTTATAAAATGACTGTTTGCCAAAGGTTTTGATCCCGATTTTCAGAGTAAATAGGAAGCGCGTAGTTTTTTTTGTCATAATTTATGAAAATGTACTTTGATAAAGTACAAAGATCAATGTATGATCAAAAAGATGACTGCCTCCTCGTATTATCTTTTGTTTTACCGGCTTGTTCAGAACCTTGTGTTTTTAATCAGGAAAAAAATATTTTTTTCAAAATCCGGAAAGGGTGAAAAGAAAAATGGGTGTGCTTGATGATTTAACTTCGGATAAACCCGAGGTCCGTTTAAAGGCCCTTCAAGGGCTGGATTTAAATCAGAATTGTCCTTATGCGATTTTGAGCCATGTTTTTGAATTGCTTGAAGATGATACTTTTGTTGAAAAAAATTTTTTTGACACTGGATTAAGTGAATCCCTCGATAGTCCGGAGGATTTGCCTGCTTCTTCTCCTGCGACAAAAACTGATGAATTCCAGGGAGTATATGTCTGCGACGCGGCCAAAGCGCTTTTGCTGAGCTTAAGAATATTACCCGATTTTTTTCTTGATCTGATACAGGAAACCATGGAGGATATAAACAGCCAGGGTTCTTCCTGGCTTATGAATGTGTTTTTTAAATTCCCCTGGACACGGCCGGACAAAGCTTTTATGGATTTGGTTCCTTTGTTTTTTTCATCAAAATCTCCGAATGTTTATTATTTATTTCAAAGTTCCTCTTTTCATTTTACCGATATCCTTTTGGAAAATATTTTTTATGACGATTATGGCGGATATTATGTGTTTCAGGCCCTTGTTCGTTCAAGAGCTGATGAGGTCCGCGGGTTTTTTAAAAAGCAGAAAAACCGAGAGGCCTGTGTTGAATTGCTGGTTTATGTGAATGATCATTTAAAATCCGAGGTGCTCTGGGTGTATCTGGATTCTCTTTTTGCCCTTGATCTTGATAAAACCCATTATATGCGTATGCTGAAGCAGGCTTTTGAGAGAGATGTGAATTTCGCCGCGCTTTATTTGGCATTATATGATTCAGGCTACATAAAGGCCCTTTATAAAGTGCTCCAATATTTAACACGTTTGGGGAACGAGATTGAGGCATTTTTGATGCCTCTGGCCCGGTTTTTATTAAATCATCCCCTGGAGCAAAAAGAATATCCTGTGGAATTGTTATTTTCCTGTTTTCCAAGTACTTTCTGGCTGGAAAATCTTGAGAAAATAAGCACAGATTATTTACAGGAACAGCTTTTAAAAAATCTTATAGAACGGGAGAAGGGCAGGTCGTGTCGTTTTAAAATTCTTTATCAAATGCATTTACGCAATTTGATTCGCGGAAAAGCAGAATGGATAAACGAGCTATGGATAAATCTGGAAGCTGAAATGGCCGGGTTAACGCCACCTTCAGAAAAAAATCATCCTCTGGCTGTGATGGCCAACAAAAACATGATGCCAAACGGCTATAATAGTTTTATTTTCAAGCAGCTCAAACGGGGCACCCTGGTCCCCAGTTTTGCCCTATCCTTTTGGACACCGGAAGATACCGCGCCTCAGACTTTGGCTTTTCTTTTGGCTTCTATTGAAAGGGAAATCATTCGAACCAAGGAGCAATGGGAGTTTGAAAAAAAGGAAAGAAAAGCCCATCCGCAGAAATATTTTCTCAAGGATCGCGAAAATCCTGACAGTGTGTTGATGGGTTTGAATGAAAAGTGGTCAGCCCTGTTGGCCTATCTTGAGACCAATCATCATTCCCGTGTTCTACAAATGGCACAAAATGTGTTGACTATCCCCTGGAGAGAAGAACTCTGTGCCTTAACTGAACATTTTAGTCATTCTTCGTTATAGGAATTTTATCGGAGCAAAAAAAAGCCATTGCAAAAAAGTCTTTGTATGCTCTGCAATGGCGCTTGATGGTGAGTGTCGAGGTTTTTTACAATCGACCCAATGCGTCGCGAATATCCTTGTCAAAGGATTCCTCAAGTGACGCCGCTTTCTGCGGATCCTTTTCAAGATTGATCAAAGCATTGATGGCGTAGTATTTGGCAGCCTGGCAGTTATCGATGGTGTCCTGGTAGCGTTTTGCTTTGTAATCAGCATCGCTTTCATTAAAATATTCAAAGGCGATCCGCAGGTTTCCCTGGGCCAAGGTGACACGGTTTTTGTCTTCGTCGGGCGTGTCTGAAACAAGGGCCTCGATTTCCATGTCCAGAACTTTGGCCGAGGCTTGATCAAGCAGCTTCATGGACTCGTTTTTATAGAAATCAGCCGCTCTTTGATAGAGCTCCATAGATTTGGCTTGGCATTGGAGATATTGATCATAGGAGTTGTAATAATCGCCGCGTAAAAAAAGGGATTTCGCGTTGACGTAGATGTTTTTCAGGTCAGCAAAATCGGCTGAAAAAGCGGTTATATCCGCGCCAAAATGCTTGTTGATGATTCCCAAAGCCCTGATATTTCTGATTTGCGGATTATCCAGGGCTCCGGCTTTTTGTTTGGCCACCAGAGGGCTTAGCGTGCGCGGGCTTTGGGTTTCAATGACTGTTGTTGCCGTGCCTGTGTCCTCTCCGAGGTTCATTAATTCCCCTTCATCAACAGCGCTTTGGCCAAAACTACTAATACCTATAATGATCAATATAGCGAGGGTGACTATTTTTTTCATCAAAAACTCCTTCAAGGGAAATTTCCCTTTATACAAAGAGTAATTCAAAATAAGGGTTAATAAAAGGGAATTTCTATTTTATTTTTGAAAGGATACCGGAAAGGGCGGTTGGAAAAATCTTGAAAAATATGTATTTCTTCAACTTGTATGTTTTTGGGCGTTACCTGATAAGCCTCTGGGCTTATCAGGCCGGGCTTTCCGCCACTCCGCTGGCGCTTCGAAGGTTTTAGGCCGGAAATTATCCGGTCTAAAACGCTTTGGCTGGTCATTTTTGAAAAAATGACCAGCCATGGCTCCAATCCCCTATGATAAAGTCAAGCACATAATTTATTCTTTTCGATTTTTTCCTTTATTTCTTGTTGATATTGGAGATCATATT
>JAFGWI010000028.1 GCA_016937215.1 Spirochaetales bacterium | reverse complement strand
TCTATAATGAATAGATTAATCAAAATGTTATATCGGCAGGGAAGGAACCACGGATGTCCACGGATGAACACAGATGGGAGCTTGAGGGATGGAGATGGCTCGGACTTCCGGGAATTGGGTTTTTGATTCTAATTTTTAAATTTAAGGTTTATAATTAATAGAAATCTTGAATCTAACATCTGTGAAAATCAGTGGGCATCAGTGGTTTTATTCAAACTTTTATGAGTGGTAGGCTGTAAATTTCAAATATGGGCGGTAAAAAATTAGTATAAGTACTTTAGAATTTACACCCCAGGAACCCTCCCCCAATATCTTAGGTCCACAAATAACATCCTTTATTCACCATCGCTGGGAATGTTATTGTTTTCTTCTGACTCTTCATTCTTTTTTCGTTTGCGACGCGCCCGGGCCAGGTAGGCGGAGACATATCCTTTTCTTCGTTCGTGGTGAATATCAAACAAATATTTTCCATAGTCACTTACTTCTTTAACAGCTTGTTTCAAATAGGTAAAAAATTTATCGCGGAGATTGATTTCCTTGCTGTTATTTTTTTCAGCATTTTTATGGGCCAGCACCTCGGACATTTCAACGGAAACAGAGGCGGCTTTGGCCAGAAGGTTAAAATCAAATTTGATGATTTCGAGTTCCCTGGGATTTCTTTTGCCCAATTCCGAAAGGTCGTTCAAGTCCTGAATCATTCCCGGATAGCTTTCATTGGAAGCGATTTTATTGATGTGGCCGAGTAATGAGGCATTATTACGATAGGCAAAGCGGAATGAGCGAATGAGAATTCGTCTGAGTTCCTGAACTTCTTTAGAGCGATTTTTCCAGATTAAACGGTATTCCTCTTTTTCAAAGTCCGATATATTGACATAGCTCATGGCTTGTCGAAGGCCTTTGACTCGTGTGGGAATATCATCATAAAGCGATTTGTCAAGACCGATTTCAATCATCAGGGGTAAATCATCGATGGCCCATTTATGCAGGTTCTCGGCTTCCTGATTAAAGTCATCCAGGGGCATGGAGGACGCAATAATTTCGGAATCCGGTATTTTTTCCACAATTGGAAGCAGCATTTCATAACACCGGAGGTTTTCCTTCTCGTTTTCTTCTTCCTGTTTACCCAGTTTCTTTTCATTCGCCATAAGCAGGTCTCCTTAATTAAATTTATTCAAATCGATAAATTAATTTTAAGTGGTGAAAAAATAAAATTCAAATTTATTGCCTGTTTTTTTGGTTTCAAAGGCAAGTTTTTACTAAATGAAAAAGCCACCTGCTTTGCAGATGGTGGTTGACCTATCGGATAAGGGGGATATTTTTATAATTAATTGATAAAACCCTTTATTACAGCTAAAAACCTTCAGGAAAGCGCTATAACCGGTTCGGGAAGGTAAAAAACGGGTGATATTGTTAAAAAACCCATCCGGGAAGGGTGAAAAACCTATTTTTGGGTCGGAAAACTAGCCGGGAATGGGTAAAAAACCATTTTTTCGGTCTCAAAACCAGTCCTGTCAGGCAAAAAAGCAGTCTATTTGTCAAAAAAACTAGACAGGAATGGTGGAAAAACCTTTTTTTATGCCCCAAAACTAGTCTGAAAGGGGGAAAAAGCTTTTTTTGGGGTCTCGAAACTAATTCGGAAAGTTGGATTTTTTGAATGATATCATCGGAGGGCCATTGATTATTTTTGACTTCCACCCAGGTATGATCATCAAATAGAATGGCTTTTTTTCCATTTTTGAGGGTGACCATTTCCTCGGATAATAAGTTATGAATTTATTGTTGCCTGCTAATTGCTAATGTCGGGACTTTTGCAATTAGCTCAATTTGTTATATTTTAGTATTTGCTTTCTCTTTGGTTGAATGTAAACTAGCAGTTTGATAGGTTATACAAAATATTCAATGATTCTGATTGCTTTTCAGGCTATAATCGCAGGGAGATGGCAGAATTTGAGGAAAATCATTGCAATGTTAAAAGATCGGATATTAACAATATTAATCATTTTTATAGCGACCTATCCTGAAATTAACCCTATTCTGGTTAATCAGCATATTTAATTAACTCAACTGCCATTCTTCATAAAAATACAGCTTTGTCATCCGCTAACTATGTTGATATGGATTATAGAATAAATATGACACATCACATTAATGAATTGATTTTAGATATGAAATCTATTATGATTAAAACCGATTATGATTCGAAAAAGCTTTACCATTCCCAATAGGGCTGGCTTCCATGGAAGAACTGCTGCTTTATTTGTCCGGGCCATCTATGCTTTTAAATCGACTATTTTATTAATTCGAGATAACATGGTTATTAATGGTAAATCCATTATGAGTATACTCAGCTTGGGGGCTTCTTACAATACAATGGTTGATGTTATAGCGGATGGTGAGGATGAAAAAAATGCCATGGAAGCCATTGAACAATTATTTATGAACAGATTTGAGGAGTAATTATCATGCCGGAAATATTACAGGGGGTATTAATTTCACTGGCCTCTTCTACACTGATTACAGGTTTGGCTGTGTTCATTGTCAAAAATTATTTTAAGCAACAATTAAAAATAGAGTTTGAAAAAAAGCAACATCTTTTGGAACGAACACTTAAATACGATGATTTATACACTGATGAAGCCATGGGTTTATATCCTGAAGTCATGGAGATTGCCAACCGTATCAAAAATCTGGTGTCTGAAGGTTTATCTAAACGAATTATGGCTGAATGGAGTGTTCGAATACAAAGCTTAACAGCTATCTTAAATGAAAAATTATATAAATGCCGGATTATTTTTCCATCGGATATTTTCGAAGAAATCCATGAATTTAAACATTTGGCCCAGGATATTTTATTGGTATACGACATTTTAACACGGGAAGAATTCATGCTTAACGATGAAGCCTACACAGCAAAAAAGCCTTTTTTGGAGAAAACCTATCACCAAATGGAAAAAAGATTCAGCCAATTTGAAAAACTGGTTCGCAATCATATCAAAAGAATTCGTGATTGTTAATCTATAACCAGAGCGGGGCAACCATTCGTGAAAGGTGTACATGAGTCGTTTTGAATGTATACCTTGCTGTCATCCCGGCCATTCTAAATGTGACCCATTGTAAGGGTACTTTCATAGCATCAGTCAATTTTTTTTTGATTCGGAAAGCTTTACATTTAGAATGGCTGCTGTCATCCTGAACAAAGCGAAGCGGAGTGAAGGATCTCGGTTGAGATGGCGCGTGTCGATTTAAAAACAAAGTGTTTGCGCGCATGGTCGGAGTGTTACCGATGGAGACAGGAAAGATTCTTCGTCGTCCCTCCTCAGAATGACATCGGGTAGTTTTTATCTCTTTTCCCCATATCCTTTTCATACATACAAGCTATAAAAAAGCTATGGTTCCTACAAACTGGCATAGACAATAACATCGGGAAACCCTTATCCATACCGGCTGAGCCGTTACAAAATATTAAAGAAATCCTGTCAAAGAATCAGCGGCTAAAAATAATGGTATTTGTTTAGCAAACTGATTTTTCCGCTATGACCGCGTTAGGGATTGCAGCGGAAACCCCGCAGCAGACCGGTGTTTTTTCGATTTTTTGCCATTGCTATGGATAATCACCGTGGTGTATGAAGCTTCTGCGAGGAGTTGAAGCGAAAAGCCCGACCCCATGGAGCCAGCTATTTTACATTTGAACATTTTTTACTAAAATGGATCTATTGTTTGTTTGAAACTGCCTTAAATTCGTTCAAATGTAAAATAGCTTCTGCAAGGTTTGGAAGCCAGGCACGGTTTGTTTCATTTGTACTCAAATGTAACAAACCGTTGATAAAAAAGCGGAATGGGGGAACGCCCAAATAAGCTATTGGCTAAACAAAAATAAGGTATCTTGAAAAAAATATGATTGAATCCAAGCTATCTGAAAGTTAAAAACGCAGACATTTTACAAATTATCTGGTTCTTCTCAAAGGGTGAGGTAAATAATCAATATATTTTCAACACATATTATCAGTTTCAGCTATCATTGTAATAATGCCAATAAGCCTTGGGAAAAAGATGTTTTAAATCCCCCTCCTTTTTTTTGTGGCGTGGTATAGCCAATGCTGTTTATGAGGGCTTTTCTGACAACAAATTTCAGATATGCTGTTCGCATACCTGAAATTAAGGCCTTTGAATTCAATAGAGCAAAAACTACGGGTCTGTGAAACAGTTCTGTACTTTCTGTGGTGAAAAGGGGTCGCTTTGAATGAAGCTTTTCTCTAATCCTGGGAAAGCAAAACCTTATCATTATCAAATTCGCTGTGCCGAATCTCGTGAAATTTCTCAATTAACCTGGCCTGGGTAAGGGCTTTTTTTTCTTCACCCTGAACATCAAAAATAACCTCGCCCTTGTCCATCATGAAAAGGCGGTTACCGTATTCAATGGCATGGTTCATATTGTGGGTAATCATCATGGTGGTCAAATTGTATTTCTTCACAAAATGACTTGTCAATTCCAGCACAAGGGCGGCGTTTTTTGGGTCCAGGGCCGCGGTGTGTTCATCCAGGAGAATAAGGGCTGGCTGCGATAAAACCATCATGAGAAGGGTCAAGGCCTGGCGCTGGCCGCCTGAGAAAAGCCCCACATTATCACGGAGGCGGTTTTCAAGGCCCATGTCCAGCTGCTTCAGTTCATCCTGAAAAAATTGCCGCATTTTCTGGTTCAGACTGAGTATTGGCCACTTGAAACCCTTTTTGTAGGAGATCATCATGTTGTCCTCAAGGCTCATGTTTCCGGCTGTTCCCATAAGAGGGTTCTGGAAAATCCGGCCTATGTATTTGGCCCTTTTGTATTCCGCGTGGCGTGTCACATCAATATTATTGATGCTGACCGTGCCGCTTGTGGGAAAATATGAACCCGAGATAATATTAAAAAGCGTGGACTTTCCGGCTCCGTTGCTGCCTATTATGGTAATAAAATCCCCTTCTTTAATGGATAAGTTAATGTTATTCAGAGCCAGGTTCTCATCAGGCGTACCTTTGTTGAATACAATAGCAATGTTTTTCAGGCTGATCATCGGGGTTTCTCCTTTCCCTTTTTACGCTGATGTTCTCTGGCTAAAACTCCGGCCAAACAGATGATCACCAGCAAAACCTGAACTGCCTTCAGGTCTGAGGATTCAAGAAAGGGGATTTCAAAAATAGCCAGACGGGCCCCGTACATGACACCGTGAAAAATAATGGAACCCAGAATGACGTTAAGGGTCAGCCAGCCGATGCGGTTGGACCTGAACAAGAATTCTCCGATCATGACCGAGGCAAGGCCGGCAATAATAATTCCCTGGCCCAGGCCGACATCAGCGAAATTCTGGTACTGGGCAGTAAGGGCACCTGAAATGGCCACAAGGCCGTTGGAAAAACCGACCCCAATGACTTTCAGAAGCTTTGGATTTACTCCCTGTGAAATAATCATTTGCTGGTTGTTGCCCAGGGCTCCCAGGGTTAAGCCCAGGTCTGTGCGGAAAAAAACATCCATAATGAATTTGATGATAAAAATGGCCAGAATAAAAAACAACATATAGGACATTTCCCTTGAAAAGCCGATGGGTTTTAAAAACCCGAACACACGACTTAAAATGGTATCCACATTTAAAAGAGACACATTGGATGTTCCCAAAATCCTGAGGTTCACGGAGTATAGCAGAATCATGGTGAGAATTCCGGCCAGCAGATTGGGGATTTTCAATTCATTGTGCAGCACAGCTGTTAGCATACCAGCCATAGTCCCGCC
This sequence comes from Spirochaetales bacterium, assembly GCA_016937215.1. GTDB lineage: Bacteria > Spirochaetota > Spirochaetia > SZUA-6 > JAFGRV01 > JAFGWI01. The sequence goes on along the minus strand of JAFGWI010000028.1, from coordinate 5,723 downwards.
GACAAAAGCCAGGACAAGGGCCAGCCATAAACTATAGCCTTTAACTAGAAATGCCGCCATAATGGCAGCCCCCAGAGGAAAGGAGCCGTCTACTGTCAGGTCCGGGAAATCCAGGACCCTGAAAGTGATGAAAACCCCCAATGCCATAATGCCGTACAAGCAGCCTTCGGCAATAATACTTTCAAACATAGATTATTCCTTTTGTTGTTAAGCTTTCAGGATGTTGAACAAGGTGATTTTTGTTTAACCAAATCCCATAATATCACTGTAATTATAATTCCAAATGGTCTTTAGGTGTAGTTTTTTTTGAGAAAAAAACTATGTTTTTCACAAGTTTTGGCGATTTATCAGTGGTTTCCCAGGGACAGACCTTGTCAGAGCTGGTATATAAAGCCTCGGGTTTTAAAGTCCTGGCTCATCGCTAATCGAGCCCTATTGCTGGCTGGTTCATAATTTACACCGACTTCCATTTTTTATACCCATAAAGCTTTTTTACATTTGTTTTCTCACCATGGCTTGATTATAATTTTATAAGGAAAGTGATTTGGCTTTGAAAAATCTTCAATTATTTATCATGAGTATGAGCAGGATTCAAGGATTTTATGGATGGTAAGGACCTGGATTTTTTCCAGATTAAAAAGCGAAAATTCGACCTCTCGACCTGGTTTGCCGCGCCGGCTCTCTGTTATCTAGAGAAACAATTTGGACGCGACAAGCTGACCGAATTCGTGGCTCAAACAGGCCTTGGCTTTGAATATTTGACCAATCAGAAAAACTGGATAAGCATGGATTATTTTAACTTGTTTCTGGAAAAAATGGTCCGCTTTACAGCCAATTCAAAAGCAGCCTTTGAAGCAGGTCGTTGCCTTGTTTCAAGCGGTCATAGGGGAACCTTGGGAACCCTGCTTATGGGCATGAAAATTTTTGGTAGGCCCGATTTGATGTACCAACGCTTTGTGGAACTTTCAGGTAGTTTTACCAATATGGGGACCTTTAGCCTGAGAAAACGAAAAATCGGAAGTGTTTGTATATCCTTTAAGCCTGTGGAAGAGGGAAAGCACAGTCCATATCACTGTGATTATATTAAGGGCTTATTGGCATCGATTCCTCAATGCTGGAATCTGGGGCTGGCCCGAATCCACGAGAGCCAATGCGCGGCTAAGGGGCAGGAGGAGTGTGTTTATGAAATTTCTTGGCCCCTTTTAACAAAAAAGAATACTTTTTTTTACGCGATAAGCGGGATATTGGGATTAGCAGGTCTGGGGATGTTTTTCTTTCAAACACAACCCTGGATTTCTTTGAAAGATTTGCTTTTGCTTTTTTTTGGAGTCGGGCTTTTTCACAGTCTGCTGGAATTTCTGAAAAACTGTAAAAATATGAAGGACCACGAGCAATTACAAAAGGAAGGCACCAGGGAGCTTGAGCAGGCGGTCATTCACAATAAAAAGGAATATACCAAGCTTCAGGAGGCCAATCAACAGATTCTTGAAAAAGCCAATATGCTTTCGATTTTGAACTTCATGGGTGAGCAGCTCAACAAGGTGCGTGATGAGGAAGAATTGCTGAAAATGCTGATTCAGATTATCACCGATTGCATTGGCTTTGAGCGGGGATATTTTCGTGTCTATAATTCGGATTTTGAGCTGGTCCATAAACAGGTCACCTACAGCAAGGATAAACTGCGCCATGACGCTGCCAGAGATACCCCCACTTTAAATAATGATCAGGAATTCCTGAAAACTGTTTTTAACAATCCCAAGCCCCAGATTCTGCTCCAAAGTCTGGGAAAAGCTTCGATTGAAAGCCTAATCACGCCGGTGGTGGTCAATAATACCAATTTTTATCTGATTGCCTTTGATAATTTTGTTTCAGGCAATCCCATACAGGAAAAAAGCCTTCAGTTTTTTTCAACTGTTGCCAATCAGGTGGAAATTGCCTTGGATAATATATCTTCTGCCAAATCAGCCTTGAATGTGTTGTCCAGCATCCCTTCGTCAATAATTGTCTTTGATAAGAAAAGCCTTTTGGTTTCCTATGCCAATTCTTCCTACTCTCGATATTTTAATCAGGATGTTAAGGATATTTTGGGTCAGAATGTTTTGCAGATTCTTCATGTATCAGAGGTGAATATCACCTCCTTTCTTGAACAAATCAGGACCCTTGATGATGATGCCATTCGTTATGACCTTGAAATGGACATGAATGACCGTATTATTGGTTATACCCTTTTCCGCATGCCCCGGGCGGATCAGGGCAGAAATGAAATCGGCATGATCATGAAAGATATTACCAACCAGAAGGAGGTACAGGAGCAATTAATCCGCGGAGAGAAAATGGCGGCCCTGGGAACATTGGCCTCGGGAATTGCCCATGAAATCAATAACCCCTTGTATGGAATTCTGGGAACAGCCGAGGTGATACAGGAAGATGCCGGTGACCCGGAAATGGCATCGCTTGCAACGGAAATCATCGATCTTACCATGCAGGTATCCGATATTGTGAAAGATCTGTCCTCATATTCACGTTCGCTGCGAGAAGAAACTGCCAAGGAACTTGATGTGGTCGATGTGCTTGAGGAAACCCTGCGCATTATAGGTTACAGCCCCAAGTTTATTGATATTGACATTCAGAGGGACTATGGCGATGTGCCGCGAATATATGCCCTGGGAGGCGAAATCAGGCAGATTTTTTTAAATGTCATCAATAATGCTGTTCAGGCTATGGAAGGCCGGGGGAAGCTTTTTGTATCTTGCAAACAGGTCGAACGCTTTGTGGAAATCACCATTCGTGATACAGGGCCTGGCATCCCCGAGGTGATTATCAGCAAGATATTTGATCCCTTTTTCACCACCAAACCTACAGGCGAAGGCATGGGAATAGGATTGAATATTGTCTACCGACTTGTGACAAAATACAAAGGATTTATAAAAGCCAAAAGCAAACTGGGTGAAGGCTCGGAATTTGATATTCGTTTTCCGGCGTTAATGGTCGCCGAATCCTGAAGCAGGAAGAAGTAACAAATGAACGGAAACAAAAGACAAGGAGGAATCATGAAAACACTCTTGGTTATAGATGATGACCAAAACATCAGGAAAATTATAAAAGTTCAGCTTCATAAAACAGAACTCAGGATTCTCGAGGCAGAAAACCAAAAAACAGCCTTTGACCTTTTGGGTCAGGAAGAAATACATGTGATTCTCTGCGATATCAAGATGAAAGACACCAATGGTTTTATTATATTGAAAGAAATCAAGGATAAATACCCCTCACTCCCTGTGATCATGCTCACAGGATTTATTGACAAGAAAGTCGCGGAAAGGGCTGAGGAGCTGGGGAGTTTTGCCTTTATCACCAAGCCGGTGCGTCGGGAAAAGCTTCTGGAAAGCATTAATTCCGCTCTGGAATCATGCTGAAGCCTCTTTTGAGCCGGGAGCCTTTTACGGCCCACTCCGGAAACCGGGGACTTATTACCGCTTTCCGACATTCATTTACGGAGGATGATTATCGCAGATTATAAAGCTGTTTATGAAGAATTAAGGCGCCACTATCGCGTTGAATCCATGAAGCTTTTACGGTCTCAGGAAAAAAGGAAATTCCTTCAGTATTTTTTCAAGGACAGGCCGAAAATCATGGCCTGGAACCAGTCCTTTGATTTGATTCATTTTTCCTTTTTTGGCATAAAAATAGCTCTGTCCGACCATTTCAAGGAAAAAATCACTGAACTCTATTATAAAATCATATTGCCAGTAAAGGTGTACATCCCTGAAATACTCAATTATTCCTGGCGCTGGAAAAGTATTTCCATGGAAGATTACAACCTTGTGGTCTATCTCGCTGATTTTATTCAGAAATATGAAAACCTGGTGACCAATCATAAATTCAATGACAAGGATTTTCTTATGCTGCAGCAAAGCTTTGTGAGATTCCTGTATCATGAAAGTTACGCTTCAAAGATGATATCCGCCTTTACCCGGGCTGTGAAAGAGCTTTTTTTGAATCTGCAAAAAGACAATTCCAAAGCCATGGCCCAGATTGAGGAACTACAGGAGTTTTTCAGTTACCGCTATGTGGGATTTTCCCTGTTTCAAGCCATCTTGGCCTACAATATGGTATATTACCGTCGTTTCCTGGAATTCAAGGACCTGGTTGCCCCCTACACAGGGCACATCCTGCAAAAGGACATTTATCTCTGTTCTTATGAGGTCTTCAATACCATGATGAATTATCTTAAAAACAAATACACTGAACTGGAAAACTGGCAAAAAAAACTCAGTGAACATCTATGGATCAGATCCATCAGCAAGATGGACAGCCCCGAGGACATGAAAATACTGGAAGAATTCTATGCTTCACTTGGACACGACTTTCAGGAAGACAAAGGCGATGCCTTTCTTGTGATGCTGCTGATAGCCGAGGGCCTGGCCAACTCCATAGAAGAAATTCACTTTAATTCCTGGCATCTTTTAAGCACCGAGGAAGAAGAAAAAACAATGAAAATTTCCACTACCAAGGATATAGACCCCATTATCAAGGAAATTTTCGAGGACCTGGAATTGGCAAAAGCACGTTACAGCACGGTCATGCCCATAAAAATCTCTCTGGGAACCTATAATTCTTGGGAAAACCCCGAATTGTTTCTAAATGAAAAGCACCAGCACTTTTTTTACCAGAAATTCCAGAAAATTTTTTCCAGCTTTCATACTATCGCCATGTGCTACAGGGACATCCTTGCCAACAAGGACAAACAAGCCTTTACCTTTCTCCGCTTCATGGTTCTCTCGCCGCAACGATACCATGGAAAAGCAGTGTATCAGGTCTATGAATATTTTTTGAAGCTAATCATGAAACTCTGCCGTTATTTCAAGGAGGAAAATCTATCCCGAGGCATACGTTCTGCCGCGAAAATAGAAAAGATCATCCAGGAAATTGAAACAGACATTGACAGTTTGCGCGATTCCAATCATATTATAGATAAAGGTTTGGAAGAAAACCAGGATGTTTCTGAAAATGAAACTGACCCGGAGGAGTCTGTAAAAGCGTGAACCAAAGGAACTGCTGATACAACATTGACAAAGGGGACATGGTGGAAAAAAGCAATCTGGAAAAAGCTGAAATCAAAGCGCCGGAAAAAGGCGGCTTTAAAAAAGTCCTTGTGGTGGATGACATCACCTATGTGGTGAAATCCATTTCCCGCATACTCACCGGGGCCGGATATTTTGTGATATCCGCCATGACAGGCAAGGACGCCCTGGAAAAATTCAGGCGATACAAGCCAGATCTCCTCACCGTAGACCAGAAACTGCCCGACATGACCGGCGACCACCTTGTGGAATTGATCCGCGAAACCGAGGCTGGCCGAAAAACCCCGGTGATTTTTATCTCGGCGGTTCATAATCGCAGCGAAATCAAACCCATTATCAACCTGGGCGTATCCTGTTATATTCTCAAACCCTTTAAAAAAGAAAAACTCCTTGAAAACGTGCGAAGACTCATTGGCTGATAACAAGGAATCCCTTTATTTTTTCCTTCGGAAGCCTTGTGTGGTAAGGAAATTTAATGTATTCTGGCTATTCTGTAAAACTGAAGTTTTGAAAGATTCATAAAAATCGTTCTATTTGTTTAGCGCAAGTAATTCTGGGCGTTGCCTGCCGCCCATAAACAGCAATTCGTTGCAGTTACAATTCCAAATATAAACTATTATTAATGCAGTTTCATACCATCGG